>NZ_CP066775.1:616297-924446 GCF_009754905.2 Mucilaginibacter ginkgonis | reverse complement strand
TTGGTACCATGATCCAGAGCTTCCAGGTGATCACCAAAACGTTATCGGCTTATGACGCTGCTTTGCACATCGCGCAGCACTCGGGCTTATTAAAAGACCTGTACGAAGATAAATCTGTTGAAGGCCTAAACCGCTATGAGAACATTCAGGAATTGCTCAACGGTATCAAAGAGTTTTCTGAACGTGAGGATATCGAGGAAAAAGGACTGGATGTATTTATGCAGGATGTAGCCCTGCTTACTAATGACGACAATGATAAAAACAAGGATGCCGATACAGTATCATTAATGACCATACATAGCAGCAAGGGCCTGGAATTTAAGCAAGTAAATGTTGTTGGTTTAGAAGAAAACCTTTTTCCATCGCAAATGTCGCTCAATTCGCGCAGCGACCTTGAAGAAGAGCGCCGGCTATTTTATGTGGCTGTAACCCGGGCGGAAAGCAAGCTCACCATCAGCTATGCTACTTCCCGTTTTAAATTCGGCACGTTGATCAGCTGCGAACCGAGCCGATTTTTGGATGAAATAGATGCCCAATACCTCGAGCTGGATTTCACAGCCAAGCCGGCGCCAACTGCAAATCCATTTTTTGATGACGACCGTAAAGCCTGGAGCCGCAACACCGATAGCTTCTCCAAGCCTAAACCTGCGGCGGTAAAAACTACGTCTATCTTAGCTAAGGCACACGTTCCGTCTGAAGGCTTTGCACCTTCCGACACATCAAAACTGCAAGTTGGTATGGAAGTGGAGCATGAACGTTTTGGCTATGGTAAAGTGCAGGTATTAGAAGGCTACAAACCCGACGTAAAAGCAACCATCTTCTTTAAAGAAATAGGCCAAAAGCAACTGCTGCTTAAGTTTGCCAAGCTGCGGATTGTGGAAGACTAATTGGGGAATTCTCAAAAAATTCCCCACTCATTTGCAGGGCATTGGGAAAGCAAATACCCACTTTAAATTAGTTAAACCCTGTTTTTGAAGCAATTACGCTGTTTTTAGCACTGGCACTCAGTTTGGTTAGTAGAACATACCCTTTCTACTAATAAACTAAACTAATGAGCACTCCTAAAGAAAACACTAACAAAGCGATAGGCAAAAACATTCGCGTTTTACGTCGCAACCGCAACTGGAGCCAGGACGATGTAGCGTCGAGACTTGGCATTTCTGTGCCTGCTTTTTCTAAAATAGAAACAGGTGTTACAGATATCAACTTGTCAAGGCTTGAGCAAATTGCACAGATCTTTGAAGTTGGCGTTCCTCATTTAATTACGTTACAGGAAGAGCGCGCAGAACCGCAATTGATACAGTTAAACTTTGTACAAAAACGTTTGCAAGACCGCGAGTCTGAGATTGCTAAGCTGCGCCGCAAAGTAATTGAGCTTTACGAAGAAGTATATATCATCCCGGCCATGGCCGTATAAATAACCGCTCCTAAAAAGGTTATCTTATTGTACTTATAAAGTGTCAGGTTTTTGCAACACTTTGTAAGTACATTTTTTTTGCACCGGTCTGGTCACCCTCGTTTAAATATTTCGTTTCGATTAAATTTTACTACTCAAGATAAAATTTTCGTTCTAAAAATTAACAGATTGCTTCCGCCGGCGTTAGTTGTGTAAACACCTATTAGTGGTTTGATAATTGTGTCTTATCTGAGAGACTAAAACCGACCATATGTCTAACTACATGATATCGCTTCCTGCAAGCACTGCTACGGCAACTAAGAAAGGTACTATTCATGACCCAAAGTCGAACCTAAAGGTTGGTGCCTTTAAGTTTACAAAGTCGAAGTTTAAACCGCGAAAGGGCGAGGTTCAATACTTCGTTACGGCAGGCAAAAAAACCTTCGCCTTTGAAACTGAAGGATTTAAGAAGGGCCACCGTCAGGTATTGATACTTGAGATGATCGCCCGTTTTTGCGTTTATATAGGCCTTATCGGCGCTAAAATACACTCTTCGTTACCATCATTCGGGTAACATGCTGGTGCGTTCGGGGTCGTGCAGCATATCGCTCATATCCATGATCTTGTTGTCGATCTCAGACACGCACTTATCCATCATATTAAAGCATTCCTCTTTATTAACCAATCCTTCTTTCTCCAGGTTAATTAACCCCTTAAGTGTGGCAATAGGGCCTCGTATTTGATGCGAGAGATAAGACGAGTATTCTGATAACTTTTTATTCTTCACCTGCAGGTCTTTGGTACGCTCATCTATGATCTCTTCAAGGTGATGATTAACACGATCCAGGTTGTCCTTTTGCCGCGATACTTCGGAGTTAAGATCTGTTAACCGCTGGTTAGTTAACGCCTTACGTTTAATGTTATTGGTAAGCAAGATTATCACAACCACAAGCAGTATAGCCACCGCGGTGACACCGAAAAAGAAATAACGGTCGTTCTTTTGCTTCAATATTGTATTAGCATTTTCCTGCTCTTTAGCCTCTGCACGGTGCTTTATCTGCAGCAATTTTATACGGGCAGAAACATAGTTCTGGAAGTCTGTACTGTCTTTGGTATAGATCTTCTGTAAGTATCTTAACGCTTTCTCGTAGTTCTTACGTCTGACCTCAAGCTGATAAGATGTGTACGTAAAGTCTGACAATAACTGTTTGCCTTTGACAATTTCGGCATAGCTTATACCTTCTTCTACGAATTTTTCGGCTTTATCAAAGTCGCCTTTAGCAATGTAAAGCGATGATAAGGTAAGGTCTATACTGGCAATTTGCTGCGGCATGTTAGCCGCCTTAGTGGCTTCATTACTTTTAAGAAGCAGGTTCTCTGCTTTGTCATATTGACCGAGATTAAAATAGATAACCCCGATATTCTGCATGCAGGTTACCTCAAATTCCTGGTTTTTTAACTTTTTAAACAGCTCGTCGCTTTTCTGATAGTTGGTTAACGCCGCGTAGAAATTTTTCTGGCGGTAATAAACGTTACCAATATTTAAATATAAAGAAGCGATAAGGTTTTCATTGTTCAGCGCCTGAGCTATCTGAAGTGATTTGCGCAGATACTCAAGGGCTTTCTCAAAATCGTTATCACGATACAGGTTGCCGATATTATTATAGACTTTTGCCTGGCCCGATAAATTTTTTGTAGCTAAAAAATAGGTTAGAGCGTTAAGGTAACTTTCTATCGCTTTCTCCGGCTCGTCATTGTAAGAGCGCCCTACGCCAATCACCCTATACGACTCGCCAATGCCGTTTTGAAACTTTAAATCCTGTGCAAGCTTTAATGCTTTGGTACCCATGGCAATGGTCTGTTCGGGGTCAGATTTACGCATCGCGTAACCATCGTCATTTAATTTGTTTACTTGTGCAGTATCAGATGTAACTTCTTCTGTATAACTTGCGTATACAGGAAATAAACAAATAGTAAAAAGTATCAGGAGTAAAAGTTTTTTCATTTATTCACTTATACGTACAAATTATGTTGAAAGTTATAAAAAATTAACAATAATCCAATTCATGCTATTCACGGGGTGAAATAGTACGGTCCAAAAAAATTTATTTTTTTTGGCTATTGGGAAAACATTATTACATTTGCATTGTTAAGTATCTGATTATCAGACAGTTAATAATCGTAGTTTTATATATTTAAATTTTTACCAGCTGATTGATCAGCGTGTTTTACTTGCGAAAAGACATTGGTGAAATTTGAAAAAATAAGACGTGAGCGCATAAAAAGAACGGAAAATTGAGGCTTTTGCCCGAGGCGTTAAATAAAACAAAGGAAGCAGTCAATGACGCTTTCACCGCCGGCAGAGCAAATACGAGTGAAGAAAAAAAGATTTTAAGCAGAAAAAAAAAATAAAACCATGAAAAAATTCATCATTACAACAGGCATTATGCTGGCAGCATCGCTAAGTTTTTATGCTAAACAGACCGTGAATTCTGACACCGTGGAAGTATTGAAGGCGCAAAAATTAAGCGCCGCAGCAAATCTGGACATGCCTTTTAACCGCGGCCACAAAATGGACATAGGCCAGGCAGACGCAGGTAACTAATTAACAAGAGCAATCACAACCAGGAAAATATTTAAGCAATGAAAAAAATCATTATCACCACAGCAGTAGTAGTAACCGCATCTGTCGGCTTTTATATCAACGAAGGTGGTTCGAAATCCAATTTAAAAAGCGCCATAAAAAAGGGCGTTAACTACGAAACCATGTTAGACCTTGGCGCTGTAAGCGGCCACCGCTTAGACATTGCCCAGGCAGACATCAACTAAAAAGTAATCATCAAACAGATCATAAAATATTAAAAATATAAAGTCATGAAAAAATTCATCATCGCAGCAGCAATCACTTTAACAGCTTCTTTAAGCTTCATCACTTATCAAAACAACGCGGTTGCCCGCACTAACGCTCACGCAGAGAAACTGATCAGCAACAACGACCAAGCCGACTTTGCACCTGCGCATAGCAACAGAATGGATATTGGCCAGGCAGATATTAAATAAGTATCACACAACCATTTTATTAATCATAACGTCAAATATATATAGCATATAAAATCATGAAAAAATTCATCATAGCAACAGCATTAATTCTTACAGCATCTTTCAGCTCATTCGCAAACCTTGATACTCTACACTTCGCTTCAAAAGCAAAACAAGATATCGGTCAAGCAGATCTGGCTAAGCAAGACGTAGGGCAAGCTGATCTGGCTAAACAAGATGTTGGTCAGGCAGACTTAGCTAAGCAAGATGTTGGACAAGCTGATTTTGCTAAACAAGACGTTGGACAGGCAGATAACCACGCAAAACAAGACGTAGGCCAGGCAGACATCAAATAATTTATCAATCATCATTATCAATCAACTCAATAATTAATACCCCCTCAATATATAAGGTCATGAAAAAATTAATCATAGCATCAGCAATTGTTCTTTCAGCATCATTCACTTCATTCGCAAGCACTAACTCAAGCGTCAACGCATCTAAAGCTAAACAAGATGTTGGTCAGGCTGATCTTGCTAAACAAGATGTTGGTCAGGCAGACCTTGCTAAACAAGACGTTGGTCAGGCTGATTTCGCTAAACAAGATGTTGGTCAGGCAGACCTTGCTAAACAAGACGTTGGTCAGGCTGATTTCGCTAAACAAGATGTTGGTCAGGCAGATTTGGCTAAACAAGATGTTGGTCAGGCAGACTTAGCTAAACAAGATGTTGGTCAGGCTGATCTTGCTAAACAAGATGTTGGTCAGGCAGACTTAGCTAAACAAGATGTTGGTCAGGCAGACCTTGCTAAACAAGACGTTGGTCAGGCTGATTTCGCTAAACAAGATGTTGGTCAGGCTGATCTTGCTAAACAAGATGTTGGTCAGGCAGACTTAGCTAAACAAGATGTTGGTCAAGCTGATCTTGCTAAACAAGATGTTGGTCAGGCAGACTTAGCTAAACAAGATGTTGGTCAAGCTGATTTGGCTAAACAAGATGTTGGTCAGGCAGATCTTAGCTAAACAAGATGTTGGTCAAGCTGATTTGGCTAAACAGGCTGTTGGTCAGGCTGATCTTAAATAATTATTCTCTTTAACGAGCAGAAATTCAAAGTCATGAAAAAATTCATCATAGCCGCAGCAATTATAATCATATCAGGTATCACAGCACTATCTGTGGCAAAGAACCTGGATACTAAAGCAGAAGTAAAAACTATTAAGATAGAAAAAGCAGAATTTGCCGGCAAAGGCTTTAGCGCCGAGAAAAGCGATATCTCATCTGCAGATTAATTAGCGCACTACAATACACTTTTTACTCAGGCGCCTGCCCCCCACTTGCATTGAATATATATAAATGCCCGGCGCCAAATCAGCGGTCGAAACCGTAAACTGGTGATAACCGGAACTCTGATATTCATCGTAAAGTCCTTTCTCTTTAAGACCTGTTATATTATAAAGGTCTATCACTACCCTACCGGCCTGAGATAAGCTAAAACTTATTGTAGTGCTTTGATTAGCTGGGTTAGGAAAATTCTGGTCAAGCCCGATCAACAACAACTTTTCTTCAATGGCACGGTTTATCCCATCGAACCAGTCATAAGCCAAAACCTCAAATCCGCGTTGGTTGGGGTGAACACCATCCGCATTATATAAAGAAAAATCCCGACCAACATCTTTATTGATGTCAGCTATCAGCAAGTGATTGTCAGCAGCTATACGCTTATATATGTTGTTGATCTGCTTAACATATTGATTTACCAGTTTGTAAAAATCATTGTTCTGATCATTCACAAATTGTATAGTGCCTATAATGGGTATCAGGTTGGCATCTAATGCGGTCTTTACGAAATAACGCATATTAGCCGTTGTCTCCTGTATGGTCATCTTCTTATTCGCCAAAGCTATGGCGTCATTCAGGCCTATCAGGATCAATACAAACCCTGTACGCCCTGCAATTGCAGGTGCAAATCTGGGCCTGGCTATTGTGCTGGTCTCCCCCGGGATGCCGTTGTTGGTAATATCTATTTTCTTGCCGGTATAACAATGTTCCAGATACTGTTTAAGCGGATCTTCGAAATTATAACCGTACATACCATGAACGGTGCTGGCACCGAACGCGGTTATTATGATACTATCCTTTGCATAAAATTTTGACGCCGCGCTGCAGCTGGGTTGCTGGCCGGCCAATGGAATTACAACCGGGGCGGGTATTGGGCCTTGAGGGGTGCCCGGTGTGGTTGTTTGCGCCAAAACATAACCAAACGGAATAAAAGAGATGAAAAGAAAAAATACAATTCTTTTTAAATGCATCATCTTGAAAGTGTACAGCTAAACGGCACTACAATTAGCATTGTCTTTTAATGCAGGCAAGATACTTAGAATAAAATTTTTGCAATGTCAAAATTTTGGGGGTGTTGCAGTAAAATTCTGATTACAAAAATAGCCGGCTTAAGCATTTATTTAAACAAGCCAAATGGTTTTATTAGGTGTATCGATATATTTGCTGCAAACCTATTATTATGGAACAGATTAGATCTTATATAGATAAAAACCGCGACCGTTTTTTGGAAGAGCTGTTTGAGTTACTGCGCTTTCCGTCTGTAAGTGCCGACCCAAAATACAAAGACAGCGTATTGGCGACTGCAGACCATGTTGCCGGGAAGTTAAAAGATGCCGGTGCAGATAATGTAGAAGTGTGCCCAACCGCGGGCTACCCCATCGTTTACGGTGAAAAGATAATTGATAGTACAAAGCCAACTGTGCTGGTTTATGGCCACTATGATGTACAGCCACCGGATCCGCTGGAACTATGGAAAACCCCGCCGTTTGAACCGACAGTCCGCGATGGAAAGATCTACGCCCGTGGTGCCTGCGACGACAAAGGCCAGTTTTATATGCATGTTAAAGCATTTGAGTTGATGATGCAAACGGATACCTTGCTTTGTAACATCAAATTTATGATTGAGGGCGAAGAAGAAGTAGGCTCATCGAACCTGGGCATATTTGTAAAGAACAACAAAGAGAAGCTAAAGGCGGACATCGTGCTGATATCTGATACGTCTATGCTGAGCATGGAAAATCCGTCGTTAGAAACCGGCTTGCGGGGCTTATCATATCTCGAAGTAGAAGTTGTTGGCCCAAACCGCGATCTGCATTCAGGTGTGTACGGCGGTGCGGTAGCAAACCCTATCACCATTCTTACTAAGATGATCGCGAGCCTACACGACGAGAATAACCACATAACCGTTCCGGGTTTTTATGGGGATGTGATCGAGCTAACCGACCAGGAAAAAAGCGAACTGAACAGCGCCCCATATAACGAGGATGAGTACAAAAATGACCTTAAAGTAAATGAGCTTTGGGGCGAAAAAGGTTACAGCACGTTAGAGCGTACCGGTACCCGCCCTACCCTCGAAGTAAACGGAATCTGGGGTGGCTATATTGGCGAAGGTGCTAAAACGGTATTGCCATCAAAAGCTAATGCAAAGATCTCTATGCGCCTGGTTCCTAATCAGTCGTCAGAGAAGATCACGCAATTATTTACAGACCACTTTGAGAAGATAGCGCCTAAAAGCGTTAAAGTGACAGTTACACCGCATCACGGCGGCGAGCCGGTGGTTACTCCAACAGACAGTATTGCCTACAAAGCAGCACAAAAAGCCATTACAGAATCTTTTGGCAAAGCACCAATACCAACTCGCGGAGGTGGCAGCATACCTATTGTAGCTTTATTTGAAAAAGAATTGGGATTGAAAACTGTACTAATGGGATTTGGTCTCGACAGCGACGCATTGCACTCACCTAATGAGAAATACGACATTTTCAATTATTACAAAGGCATTGAGACTTTACCCCTGTTTCATAAATATTTTGCAGAGTTAAGCAAATAAATTTCTGACAGAGAAAAATTATTGCAGTTTGGCCTGGTTTATGTATTAACGTTCACAACTAAAAATAAACACGATTATGGCAACTGCAAAATCAAATTCAAAATCAGAAGCTTCAAAAGATTTGAAAAGCTCAACAACATCAAAAAGTGAAAAATCAGCTGCAGCAAAAACAATGAGCAGCGGAAGCAAAAAAAGCCACAGCAAATAATAATTGCTTAAGCTAACAACAAATCCTCCCGGCTTTCGCCGGGGGGATTTGTTGTTTTAGGCCTATATGAAAGTTCATATAAAGGTGCTACATTTAACTTAACCAATTATGGCATCTTAAACCTATTCTGCCAATGCCTTTAGCGGGCTTACTTCGTGCACAATTATTAACGGTACTTATTTGTCTGTACGCTTTAGTATCGTATGCGCAATTCCCTGCTTTAACACCTAAAACTCCGCCTATAATCTTAAAATTAGATGATCAGGGTAAACATAAGGTTGTTGTTGACTCACTTGCTGCCGTTTACAATCCGACAGACTCTGTGATGAAATTCAAATTCAAACCGGCATCTTTTGATTGTAGCACCACGGGGAAAAATACGGTAAATGTTGTGGGTTTCACCAATGGCGGTATCGAAAAGACAAATTCGGGCGCCCTTGGATATAAAAGTTTTGGAGGTTTAGTTTATGACCAAAGCGGCAATCTGTTTTCCGGAGATTCGGGGATCGGAATTATGCGAAAATTTGAACCTAATGGGCATTTTTCATTTTTCGCTGGAGATGGATTACCTGATGCAAGGAACGGACAAGGCAGAAGTGCAGGTCTTGGTATTTCTAGCCCCGGTGGGATGGTTTGCGATTCATTAGGCAATTTATTTTTCGCTGATAGTCAAAACAAGCTCATTCGCAAGCTGGACAAATATGGCACCGTCAGTACATATGCGGGCACAGGACAAGCGTTTGTAAAAGACGGCGACGCGCAATCTGCCAGTTTTTATTACCCGGGACTGCTTACAATGGATAAAACCGGTAATATGTATGTATCAGAAGGCACGTATAATTATATTAGGAAAATATCTCCGGAGGGTAATGTTACAACACTAAGAAATAAAGAAGGATTTATAATTGCCATGGAAGGGTCGATATCCGGCCTTTCATTAGACAATCAGGGCAACCTGTATGTGTGTGCCCGAAGAGGACCTACAGTGCAAGATGAAGTTTTTGTTAAAAAAATCACTCCATTGGGTGAGGTTTCCATTTTTTTTGACCCGCACACTTATTCATCACAAAATAACGATTTTACAACCATTTATCATGCACAGCCTGAGTGTACTTTATTTTTGCCGAATGGCGATCTTATTTATGGCGGTTTTGGCGAGTTAACCAAAGTATCGAAAAATGGCACGGCGACGATTATTGCGGGCTCGCGAAGTGTGGGGGGATCGGTCGATGGGCGCGGATCGGCGGCACGATTTACCTTGATCTCTTACGTAACACGCGACATTTGCGGAAACTTTATTGTTGTTGATGGAAATTATATTAGAAAGGTTACAATAGACGGTTTAGTTACAACGCTAATAGGAGGTTTAAACCCACCGGTTGACGAAGGTAATATAGGCACAAATAGCTGTCAGGTGGTAAGTGCTGATGTACCGGTCAAAGTGCAAAGCGTACCTAAATTCATCAACACATTTTCAGATCTCACGTTAAATGATTGCGCTAACCTGGCCAACTACACTACTAAAGCTAATACTGCTAATAATTGCCCTGACAACAACGTTACGGTAACGCAAACTCCGGCACCTAACTCACCCGTTTTCAATAATGTGCCCGTAAAAGTTACACTTACCGCCACGGATACTACAGGGGGCACAGCAACAACATCTTTCGTTGTGACCGCAAGATATTCAGGTTCGCTCCCCGGCAGGTCTGTTAGCGTTTCAGCCTCAAAAACGGCTATTTGTGCTGGCGAGCCGGTAACCTTTACGGCAACTTTAATTAACCCCGATGCCAATCCAAATTACCAATGGCTGGTAAATGGTTTTAGTGTTGGCAGTAACCAGCCTACTTTTTCAACAGGCAATTTGGCAAACGGTGACGTGATCAATTGTGCCGTTACAACAGGAAATGGCTGTGGTATACCAAACACGGGGTTACCCGTGGCAATGAGTGTTGATTCTCTGCCGGTGGTAACCCTGGCAAAACAAGAAAGTGTGATAGCCGGTTCTGGCGTAACACTTAAACCTATTGTAAATGGCAAAGTGGTGAACTATTTGTGGTCACCGGCGGCGGGGCTTAATGATATTAACTCGCCATCACCGATCGCTTCCCCAAACCAAACAACCACATATACGCTTTAAGTGACTACAGCGTTGGGTTGCAGTGCTCAAGCAAGCGAAACTATAAATGTGATCAGCACCGTTACCGCGCCTAATACGTTTACCCCTAACGGCGACGGAATAAATGATCTGTGGCAAATACCGCATTTAAGTGATTACACAAATTCTTCTTTAAAGATCTACAATCGGCTGGGGATTATTATTTACGAATCGAAAGGCTATACCGTTCCCTGGAATGGTACTGCAAATGGAAGTAATGTGCCTGCGGGTGCTTACTACTATATTATCGATCTAAAAGACGGTTCCAAACCTGTTACGGGCGAGGTCACCATTATCCGTTAATACTACAAGTACCAATGCTCGCATTTTCGCAAAAACGCTTCGTCTGCGTCTGCGCCAATGCCCGGCGCGTCATCTATCAGTAATTTGTATCCATCGTATCTTACACCGCCTATGCACGGGTCCTCCAGGTGGCCCAGCATGCAGGTGTCCATATCATAAAATTGCACATTCGGGCTGCTGTAAACAAAGTGCAGCTGTGCGCTAAGGCCAATGCGGCTTTCCAGCATCCCGCCCATCATACAAGGAATGTTGTGCTGCGCGGCTATATTATGGATCTTTTTTGCCTCGAGTATTCCGCCCGACTTAGCCATTTTTATATTGATGTAATCGCAAGATCCTGTTTCTATTTGCACGCGTGCATCATGATGGTTGTAGACGCTTTCGTCGGCCATGATCTTTACCGGAGACAGTTGCATCAGTTTAGGCAGTTGATCATTATCCCAGGTACGCATGGGCTGCTCACAAAAAGCCACATCAAAATCTTTCATACCCTGCAGGGCCAATACCGCGTCGTCAAAATCCCATCCCTGGTTAGCATCTATGCGTATCTGCATTTCCGGGCTCACAGCTTCACGGATCAGTTTTATACGTTCTATATCCTCAACCGCGTTCTTTCCAAGTTTCACTTTCAGGATTTTGGCGCCGCTATTTTTGAATTGCATTGCCTTATCGGCCATTTTTTGCGGCGACGCGATACCGATGGTAATATCACTTTCCACCTCGCGCTTTTCGCCACCTAAGAATTTATACAAAGGCAATCCCGCGTTTTTTGCGGCTACGTCATAGAGCGCACAGTCGAACGCGCTTTTTATGGTGCTGTTACCAGCAGTAAAATTGTGCAGTTCTTGCAATCGTGCTTGAATGTCCAGAGCATTTTGCCCCTTCCACAATTTAGCAAAATCGCGCGCCATCACCAGGCAGGTATCCTGCGTTTCTCCAACGATCATCGGGAATGCTGAGCACTCGCCAACGCCGTAAAGTCCCCCGCTGGTATGTACCTTGATAAAGGTGTTTTGGGCATAATCCATGGTACCGGTAGCGATGGTGAACGGCTCCATTGCGATGCTGAAACGATAAATATCGACCCCGGTAATGGTTAGTTGTGGCATGGGGCTAAGGTAAGTAATGAATGGGAATTGCAAGCTTAATTGCGGTAGGGATAGTAGCGTAAAACCATCAGTGCAATGCCAATAGAAGCCCCACCCTAACCCTCCCCCGGGAGGAAGGGGATTAAATTGCATTAGGGATAGTGCCTGAAAATTTCTCCACCACATCTTTGCGAACCGCCAACGGCGGTGTGGCAATCCCCAACCTGGTTTTATAAGCCGCTATGGGATTGCTTCGTCATTTTATTCTTCGCAATGACGCTCTTGTGGAGTTTCATTTACACATCCGTATATCTGCGCATCCTCTCATACGCACATCCACTTTATTTGCACATCCGCACAAATCTGTTATATTTGTGTTGTTAATCTTACACACCGCCACTCAGCGCGTCTCCTGTACGCAAACTTACGCGGTTGCCATTTTTTCACTTTTAATTTTAATAATTGATGGTATCGTCATATACAGATATGCCGGGCGATTTTGATTATAACTCGACCCGCAGCAAACTTTTACTTACGGAATACGGCCGCAATGTGCAGAACATGGTAAAGTACATTTGCGAACTGCCCGATAAAGAAGAACGTAACAAATATGCCCAGGTGGTAATAGACCTGATGGGCTTTTTAAACCCGCACCTGCGCGATGTGGCCGATTTTAAGCACAAATTGTGGGACCACCTGCACATTATATCTAACTACAAGATAGATGTCGATTCGCCTTACCCCGCGCCTGAGCCGGATGTGCTGACCGCCAAACCCGCACCGCTTAAATATCCGCATCAGCGTATTAAGTACAAGCACTATGGCAAAACAATAGAGTTGATGATGGATAAGGCCAAGGCCATTGATGAACCTGCCCGTAAACAGCACATGGTGCAGTCTATAGCCAACTTTATGAAAATGGCTTATGTGCAATGGAATAAGGACACCGTTGCCGACGAAACCATCATTGCCGATCTGAAAGCCATGTCCGGCGGCGAACTGGCGTTGGAAGAGAACACCAACCTGGCCCGTGTTGAGTACCGTGCTCCGGTAACTAATAATGCCCGTGGCCGCAACCAAAACAATAACCAACGCAATAACAACCAAAACAACCGCAACCAGAATAATAACCAGCGGAACAATAACAATCAGAATAACCGCAACCGTAATAACGGCGGCAAGAAGTACTAATTTTTGACAGGTGGTAATCCATCCGGCATCGGTTAATTTGCATGACCGGGTATTTTTGCGTTAGCGATAGTAGCGAAAAGCCCGGAATCCCGCACAATTGCGGGATGAGGACTTGTAGGGCATAGCGCGACCCCGATTCATCGGGGTAACGCCCAAAATCTACGTAAACAAACTATTGACGTTGCTTTTAATAATGGTCGTTTCCTGACAAAAATTAATTCTAAGTCCCTACCAATCCTGCTTTGATATCGAATTTGATTTACGCTTGTTTTTCCCTTTGTAATTCTTTCGTGTAACTTAGCAGCAAATCCGGCTGCCTGGTTGGGTTGTACCAAATAATACCTATGAAAAACGCATTTGTTATAAAGGGCGGCAAACCGCTTAAAGGCGAGATCATCCCTCAGGGCGCTAAAAATGAGGCCTTGCAGATACTTTCTGCTGTGCTGCTTACGCCGGAACCGGTAACCATCAGTAACATACCAGACATTGTTGACGTTAACAAACTTATAGAACTATTGGGCGATATGGGTGTTATCGTAACCCGCCTTGCACCCGATACTTATCGTTTTGAGGCAAAGGATATCAATGTAGATTTCTTTAGTTCTGAAGAATTTAAGGCCAAGGGTGGTGGTTTACGCGGGTCGATCATGATAGTAGGCCCGCTTCTGGCGCGTTTTGGCAAAGCTGCTATACCGAAACCAGGCGGTGATAAAATTGGCCGTCGCAGGTTAGATACCCACTTTTTAGGATTCGAGAAATTGGGCGCGCGGTTTAACTACAACCCCGAGAACGGCTTTTATAATGTAGATGCCAGCAACTTGCAGGGTACATATATTTTACTTGACGAAGCTTCTGTAACCGGTACTGCTAACGTGGTAATGGCTGCGGTATTGGCTAAGGGTACTACCACTTTATATAACGCCGCCTGCGAGCCCTATCTGCAGCAGCTTTGTAAAATGCTTAACCGCATGGGCGCGAAGATCAGCGGTATTGGATCCAATCTGCTCACCATCGAGGGTGTAGAAAAATTGGGTGGCACAGAGCACCGCATGCTGCCGGATATGATAGAGATAGGGTCTTTCATAGGCCTTGCGGCGATGACAGGTTCCGAGATCACCATCAAAGACGTTCAGTATAAAGAGTTGGGCATGATCCCCGATACGTTTAAGCGTTTGGGCATAAAAATGGAGCTTCGCGGCGACGATATTTATATCCCCGCGCAGGAGCATTACGAGATAGAAACTTTCATAGATGGCTCGAGCATGACCATTGCCGATGCGCCCTGGCCGGGTTTTACCCCCGACTTGCTAAGCATTTGCCTGGTGGTTGCTACCCAGGCCAAAGGGTCGGTATTGATCCACCAGAAAATGTTTGAAAGCCGGTTGTTCTTTGTAGACAAGCTTTTGGATATGGGTGCGCAGATCATTTTGTGCGATCCGCACCGTGCCGCTGTTATCGGGTTAGATAACCAGGTGAAACTGCGTGGTATATCCATGACTTCGCCGGACATCCGCGCCGGGGTATCATTGCTTATCGCGGCCTTATCAGCACAAGGCGAATCGACCATTTATAATATAGAGCAAATAGAACGTGGGTATCAGCACATAGATGAGCGTTTAAAAGCACTCGGTGCCGATATTACAAGAATATGATTTTGTAAGCCCTCTCCGAAATGAGAGGGTTTTTATTTATATAAACGCCAGCATTGCCGCGCTCATGGCTATCATCAGGCCATCTTCAATAATGGTTACGGTGCTCATTGGCAGGTTAAACACCGCTCCCAGGCATGCGCATTTGATGGCCCGCTTGTTAAGTACGCTTTGCAGAACGCCGATGATACTTACCCCCATTACTAAAATGGTAGCTGTATTGGTAACAAGTGGATTATAGTTCACTGCATAAGCAAAACCCAAAGCCAATTCAATAAATGCATAAATGTATCCCCACGCGTTAAATTTTCTGGCAATGACATCATACATAGCGTAACTTTCTGCGAAGCCTTCAAGGTTCAGCATTTTGAAAAAGGAGAATACCAGGAAAAAGCCCGCCATGAAAGCCCGCATAGCGGTCATGATCTCAAAATTACCGCTATAGCTTCCGGCGCTTATAGATACGCCAAGCACGTAGCCAAAAATCAGCAAGATAGGTTTGTAGGTTTTAATCCATGTTTTTGATGCTTCTTGCCCGGGCTCGAACACCGCCTTTGGCATGGCGACATTTACGTCGCTGATCTGATACTTTGGATAATCTTTAAGCGCTTCCTTAAAGCTATTTGTATCGATGTGCGATTCCATTTCCACCCGTGCTTCACCGCCAGGCAAATCCACATTTACGGATTTTACGCCGTTAACGCCGCTCAAAAGGGTTTGCACTTTATATTGACATCCGGCGCAAGTCATGCCGGTGATTTTATAGGTATGTTCCATGTATTACAAATTTACAATACGTGCTGTCATTCATTTTACATATTTAGTCCTGGCGAGATGCGGAGGATATTAAATGAACATTTGAAATCTGGATTTCTTAATTAACTTTAGCCAACCAATAACCAATTAATGCCTTACCGTAACAGAAAGTCGACATACGGCAACTTTATCCTCATTTTTGTAGGCATTAAGATACTGTTCAACTTACTGGCAATAAACCACTTCGGTTTTCACCGGGATGAGTTGCTGCACCTGGCATTAGGCAACCATCTGGCCTGGGGATATAAAGAAGTCCCACCGTTTATAGCGTTATTGGCTAATATCATTTTACATGTTTTTGGCAACTCGCTGATCGCAACGCGGATCTTTCCAACGCTTTTTGCGGCGGTAATGGTTTGGTTTGCCGGGAAACTGGTTGTTGAAATGGGTGGGCGTAAAATGGCTATTACCATAGCTTGTTTGACGCTTATATTTTCGCCTGCGTTTGCCGCTAGCGACTATCTATTCCAGCCTGTCATTTTCGACCAGTTTTGGTGGCTGTTAGCAGCCTACCTTGTCGTTCGGTACATCAATACCAAAAACAATCTTAATTTATACCTGCTTGGCGTAGTGGTAGGTGTTGGTTTGCTAAACAAGTACACTATGGCATTTTTTGTGGTGTCATTGATCATCGGCTTATTACTGAGCCGCCAGCACAGGGTGATCTTAAGCCGTCAGTTTGTAATAAGCGCGCTTATCGCAGTTATGATATTCCTGCCCAACGCCATCTGGCAAGCTACTCACCATATGCCTATTGTAACGCACATGGGCAAGTTGGCCAAGTATCAATTAGACGGTAACAGCCGGACTGATTTCATTATTCAGCAGTTTCTTTGTAATGGCACCGGCTTATTTGTATGGATTACCGGTTTACTTGCGCTTTTCCTGTCGTACCGTTTGCGCAAATATTTATTTCTGGGTATAGCCTACCTGCTGGTATTTGCATTCCTGCTAAAAATGCACGGTAAGATCTATTACTTGTTTCCTGCTTATCCCATGCTGTTTGCAGCCGGCGGATATATGATTGAAAGCTGGATCCGCAAGAAATGGCTGGGATTAAGAGTGGTAGCCATCGTTATCGTGATTGTACCTAATCTTGTGCTGTTTCCGTTAGTGCTGCCTTTTTTATCGCTTCAACAGACATTAAGTTACACCGCAGCAACAGCAAAGAGATTGCATTCGGTAAGATTTTTAATGACCTGGGAAGACCGCAAACAGCACCCGCTTACGCAAGACTATGCCGACATGCTAAGCTGGGAGGAAATGGTGAGCAAGACGGCCAAAGTATATCACAGCCTAAGTCCGGAGGAGCAGCAGCAAACTGTAATCCTGGCAGATAATTATGGCGAAGCCGGCGCCTTTGTGCACTTTGGGCCCAAATACGGTCTGCCGCAGATAGTAAGTTTGGATAGTAGTTTTGCCTTGTGGGCACCGGCAAGCATCACTCCTCAAAATTTAATTTACGTTAGCGATGATAATGATGTGAGCGATTTGACACCTTTGGCAGCGTCGACAACCCGCGCTGATGGCGTAACTAACCCACTGGCCCGCGAATTCGGCACGGGTATATTCCTGATCAAAGGGTTGAAGCCACAACTTCAACAGATTTATAAAAAGGTGTTGAACGAAAGGCTGTCTGAATAACGTGTAAGTGCAATGCGATACTGAGGCCCCGATTTAATTTCACTTCTGAAGATGGCTAAATACATTTAGCTTAACGCATCCGCATATCTACTCATCTGCACATTTACTTATTCGCACATTCACTCATCCGCACATCTGCACATCTCTTATCCCGCCATCGCGTTGATAATGTCGTATTGCGTAATTATTTCTATTTCGCCCTTATCATCTTCTACCAATACAGCAATATTATCCTTATTGATCATCGACGAGATTTTGTCAATTGAGGCATTTAAATCAACAAATGGAAAAGGGGGCGTTGTAATTGTTTTAACGGCAGCAGATCGCAAGCCCGGGTTGTCTAACATAGCATCAAGGATGTCGCTTTCTGTGATCTTGCCAATAACCATGCCTTGCTGCGTAACCGGTATCTGCGAAATGTTCATCGCCTTGATGGTGCGGATAGCCTCTAACACCGTTTTCTCAGAGTCGATGGTGATGATCTCTGAGCTTTCTTTTGTAGCAATGATCTCACGTGCGGTAAGTTTCTCATCTTTCAGAAAACCACGTTCGCGCAGCCAGTCTTCATTATACATTTTACCAAGGTAACGGGTACCATGATCCGGGAATATGATGACTACCAAGTCGCCTTCTTTAAAACGATCTTTCATCTGTAAAGCACCCGCCACTGCAGAACCTGTTGAGTTGCCTGCAAAAATGCCTTCTTTTAAAGCAATCTCGCGCGTCATCAAGGCCGCGTCTTTATCACTTACTTTTTCGAAATGGTCTATCAAACTAAAGTCGACGTTTTCCGGCAAAAAGTCTTCGCCGATGCCTTCGGTTATGTAAGGATAGATTTCATTCTTGTCGAAAACACCCGTTTCTTTGTATTTTTTGAAAACCGAGCCGTAGGTATCAATGCCTAATATCTGAATATTTGGGTTCTTCTCCTTTAAATATTTGGCCGTGCCCGAAATTGTTCCGCCGGTACCTACCCCAACTATCAAGTGGGTTATTTTTCCCTCGGTTTGGTCCCATATCTCCGGGCCGGTTTGTTCATAATGCGCCTGCGAGTTCGACAGGTTATCATACTGGTTAGGTTTCCATGAATTAGGAACCTCTTTGATTAGCCTCGAAGAAACTGAATAGTAGGAACGCGGATCTTCCGGGTCTACATTGGTTGGACAAACGATCACCTCGGCACCAAAGGCGCGTAATGCATCGAATTTTTCTTTACTCTGCTTATCTGTACTGGTAAAAATACACTTGTAACCTTTAATGACAGCTGCAATGGCCAAGCCCATACCAGTATTACCAGACGTGCCTTCTATAATTGTACCACCCGGTTTAAGGCGGCCATCTGCCTCGGCATCCTCGATCATTTTAAGGGCCATACGGTCTTTTATAGAATTACCGGGGTTAGTTGTTTCTATTTTGGCCAATACCGTAGCCGGAATGTCTTTTACAATTTTATTGAGTTTAACCAGCGGCGTATTGCCTATGGTTTCGAGGATATTATTGTACCACATAGTATCAGCAAAGTTGCGAATACGCGGCGGAATATCTGCACTTTAATTGTAAGAATAGTTAGATACATGGTACAATTAATACAACTCAGCCAGTAAAATATGTAGTGTATAAGTACAATCTATAGTCGGATTTGATGAGAAACTTATTTTGGGCGTTACCCCTTCAGGGTCACGCTTTCCGCTGCAAGTCCTCCCCGTTAGCCAACGGGTACGGGCTATCCGCTGCAATCGCTAATGCAGCTTGTATATTTGATTGCGAGACTCATTTTTATCAGGAAAACATACTTAGTAACTGTCCTATGAGATGCCGAAACAAGTTCGGCATGACGGTATGGTTTGAGGCATTCTGGTTACTACGTTGTTCATAACGGCATAACGGTAAAACGACAAAGCCCTTGTCTTTTAAACAGGGGCTTTGTTTAGGTTCCTCTCCTTCGGAGAAGTTAGGGAGAAGTGTTTAAAATCTTAAGTGCTTGACAGTTAAACCGCCGTTAATCAATTGCTTTAAAGATTCGATACCTATCTTAAGGTGATTTTCTACATAATTGCCGGTAACTTTTGAGTCGCTTTCGGCAGTTTTAACACCTTCAGGGATCATTGGCTGGTCTGATACCAAAAGCAGTGCGCCGGTTGGGATTTTGTTGGCAAAACCTGTAGTGAATATCGTAGCTGTTTCCATGTCAACAGCCATTGCCCTAAGGGTCTTTAAATAGCGTTTAAACTCTTTGTCATGTTCCCACACACGGCGGTTGGTGGTATAACAGGTGCCGGTCCAGTAGTCATGGCCTTGCTCGCGCATGGTTGTCGATATCGCTTTTTGCAACGCGAACGATGGCAGGGCCGGAACCTCGGGTGGTAAATAATCATTTGATGTACCCTCGCCCCTGATGGCCGCGATCGGCAGGATCATGTCGCCGACATTATTCTTGCGTTTCAATCCCCCGCACTTGCCTAAGAATATCACCGCTTTAGGGTGGATAGCAGTAAGCAGATCCATCACGGTAGCGGCTACGGGGCTGCCCATACCGAAGTTAATGATGGTAATACCCTGGGCGGTTACGCTTTGCATGGGTTTGTCGAGACCCATAATGGGCGCATTCTCATTCCATTCAGAGAATAGCTGTAAGTATTTAGAAAAGTTGGTGAGTATAATGTAGCCGCCAAATTGGTCAAGAGTGCGGCCGGTATAACGCGGCAGCCAGTTTGCTACAATGTCTTCTTTGTTCTTTAACCCCGATTTTACAGGGCTTGTTACCTCTTTTACCTGGGCCGCGTTTTCTACGATCTCAGGATTTTTTTTGATGTTGAGTTCTTCGTTCATATGCCTCTTTTAACGTGCCTCCCACCATTAGGAGGGCTTTTATATCACGAACTTTCGGGTTTTATTCTGCTTGTAAAAGCATGCTGCAGAAGATCTCTCCCTTCAGTTCGAGATGACATTTCGTGATTACGAAACCTTTTTAT
Source organism: Mucilaginibacter ginkgonis (assembly GCF_009754905.2). NCBI lineage: Bacteria > Pseudomonadati > Bacteroidota > Sphingobacteriia > Sphingobacteriales > Sphingobacteriaceae > Mucilaginibacter > Mucilaginibacter ginkgonis. The sequence continues at coordinate 904,094 of NZ_CP066775.1, read as the reverse complement.
ACAACAAACCCCGGCGTTTCACCAGGGCTCGTTTTCTTGTATGCTGCAAATATACAGCTTTTATTTTTAACAGGCGGTTAAGCCACCTTTAACTTTTTGAGGTCGCTCTTCTCGAACTTCTCGCGGGCATAATCTAAAGTTACGCTTAAGTGTTTTACATCTTTTTGAGACGGAAACTCAAACATGGCGTCTATCATTATAGCCTCGCATATAGAACGCAGACCGCGGGCACCGAGTTTAAATTCCATCGCTTTGTCGACTATGAAATCAAGCACATCTTTATCAAAGTCCAGCTTCACATGCTCATAATCAAACAGTTTTTTGTACTGTTTAAGCAGCGAGTTCTTTGGCTCAGTCAAAATATTGTGCAGCGCGTCCCTGTCTAACGGATTCAAATACGTTAAAACTGGTAAACGGCCGATCAGCTCCGGAATCAAACCAAATGATTTCAAATCCTGTGGAGTAATATACTTATACAGATTTTTCAGGTCTATCTCGTGGTCGTCATTCTTAAACTTATAACCCACTGTTTGCGTACGCAACCTGTTAGCGATCTTTTTCTCGATACCGTCAAAAGCGCCGCCGCAAATAAATAAGATGTTGCTGGTGTTCACGGTGATCATCTTTTGATCAGGGTGTTTACGGCCGCCTTGTGGCGGTACGTTCACCATTGTACCTTCTAGAATTTTTAATAAGGCTTGCTGCACTCCTTCGCCTGATACATCGCGGGTGATAGAGGCATTATCGCTCTTACGGGCGATCTTGTCAACCTCATCTATATACACAATGCCTTTTTCGGCAGCGGTAACGTCGTAATCGGCAGCCTGCAGCAGGCGCGTCAAAATGCTTTCAACGTCTTCACCTACATAACCTGCTTCTGTTAGCACTGTTGCATCGCATATACAAAATGGCACGTTCAGTACCTTGGCAACCGTCTTAGCCAACAAGGTTTTACCGGTACCGGTTTCACCCACCATAATGATGTTCGATTTCTCAATCTCTACTTCATCTTTATCTACGCGCTGGTTAAGGCGTTTGTAGTGGTTATATACGGCAACGGCTAATATCTTCTTGGCATCATCCTGGCCTATCACATACTCGTCCAAGTGAGCCTTAAGCTCGGCAGGGTTTAAGATAGATGGCGCAGATGGTGAAGATTTAACTTTGCGTACCTTAAGTTCTTCGGCAAGTATATCATTAGCCTGGTTAACGCACTTATCGCAGATATGGGCATCAAGACCGGCTATCAGCATCAGAGAATCCTGTTTACCGGCTCCGCAGAACGAACACCTGATTTCTTTGCTGTTTTTGTTCATTTCAAAAGGATTAATATCAAATTTAACTAATAAGGCGCAATCGGCACAAACTTAATAACATTAAACCCCAAACGGGGCTTAATGTTATTTTTAAATTTATTTTTTGTCGGCGTTGTTGCGCAAAACCTCGTCGACCATACCAAAGTCCTTCGCCTCATCAGCGATCATCCAATGGTCACGGTCAGATGCTTCCCAAACTTTCTCATAAGAAGTACCGCTGTGTTTAGAGATGATCTCGTACAATTCTTTTTTCAATTTTTGTATCTCACGGGCAGTGATCTCAATGTCTGAAGCCTGGCCTTGGGCGCCACCCAACGGCTGGTGAATCATTACACGAGAGTGCGGTAACGCAGCACGCTTGCCATCTGCACCTGCGCATAGCAATACTGCAGCCATAGATGCAGCCATACCTGTACAGATAGTAGCGACATCATTAGATACAAATTGCATGGTATCATAAATACCTAAACCTGCATAAACAGAACCGCCCGGTGAGTTAATATAGATTTGGATATCGCGTTTTGCATCGGCCGACTGTAAGAACAGCAATTGCGCCTGGATGATGTTCGCGATATTCTCATAAATAGCATCACCTAAAAAGATGATACGGTCCATCATTAAACGTGAGAACACATCTAATTGCGAAATATTTAACTGGCGCTCCTCTATGATGTAAGGCGTCATGTCAACCGGCTGATGGATACCGGTAGGCATCATTTTATGTTCTACGCTCGATATAAATTTATCTACGTACATGCCGTTAATGCGGTGGTGCTTAACAGCGTAGTTCCTGAATTCTTGTTTATTAATGTTATTCATGTTAATGGTTATTGAAATCTTTTAAAATGTTATTGAGATATGCAAAACAGTGGAATAATATCACCTTCCTTTTTGCAATTTGTAAAAATCAATGATAAAAGAAAAGCAACAAGTATACTTGTTGCTTTCCGGTGAAGATATTTTAATTAAAGCTTAAGCTTGCTCCAATTCAGAGAATTGTTTAAAGTCTATTTGCTTATCGTTAAGCGTAACTACACTTTTCAAATAATCCAAAACCTTAAGGGCCTTAGTTTCTTCGAAAATGCGGTTAGCGTTTTCTTTATTCTGCATAAACTGTACAGCGTACTGTGCCAATTGCTCTTCGCTTATCGGCTGCGGGCTATACATCCTGAACTGTGCATCCAACTGACGTTTAGCTTGTTCAAAAACGTCTTTATATTCAACCTTAATGTCGTTGGCAGCGATCAATTTGTTTGTGATCAGCGTCCATTTAAGATTCTTCGCAAAGTCGTCATAACCACCGGCTAATTCTTCGTCAGTTAATTTCTCATTTGTCGCTTTCAACCAACGTTTCAAAAACTCGTCGGGCAGTTCAAATTTGATCTTCTCAAGGCTGTAATTGTAAAGATCATTCTGCAATTTACGGTCAGCATCCTGAACCATCATCGCTTCAAGTTCCTCTTTAATCTTAGCCCTGAATTGCTCTTCTGTGGTAACGTCAGTTCCTTCACCAAATATTTTTTCAAAGAACGCCTGATCAAGGTCACTTTCGTCTAAACGGTTAACATTTTTAACAGTTAAGCGGAAATTCGATTTCAGTTGCGCTGCTTCTTCTTCATCGATCTTAAACAACCCCGCAATTTTAGCTGCGTCATTGTTATAAGCCTTCTGAATGTCAAACTCAACTACATCGTCCTTTTTAAGTCCGATAAGCGAAGCCTTAATATCTTTATCCTGGATATTTTCTAAACGGATAGAAACAGTTTGCTTTATACCGTCTTCAAAAACAGCACCATCCGGAGAAAGTTGCTGCATTTCGCCATAAAGTACGTCGCCGTCTGCCGATACGTCAGGGTTTGTCATTTTACCATAGCTGCGGCGCAGGTTTTTGATACGCGACGCTAACGTTTCGTCATCAACGCTGATCTTGTAATAATCGATCTTATCTTTAGAATTGAAATCAACGTCGATCTCAGGGGCCAGGCCAACTTCATAAGTAAAATTAAAGTTGTCATTGAAATCCCAGTTGTATTGGGTATCCTCTTCCAGTTTAGGCAATGGCTGGCCAAGTACTTCTAACTTTTCGTCGTTAATGTAATTGTTCAGCGTGTCTGATAACAAGTTGTTGATCTCATCTACAAGGATGTTTTTGCCATACATGCGTTTAACGTGCGCAGGCGGAACCATACCCGGGCGGAAGCCTGGGATCTTAGCTTTTTTTGCTTGCTCTTTTATTGCTTTATCAACGCGTGGCTGGTAATCTTCAGGGTTTAAATTAATGGATATAACCGCATTAAGCTTGCCTGTTTTTTCCTGTGAGATGTTCATTTACTGTCTTTTAAATTTTAACATAAATACCGGCATATCATTTACGCCGATTTTTAGAGGTGCAAAAATACGGATTTTTTTTTAAGACCTGATGCTGCTTTTGCAGGCACCTAAACTATTAAACCTTTTGTGCGTTGTAAAAGCAGATTTAACCCGATGAAAAAGTTTATACACAATACAGCGCTAATGATCTCGCTGATAGCGGTTGTAACCTCATGCGGCATGCGCAGAAATAACAGCAGGCAAATTGCAGAAAAAGACAACCGCCCGGCAGGTACGGTAAATGCGCCCGATTCTACCCGGACAAGCAATAGCCTAAGCGTCTACCCGGATGCGAACCCGATAACTATCCCGAACCCAAATCCTAACCCGCCATCGCCAAACCCGCCAATGTAGGTTATCCCACTACACTTTTGAATTCGGGCGATTGCCGCTTTTTGCTGGCCTGCTCATAGGCATATGCTAACCCAATCAAAGAAGGTTCACTGTAAGCTGTGCCAAAGAAAGACAGGCCCATCGGCAAACCTAAACGGTAACCCATGGGTACGGTTATGTGCGGGTATCCCGCCATAGCGGCGGGACCTGAGAACGAAAAGCCGGTGCCATAATCGTTATTTACCAGATCTATACACCCGGCGAAACCGCTGGTTGGGCCGATTATCGCGTCCAGTTTATTTTCCTTTAACATGGTATCTATGAAGCCCTGCACCATAGTTGTCACTTTGGCTAAAGCTTCCAAATATTCTTTGCTGTCTAATCCGCCGCGGGCTTCAGATGCCTCAAGCGTCTCTTGCTTAAAGTATGGCATAGTTGCAGCCGCATTAGCTTTGTTAAAAGCGATCACATCCGCAAGCGTTTTCATTTTAGAATTGGCCGTTGCCAGGTATCTATTCACGCCTTCCTTAAACTCATATTGCAACACTGTGGTTTCGGCGTTACCTATCTGCCTTATCTGCTTAACCAGTTCAACCTCAACAATGGCAGCACCTTTGCTTTTCAACAAGTCAAGGGCTTCATTTAAAAATGCCACCATTGCCGCGTTACCCTGCAAGGCTGCCTTCTCAACGCCCAGCCTTTTGCCTTGAAGCGCGTCAGCATTGAGAAACTTCGTGTAATCTTTCAAAGCTTTACCTTTTACTTTAAGCGTGGCCTCATCTGCCGCGTCTTCGCCGGTTAAGGCGCCAAGCAAAATGGCAGCGTCTGTAACGTTACGGGCCATTGGCCCGGCTGTGTCCTGCGTTTTTGAAATCGGAATAATACCTGTGCGGCTCCACAAGCCTACGGTGGGTTTAATGCCCACCAAGCCGTTATTTGACGCAGGAGATACGATAGAGCCGTTTGTTTCTGTGCCGATCGCAATAGCGCAAAAATTGGCAGAAGCTGCCGCGCCCGATCCTGAGCTTGACCCGCTTGGTTGACGGTCTAATACATTCGGGTTTTTGGTTTGTCCGCCACGGCTGCTCCAGCCGCTGGTAGAATGGTCTGACCTGAAGTTTGCCCACTCGCTAAGATTGGTTTTACCTAAGATAACCGCCCCCGCTTCGCGAAGCAGTTTTACAATGTGCGCGTCGTAACTGGCATAATTATCCCCCAAAGCCAAAGCTCCGGCAGAAGTTACCATACCGTCGCCTGTGGTGATGTTATCCTTTATCAAAACAGGTATACCGTGCATTGGCCCCCTCAACTTTCCTGCCGCGCGTTCCTTATCTCTTTCCGCCGCTATCGTTAAGGCTTTTTTATTTAACTCGATCACCGCGTTTATGACCGGGCCTTTTTTGTCCATGGCATCAATCCGCTTCAGATACATTTCGCAGATCTTTTTTGATGTGTATTTGCCGGACTGCATCATTTGCTGCAATTGCGGAATAGTAACTTCGTTAAGTTCGAAGTTGTCTTTTAAGACAGGTTCTTCAGCCATCACACTGCCGGCCCTGGCATCAGTGGCTGATAATAATGTGCCGAGGCTTAAAGACGCTATCGAGCCGGTTTTAAGGAAGTTTCTGCGTTGCATACGGTAAGGATTGAAAGTGCCTCAATTTAAAAATTGCCGTCAATTTATTTTGTAACTATCTTATGGGTAAAGCAAATATTGCAAACGCATTTTTTTGTACTCACTTAATCCCGGTTCCCAGCTTTTTCTAATTTCGGCTTCGCTCATACCGGCTTCTACTTGCTTTTGAAACTGGTCTGTACCCATGCGCGCTTCTATCCTGCCCATTGCCTTACTTTGGGTGGCGTCAAAAAATTTAGCTTTATCGGGGTACGCGCTGTACAGGTCTATCATCCATTTAATATCTATCTTACCCGAAGCCCATAGTTTCTTTGCGTCGTAATTGCGCAGGTCAAGTCCGTAACAATCCTGATCCTGATGTAAAGGCGCTTCTGACATGCCCTGGATGCTAACAGGCTTAAAGCTGAAGTCATACTTGCCTTTTAGCAGTGGCGCACCTAATACAGTGAACGGCATGTAAGTGCCCCTACCCTGGCTAATGATCGTCCCTTCGAAGGGGCAAAGCGACGGGTAAAGCAGTATAGATTGCTGAGTATTTAAATTCGGCGACGGGTGTACAGGCAGCTCATAATACATGGCGTGGCTGTAATTCTTTACCTTGATGATCTTTAGCTTGCACTGCTCTTTGTTAGCCAGCCAGCCTTGTCCGTTAATCATTTGGGCAAATTCGCCTATGGTTAAGCCATGGGTGATGGGAATTGGAAACATGCCGATACCCGATTTGAATTTCATATCCAGAACCGGTCCGTCGATATAAGCGTTAGGGTTTGGCCTGTCCAGGATCAATAGTTCCTTTCCGTTCTCGGCGCAGGCTTCCATCACCCGTGCTAAAACATTTATGTTGGTATAAAAGCGGCAGCCTACGTCCTGCAGATCAAAGATCATCAGGTCAATTTTGTCCATGTCTTCTTTGGTGGGCTTGTTTTTTTTGCCGTACAAAGAAATAACCGGGATGCCTGTCTTATCGTCTGTTTCGTCGCTCACCGCAGCGCCGTTACTGGCATTGCCCCTAAAGCCATGCTCGGGACCAAAAATCGCGACAATGCTCACCCCTACAGATTGCAGGCTGTCAACGCTCGAGCGTTTGCCTATTATAGAAGTTTGGTTGACCAGCATGCCGATTCGTTTGCCCTTTAGATATGGCAGATACAACGACGTTTGGTCGGCACCGGTAATGATCGCGTCTTTTTTTTCGGCTTGGACTGCTCCGGTGATTAGAAACAAGTTCAGTAGTAACACTAATGCTTTTTTCATGCTTAGATTATTATAGGTTGGCTGTTATGGTTAAGCGATAGGCAAACAGGCAAATTTTCACTTAAAAACTAATTGCTTATCTTCACCGCCCGAAATATACTTTACAAATATGAAATTGTTAGAAGGAAAAACCGCATTGGTTACCGGCGCTTCAAAAGGCATAGGCCGCATGATAGCGCAAAAGTTTGCAGAGCACGGCGCTAACGTAGCGTTTACTTACCTATCGTCTGTAGAAAAAGGTCAGGCGTTAGAGCAAGAGTTGCAAGCTTATGGCACCAAAGTTAAAGGTTACCGTTCTGACGCTTCTAAATTTGATGAAGCAGAAAAATTGATCAATGATATTGTTGCCGATTTTGGCGCCTTAAATATTGTGGTAAATAACGCGGGCATCACGAAAGACAACCTGCTGATGCGCATGACCGAAGAGGCTTGGGATGATGTTTTGACTACCAACTTAAAGTCGATCTTTAACGTTACCAAAGCCGCTTCAAAAATAATGATGAAAGCCCGCGAAGGCGTGTTCATCAACATCAGTTCTGTGGTTGGCGTTAACGGTAATGCAGGCCAGGCCAATTATGCAGCCTCAAAAGCAGGTATTATTGGTTTTTCAAAATCTGTGGCTAAGGAATTGGGTTCGCGAAACATCCGGACCAACGTGGTTGCGCCGGGCTTTATCCGCACCGAAATGACCGATGTGCTTGACCCGAAAGTGGTTGAGGGCTGGACAGCAGGCATACCATTGAAACGCGGCGGCGAAACTACAGAAGTTGCTGATGTATGCGTTTTCCTTGCATCAGACATGGCATCATACATTACCGGGCAGGTGCTCGGTGTTGACGGCGGGATGTAAATATTGACGATAGACCGTGGACGATCGTCAATAGCAGAAAACAGCTGTCTTGCTGATTTGGCTAAGCATTTACTTTAAAGAATTACAAACAAGGTTCTTCACGTTTGGCGATTACTATCTGTCTAGAGGACAACTTTTAATCATCAGGTACGTATACGGTGTTATGCCTAAAAATATCACGCTAGAAATATGCGCCAGCTCTGCTATGTCTGCCCTTGCGGCTCAGCAAGGTGGTGCCCAACGTGTAGAACTTTGCGAGAACCTTGTACAGGCGGGCACTACACCGTCTTACGGGCAAATAGCCATTGCCCGCAAACTCCTTGACATCAAATTGTATGTACTGATCCGTCCGCGCTCGGGCGACTTTCTTTACAGTGATGATGAATTTGACATCATGATTGCCGATGTTCAGAATTGCGTTAATCTGGGCTGCGATGGCATAGTGACCGGCATTTTAAACCGGGACGGCAGCATTGATAAAAAACGATCGGGACGATTGGTAGATATGGCCCGTGATGCAGGGCTAGGTGCGACTTTTCATCGCGCATTTGATGTTTGCAGCAACTACTCACAAGCCCTGGAAGATATTATAGATCTTGGCTTTGAGCGCGTGCTTACATCGGGCGGGCAGATAACGGCTATTGAAGGGATGTCGACCATTAACCATCTGGTGAAACAGTCGGCAGGCCGCATTGGCATTATGGCAGGCAGCGGGGTTAATGCGCATAACGTTGCCGACCTGATACGTATTACCGGTGTAACCGAAGTTCATACTTCGGCGCGGAAGCAAGTAAGTTCTGCTATGGCATATCACAACAACCACATTACTATGGGTAACCATAAAAATGACCTTTATGGGTATGACCAAACAGATGCGTCTGCAGTAGCTGAAGTACTTAAAGCCGCCCGAGTTTAGAAGATCGAAACCGGCACCACCACTTCGAAACGGTTATTGCCGCGACTGCCTAAATCTTGGTCCAGCAATCTTACATACCTTAAGCCGATGGTGAACGGCAACTCATTAAACAACTTGGTATCGAAAAACAATTCTGCTCCGGTCGAACGGAAATCACCATTATAAACCGTACCGTTAGTGTAATAATCTTGTGCGCGGGTATAATCATAAAATATATTTCCGCGCAGGCGAAGCAGGTAGATGAGGTTGCCAAACCCTGCGTCGGGATAAACGATCGGGAAATGATAGTTGGCTGCTATCTTATCCATTTGGTGTAAATTGTAAACGGTATAGCCTCTGGAAAAAGGAAAATTGTTGGCATAATTAATCACCGAGTTTTGGCTGTTCAACTGATGAGCCGCCCCTATCACTAAATTATGGTTTGCCCAAAAACCCGGGAAATAAAAGTTACCAGTTGCCAGGAACTGGAAGGACGTGGCGTCTATTATGCCTTTTTTAAAGCTTAGGCTAATGTTCTGTGCAAAATGCGGGTAGATGTTCTGAACAGCTTGCTGAATACTGTTGCTAAAACTAAGGTAATTGCTCAGATAAGTATAAGAGGCATCCCTAAACCGCGACCTGAATGCCTCCTGAAAGCTCGTCTTATCATATACAATGTTACTGCCTATGGTAAGGTTTGTGCTATGCCCGGCGCTGCCAAGATTTAAGGGCACTGCCAGCCCGCCATGAACCTGGTACTCGTTATAGTAAATATTCTCGCCGCGGAAAAAGCTGCGGCGATCATACACCGCATCTGCGCCACCGGTGATGTAAGGAAATAAACCTCCATAAGTAGCATTATAGCCAACCTCTTTATAACCTTCGTTGCGATTGTAGGTGCCGTAAATTGATGAGCGGAAAGTGTTGAGCACGTTTTCTCCTTCAAGAGATAAAGTATAATTGGGGTCGGAGAAATCAGGTATCAGGCTATGAAAATTAAAGAAGTTGTGCAGCTTGCTGTACTTTGTTATAGGCAAAGGTTGCGGCTGAACTTTAGCCAGCAGATCTGCAGAGGAATCGCTTTTTAGATTTGTTATGCCATAGTCTTGCAGAGAACCCGTAAAGCCGTTCGCGACTGGCAACATTTTCAGTTGGCTATGTTTGGTAGTATGCAGTTGATAACCATAGGCAGTGAAACTTACCCATGCTAACTTATTGTCACTTATCGTTGGCTGATAATTGCCGATAGCATTCAGCAAGGTATCGTTCTGCAAAAGAAACAACTTTTTATCCGGAATGGATAAGGCATCTAAACGGTCGTTCTTACCCGCAGTAGCCGTGAAATATACCGTGTCTTTGTAAATATGTGTAAACCCAACCGGGGCGATATCAGGCTTTGTTAATTCTGATATTTTACCCGTGGCAATGTCAACCAAAGCAATGGACATTTTGCCATTGGTGTAGCGTATCGCAGATACGATTTTATCTTGCCCGTAAAACTTAGGATAGGTAAAGAAAACGTTTTCAGGATTATTTACCTGCTGCACCACCTTTCCATTAATTGCGTCGAGAATATGTAACTGATATCTACCGTTTGCCGCGACAGCTACTGCCACAACGCGGCTGCCATCGTTGCTAAACGCGGGTGAAAAGTATCTTGTATGGTGCGTAATTTTACGTTCTTCGCCGGTTGATATGTTTACCACTTTCAAGTCATTATACTCTTGGTTGCTCCAGCGAACATCAGGCTGGTAAGATGAGTAAATGATCTTGCCTTTAGCGTAATCAAAATATTTGTCGAGCGAAATATCACGCACGGCAATTCGCTTTTCCAGGCCGTTTCTATTGATCACGAACGCCGGCCTGTTTCTGTAGGTCGACTTCATATACAATATCGTGCTATCGTCAACAATCGCGGGGTATTCTACGTCTGCTATAAAGTGTTGGTTAGATTTGAACCCGGGACCACCTGTTTTATTATCACCCACTATTTCTTTTTTAAAATGATCCAACGCCTCACTCCTGAACTGCTTAAAGCTAATACCAGCATGCTTTTTGAGGGCGCCCTGAAAAGGATAGAAAAGTGTTTTGTATGCAGCAGCATCGTGCGTTACGTCTCGCCAAAAGCTGCTGCCATATTTTTCCCGGCCGTAGGCAGTTAACATATATCCAAGGGGGTACCAGTCCGGCACATAATCTACGAACGACCCATTACGCAGCTTCATCCAGCTATAGTCCTTACCCGCTTCCCAAATGCCGCGGAAACCGTTGAAGAACCAGGGCAACCGTCCCCGGCCCTGGTTGCTTACCAGCGTTTCGTTGTAGACTGCGTCGCCTTCATAAAACCAATCGGGAATGGCTGCCGTGTTACCCAGTTCCTGGCCGCTTTCGCCAAAAAGAATATGCAATACCCGCGAAAGACCAACATCAAACGCATTATTCTGCTGTACATGCCTAAACTCATGAATGGCCAGCTGTTGGTAAAACGGCAAACTGCCCAATGCAAACGAATTTTGCGTTGGCGTTAAGTAAAACTCACTCTTAAATGGCGCCAGTTGCACATAGCCATTGGATGCTAAAGTTTGGTTTTGCAGCAATATGCTTATCTGTCGTTGCTTTGTGCTAATAGTAGGGCGCACGGCGCCGTTCATCCTGCTGATGATATACGCGACGTTCAATCCAACAGAATCCATCCCCTTTGGAAATATAATCCTCGCGGCAGGTATGTTTACCTGATTCCATTTTACAGATGGCGGGTTACCACCAAACTGCGCGCGGCTTACGAAGCCAATTGAAAGCAGCAGTGGTATGAAAAGAAGCGAACGCCCGAACATGCCGTAAAGTAATTAAATAATGCCAAACCAAACGTGGCAATGACACGGCATATTTTTAAACTAATTACATTTGCCGTTTAATATCACAGATATTTCATGGCTAAAGTTTCTATAAACCTTGCTACCGGCTCTTTGCAAAAAGAGGATATCATTGCCGGTATCGACCTGGGTACCACCAATTCACTTATCGCTTTTATCAACCCCGATAAACAACCTGCCGTTATTAATGATCTGGGCAAGGGGGTACTGGTGCCGTCTGTGATCCACTTTTCGCCAAACGGCGATGTGGTGGTTGGTAACGAAGCTAAAGAGTTCCTAACCACAGACCCTGCAAATACCATTTTCTCTGTAAAACGCCTGCTTGGCCGTTCCTACAAAGACATCGAAAATTACCGCGATTTCTTTTCTTACAAGGTTATAGATGATGATAGCGAAAGCCTGGTGAAGATAAAGGCAGGCGATAAATACTACACGCCCATCGAGCTTTCCGCGCTGATATTGAAAGAACTGAAAGCACGTGCAGAGCATGCGCTAAAAACGCCCGTAAACCGCGCGGTCATTACCGTGCCTGCTTATTTCAATGATTCGCAACGCCAGGCCACACGCGACGCAGGTAAACTCGCCGGGCTTGATGTTTTACGTATTGTAAATGAGCCTACCGCCGCCAGCCTGGCCTATGGCATTGGCCTTGATCCCGAAGAAACAAAAACCGTTGCAGTGTACGACCTTGGCGGCGGAACATTCGATGTTTCCATTCTCCAAATTCAGAACGGTATTTTTGAGGTATTGTCTACAAACGGGAATACCTTTTTGGGTGGCGACGACTTCGACCGCGCAATTGTTGATTACTGGATAGAAGGAAACAAAATAGACCGGGCTACACTGGCTAATGACGGCGCTCTAATGCAGCAATTGCGTTTAAAGGCAGAGGAAGCTAAAAAAGCTTTTTCAAAGCAGCATTTGTTTAATGAACAGATCGGTGATATTTTTTGCAGCATTAACAGAACTATTTTTGAAGAACTGATATCTGCTAAAGTCGATGAAACTATTGATGCTTGCCGCAACGCTTTAATGGACGCCAACCTTACGGTAAAAGATATTGATGAGGTGATCATGGTAGGCGGCTCTACCCGCACGGCGGTGGTTAAAAAGCGTGTTGCCGAATTTTTTGAACGGCCGGTTCATGATGATGTTAACCCTGATGAGGTTGTGGCCTTGGGTGCTGCCCTGCAGGCAGATATCCTGGCAGGTAACCGCCGCGACATTTTGCTGCTGGATGTTACCCCGCTTTCTTTAGGTATCGAAACTATGGGCGGACTAATGGATGTGATCATCCCGCGTAATTCTAAGGTGCCAACAAAAGCCGGCAGGCAATATACTACATCAGTTGATGGCCAGGTGAATATGAAGATCACCGTTTACCAGGGCGAACGCGATTTGGTGAAAGAGAACCGCAAACTGGCGGAGTTCGACCTGAAAGGAATTCCTGCTATGCCGGCCGGTTTGCCTAAAGTGGATATAAACTTTTTGCTTAACGCTGATGGTATTTTAAAAGTACAGGCTGTAGAACTACGCTCTGGCACCAAACAGGAGGTAGAAGTAAAACCGACTTACGGCATAACAGACGACCAGGTTGAACAGATGCTAATGGACAGCATCACCCACGCAAAGGATGATGTAAACAGCCGTATGGTTATTGAAGCCCGCACCGAGGGCGAACAAATGGTGTACACAGCCAACCGCTTCATCGAAAAGAACCGGGATTATCTATCAGTAGCAGAAATAGCCGAAACTACCACATTCATAAAAGCTTTACAGGAAGCATTAACTACACAAGATAAGGACCTTATTCATACTAAAATTGATGCCCTTAACGATTATACCCGCCCCTTTGCAGAGCGTGTGATGGATATGGCTATCGGCCAGGCGATGAAGGGGAAGAGTATAGAGTAACACAACAACATTCAAAGCAAATGTCATGCTGAGGCTCTCGAAGCACAATTGCTTTGAATATCGTATTCCCCCGCACCAATGCTTCGTGATGTCATGGTGAGCCTGTCGAACCACCAGCATGACACCTTGTTTTAGTCTCTTACCGCTGCATCAACCTGGCTACGTACTTACCAATAATATCAAACTCCAGGTTTACGGTGTCGCCTGCCTTAATGTTATGCAGGTTGGTATGCTCATAGGTATAAGGGATTATCGCTACAGAAAATGAGTTGGCTTGCGAATTGACCACCGTCAGGCTGATACCGTTTACACAAATAGAGCCTTTCTCCACCGTAATATTACCAATAGCTGCGTCATACTCAAATGTATAGCTCCAGCTTCCGTCTAATTCTTCAACGTTCTTACAGATAGCCGTCTGATCAACATGCCCCTGAACGATGTGTCCGTCCAGTCGGGCATTCATTTGCATACAACGTTCCAGGTTTAACTCATCGCCGATAGCGATGCTGCCCAGGTTAGTTTTATTCAGCGTTTCTTCAATAGCGGTAACGGTATGCAAACCATCCGCAATGGCCACTACGGTTAGGCAAACCCCGTTATGTGCGACAGACTGGTCTATCTTCAGATCGTCAAGCCTCGATTCAACTGTGATGTGCAGATTGCCTTGGTCCTTATAAAGGTCTGTCACAGTGCCAAGGGTTTCAATTATTCCGGTAAACATGGGGCAAAGCTAAAGAATTTCGAATATCGAATTTCCAATCTCGAATCTTGAGCAAACTTAAATTGCTTATAAATGATTATTAGATTGACCGACAACATCGAAATTAAACATCCGATATCTAAATGAAGCAAAGCGCCGGAATATTAGTCTATCGACATGAGCATAAAGAACTTCAGGTTTTCCTGGTGCATCCCGGCGGACCGTTTTGGGCGAAAAAGGATAATGGCGCCTGGTCTGTGCCAAAGGGCGAATTTTTAAGTGACGAGGATCCGCTTGCTGCTGCCAAACGCGAATTTAAAGAAGAAACCGGTCAGCCTATTAATGGCGAATTTAAGCAACTAACGCCCGTAAGATTAGCGAGCGGCAAGATCGTGCATTGCTGGGCAGTTGAAGGCGATGTTGATGCGGATAACATTGTCAGCAATGTTTTTGACATCGAATGGCCGCCGCGCTCCGGTAAAAAGATCTCCATTCCGGAAGTTGACCGTGCCGAATGGTTTGATATGGAAACTGCTAAATTAAAAATCAATAAAGCACAGGTAGGGTTTATAGTTGAGCTGATCAGTTTCTTGAATGAGATTTAATGTTACTTTTCTTGGCCGTCAAGAAAAGTAACCAAAAGAACTCGCGGCTGCACCCTGCGCTACAATGTTTCTGCTGTTTTCAAATGTCGTATTTACGGCGCAGACTGATGCCGCATTTTTCGGCATTGTAAAGTCAGTGCCAACATTGATCCGTCTTGGAACGTTAGCGCGCAGCTTCGGTGATAAATTGCTGAAGGCACCAGGCATGAAACTTTCGCCAAGGCACCCAACTCAACGTAGCAATTTTGTTCCAACGAATGACGCTTGGATACAGCAAAAAATAGATGTGCTTGACAAAAAGAGCGGGGGCCTCGGCAGAAAAGGCGAGCCAGCGTTGGCGTGAATGTCGTTTTAGCTTTTTCGGGCCGTAACCGAAAAAGCGTTAAGAAACGGCAGAGCGGGTTGAAGCGTTTTTCTGCCTTGATTTTTTGGTTACTTTTTCATCTAAGGAAAAAGTAACGAGCCTTTAGCGGCGAATGAGCACTATAAATATTCTCTCCTATTCCTAACCCAACCCGATGCAACTTTTTGCTGGTTTAATGTTGCAGTTAATATTGGTTTTGCAGCGAGCAATTTCTCCATCACAACCGCAGCTATCAGTTCTTCATCATCATTGCGTTCAACTAACTTTTCCGGAGTAAAATATTTCTTTACAAAATGGGTATCAAACTTACCCGATCTGAAAGCTTCATGCTGCATTACAAACTTGCCAAAGCCCAGGGTGGTAGTTATTCCGGTGATCTGGTATTCATCTATCGCGCGGATCATTCGCTCTATTGCCTCTGCCCTGTCGCTGCCATAGGTGATCAATTTGGCTATCATCGGGTCATAATAAATAGGGACTTCCATTCCCTGCTCAAAGCCATCGTCCACACGCACTCCTGGGCCTTGCGGCGCCTTGTAAGTTTGTAGTGTGCCAATATCGGGCAGGAAATTATTGGCGGGGTCTTCTGCATAAACGCGCAGTTCCATGGCGTGGCCGGTAATGCTTAATTCATCTTGTTTAAAGCTAAGCGCCTCGCCGCGCGCAACTTTTATTTGCTCTTTTACCAGGTCAAGACCGGTTATGAGCTCAGTAACAGGATGTTCCACCTGTAAACGGGTATTCATCTCCAGGAAGTAAAAGTTAAGATCATCATCCATGATAAACTCAACCGTTCCTGCTCCGGTGTAATTAACGGAACGGGCGACATCAACCGCGCATCGACCCATTTCGGCGCGAATGGCGGGGGTTAGTACAGATGACGGCGCTTCCTCTACTACTTTCTGATGCCGTCGCTGTACAGAGCAGTCGCGCTCAAAAAGGTGAACGATGTTACCATGCGTATCACCCAAAACCTGTATCTCTATATGCCTTGGCGAAGACACATAACGCTCGATAAATACAGAGCCATCGCCGAATGCCGAGGTTGCTTCTGACACGGCCAGCTGCATCTGCTCTTCAAAATCTGCAGGGGCATCTACAATGCGCATCCCTTTGCCCCCGCCGCCCGCTGCCGCTTTGATCAGTATCGGGAAGCCCACTTCAATCGCCCGTGTCTTTGCTTCGGCAACATCTGTAATGGCTTCTTCAGTACCCGGCACCATCGGGATATTGTATTTCAACGCAGCTGCTTTTGCAGATAGTTTATTACCCATGATCTCCATCGCCTCGGGCGAAGGGCCTATAAGAATAAGCCCTGCCTCGCGCACCATTTGTGCGAACGCCGCATTTTCTGATAGGAAACCATAGCCGGGGTGGATGCCTTCTGCACCTGTTTGGCGGCAGGCGTCAATGATCTTTTCGCCCACCAGGTAAGACTGGTTTGCAGGTGCTTCGCCAATAAAAACGGCTTCGTCCGCATAACGTACGTGCGGCGCAGTACGGTCGGCAGCCGAATAAACGGCTACAGTTTTGATTCCCATTTCGCGCGCCGAGCGCATTACCCTTATGGCGATCTCGCCGCGGTTAGCTACCAGAATTTTTTGCATACAGTTTCAAATATAAGATTTGAGAATCAAGAGCCAAGACTAAGAATCAAGATACAAGAACCAAGAGACAAGAAAGAGACGCAGGAATAAAGAGCCAGGAATAAAGAGCCAGGAATTAAGACAATTCGAAAACTGATTTTCGCCACTGCACTACCTTAAACAAAAAAGCACCGCCATTTAGCGGTGCTTTCTAAGTTTTATATGTCGACTACCTGCTATGCGCCGGTGTAGAACCAGCCGGCGGCGTACCTGCCGGCGGCGTTGTTGGCGGGTTACCACCCGGAGGAGGCATTCCACCTGCCGGCGGCGTTCCGCCCGGAGGGCCATTGCGGCGCGGCGGAGCCGGTGCCTCTACAACTTCGGGGTGCGCCTTACCATTGTGGCAGGTGTAGCAGTTGACACCGCTTTCCATGATCATACCCAGCGAGTCTTTTTCTGCCTTAAAATATTTTTTATTGATCTCTGCCGTCATCTTAAACATCTCGCGGGCCATTTCTTTTTCAGGTTTGGCGTCGCTGGCAAAATCCATTTTCTTGGTCTGCTCATTTGGCGCGTGGCAAAAGTTACAACGCACGCCTAAAGAATGCGCCCACTCATCCATGATATGGTCTACCTGGCGATAAGTAAGTTTTTTTGAAAGGACCTTAATGTTTTGCAGAGGCGGGTCTACCCTTGGCTGTCCGGGCTGCATAACCGTCATTGCCGAAAGGCCGATTACTGCAGAGAACCCAAGTACCGCGATCATTTTTTTGTTAACGTTCATCAGTTTATGCGTTGAAACATCTAAACTATAAAATATAATCCGGATTACATTATCATGACACAAAAAATTTACGAAAGTTTAATGCACGATGCGATTAACTTGCTAAGGCCAGCTTTTCATTATCAAGTATTTTAAGCAAGGCCTTTTCCGCGTGGCTTAATTCCGACGCTTTGTGCATATCTTCAGGATCGAGCCCCTCCAAATATTTAGATAAGGTACCGGCCTCGTAGCTTTGAATGATGGTTGGATGCACGTAGTATTTCTTACAAACGGTACGGGTGTTGCCGAGGGTTAAAGCAACCTCATCTAATACGCTAACTATTTTCTTTTTACAGTCTGATTTATTTTCGGGTTCGCCGGCTTCTTTGAACGCGTAAAGGCTGCTTACGCTGCCGCTCCAGGTACGGAAATCCTTAGCAGTAAAATCTTCGCCGGTTACATTTTTGAGGTAAGTATTGATGTCTCCCGAATCGACAGAGCAACGCGACCCGTCATCATTG
The DNA here is from genome assembly GCF_009754905.2 of Mucilaginibacter ginkgonis. NCBI lineage: Bacteria > Pseudomonadati > Bacteroidota > Sphingobacteriia > Sphingobacteriales > Sphingobacteriaceae > Mucilaginibacter > Mucilaginibacter ginkgonis. The sequence goes on along the minus strand of NZ_CP066775.1, from coordinate 886,114 downwards.
TAGTACTGAAACAACTCTTTACCCGGGATGTCGCGGCATTGCTTAACCAATTTGGCCAGCTTCTTACTTTGCAGATCTATTTTATGGAAAACGCCTTTTTTCCCTTTAAACTCAAAGTGCATTTTTGATCCGCTGATGGCTACGTGTTTATCCATCAACGTGGTAAGTCCGTAAGAACCATACAATTTTTTGTACGACTCATTACCCACCCGGATGCTGGTCAGTTCCATCACACGGATCACCAGCGCAACTACCTTATCATGCCCCATGCCTCGTGTAGCCAGGTCTTTGTCAACCTGCTCGCGAATCTTCGGTAAACAGTCTGCAAAGGCCTGCAGGCGGTGGTATTTACTTTGGTTCCGTATTTGGTTCCACTGCGGGTGGTAGCGGTATTGCTTGCGGCCGGCGGCATCTTTCCCGGTGAACTGCAAGTGACTGTTTTCGTATGGCGATATCCATACGTCTGTGTAAGCAGGCGGAATTACCAGTTTGTTGAAGCGCTGTATCAGCTCTTTGTCCTTAACAGTTATACCATCTTTATCTAAAAATGTAAATCCGCTTCCCGACTTTTTGCGGGTATAGCCCGGAGTGGTGTCGCACACGTACCGCAAGCCTACAGCCTTCGCTGTTACTTTTGGGTCGCGGCCAATTTTTTCGAGTTTTTGAGCTAAACGGTTCATGTCGGTTATATCGCTATAACAACATCCTTAACATTAAGTTTTTACATCTCTCCTAGCACCTTCACCACATGCTCAATTTGCTCTGGGTGAATATCCAGATGCGTTACAAAACGGATGCGGTGTTTATCTGTAGAATTTGCTTTAATACCCTTTGACTCTAATTTGGCCAGCATTTGTTCTGCAGGCTGTTCTGTGTCAAAAAGCACAATGTTAGTCTCTACGGGAACTACGTTAGTTACGCAGCCGCAATTGGCCAGTGCGTCTGCCAGGGTGTGCGCGTGGGCATGGTCTATCTTTAACCTGTCGACATGACGATCCAGGGCATAGCTTGCCGCGGCCGCCAAAAAGCCGGCCTGGCGCATTCCTCCGCCAAAAACCTTCCTTAGCCTGCGCGCATACTTAATAGTGTCTTTGTCAGCCAAAAAAACCGAGCCTACAGGCGCGCCCAAACCCTTTGACAGGCAAACAGAAATACCGTCGAAATATTTGCCGTAATCTTTGGCAGAGTCGCCTGTGTACGCCAAGGCGTTGAATATCCTTGCACCGTCAAGGTGTAATTTTAAATTATACTTTTTACATAGTTCCGCAATTGGCGCTATTTGTTGCAGCGTATAGCAGCTGCCTCCGCCTTTGTTAACGGTGTTCTCTAAAACCACCAAACTAGTATGCGGGTAATGAATATTTTCGGCATTGATCTCCGGCTCTATCATTTCGGCGGTCAGGATACCGCGGTAGCCATTTAGCAACCTTGTAGACACGGCCGAATTAAACGCTATGCCCCCACCCTCATACCGGTAAACGTGGGCGGTCTGGTCGGCAATGAGTTCATCCAAAGGTTGGGTAAAACATTTAATGGCTATCTGGTTGGTCATGGTGCCGCTCGGGCAAAAAATGGCAGCCTCCATACCGAACATTGCCGCCGCTTTTTCCTCCAGCGCGTTAACGCTTTCATCCTCACCAAAAACATCATCACCAACTTTGGCGCTCCACATGGCTTCCAGCATGCCCTGGGTTGGTTTGGTTACGGTATCACTACGCAGGTCGACGGTTATCATAATTGTTATAAAAGTTCGTTTATTTGTCTATGATCAAGCTTTTGCGACCAATTTTACTCATTTTATTTTTTATGCTGACCGTTGTATCAGCAAAATCACAAAAATGGCAGCGCGGGGCGTTTACCGATGTAAAAAACAACCGGCTGGAAGGTTTGATCCAGGCATCTCCGTCAGGTAAAGGGCCAATAAAGAACGAAGGCTTCATCATCTATAAGGAAAGCGATAACGCGCCGGAAGTTAGGCTAAGTGCCAGCGACATTAAAGGCTTTGTAGCCGGTACAGACAGCTTCGCGGTAGCACACCCGCCAATGGGCCAAACATGGCCTAACGAAACCGATTTTGTAAAAATAGTGATCAATGAACCGCTTAAACTCTACGTTTATCGTGGCGGCAGCCGCGGAAGCGGTGGCGGTAAAGGCGTGCACTTTTCACCAGGACTGGGTGTTGGTTACGGGGGCGGTGGCTATGGCGGGGGTGGGTACGGGGGCGCAGGCCTTGGCATCTCTATCGGTGGTGGTGGCAATGGTGGGAGTTCGAGGACTGCTTATTATTTTGGGGCAACCACCGCGGAATTGACTGAACTTACCCCGCAGAATTTTGAAGATGTGATGAGCGAGATCATGGGCGACGATACCGAGATACTGGAAGCGCTGCGCAATCATCAGTACAATTACGGCAACCTTGATAAACTTCTGAAGCGATACAAAGCAACCGTCGCTACAGCGAAATAGAGATCATCCGACTATTGCGCTAACATACATTGGCTATTTTTCTATATTTAGGCAAATCTTTTGTCATGAATAAATTCCTGAACCTGCTTGTAGCAGCCACGCTTATTACTGCTGCCAATAACGCTATCGCGCAAAGAAAAACCTTTGTAGATGTTGCCGGTATTGATCAGTCCATTAAACCCGGCGACAATTTTTTCCGTTATGTAAACGGTAAATGGTATGATACCGCCAGGATAGCTGCAGACCAATCGGGTGTGGGCTCTTATAGCTTTATGAACATTCCGCAGCGCAGGCTTTTGCAAAACATCCTCGACAGCGTCTCTAAGAGCACAAACACTTCGGGCAGCATCGAGCAAAAGGTTGGCGACTTCTATGCTTCGGGGATGGACATGGCTACCGTTAACCGCCGTGGGTATGAACCGGTAAAACCAGTATTGGCCCGGATAGACGCTATAAACAGCATTCCTTCGATGATGAAATTTATCGCGACGGAAATGAAATCGGGTAACCACTCGCTTATAGGTTTCAGTGTATCGCCCGACGATAAAAACAGCAGTATCAACATAGCGCACGCCTACCAAAGCGGCACAAGCCTGCCCGAAAAAGGTTATTACTTTAAAACCGACTCGCCAACCCTGCACATCCAGCAAGCATATAAAAAATATATCGCTACGCTGTTCGAACTTACCGGGGCAAACGCGGCAACCGCTGCTAAGGAGGCGGAGGTTGTTTACAACATCGAAAAGCAAAACGCAGTATCGCACAAATCGAACATCGAACTGCGCGATGTTAAGGGTAACTATAATAAACTGTCTATTGCCGCTTTAAATGCGAGTGAGCCAAATATTGGCTGGAAAGCGCTTATGGCCAATCTTGGTGCCGCTGCCGATTCTATAGATGTGGGCCAGCCTGCATATTACGAGAATTTAAACAAGCAACTAAAGACCGTGTATTTAAACGATTGGAAGCTTTATTTGAAAGCACGCACACTGGCAAATTACGCGGACGAATTGAGCCAGCCTTTCGTGGATGCTTCGTTCGAATTTAGTAAATTACTTTCGGGCCAAAGCGTACAGAAATCGCGCAGGCAGATCATGACAGAAAATGTCGATGGCTACCTGGGCCAGGCATTGGGGCAGCTTTACGTAAAACGTTATTTCAACGAGGGAGCCAAAAAACGAGTGCTCGACCTGGTGAACAATCTGCAAAAGTCTTTCGAGAACAGGATCAAAAACCTGGATTGGATGAGCGACAGCACCAAGCAAAAAGCCGTAGAAAAGCTATATGCTATCACCAAGAAAATAGGTTACCCTGACGTTTGGCGCAATTATGACCAGGTTAGCATTAGCCGCACCATATATTTCGAAAACATATTGGCCATTAACCGTAATGATTATCAATATCGCCTTGCCAAACTGAACAAGCCGGTTGATAAAACAGAGTGGCATACCACACCGTCAACGGTTACGGCATATTACAGCCCGTCTGCAAATGAGATAGTTTTTCCGGCAGGTATTTTACAGTATCCATATTTTGACTTTAATGCTGACGACGCCATCAATTACGGCGGTATAGGCATGGTGATAGGCCATGAAATGACACATGCCTTTGATGACCAGGGCGCGCAATTTGACAAAGAAGGCAACGTAAAAAGCTGGTGGACGAAAGAAGATTATCAAAAGTTCAGGGCTAAGACCGCGCAGCTCTCTACGTTATACAGCTCTTTCACCGTGTTAGATACTGTGCATGTTAAAGGCCCGCTTACACTTGGCGAAAATACAGCAGACAATGGCGGCATAGCCATAGCGTACGATGCATTTAAAATGACACCCGAAGGGAAAAGCAATGAAAAGATAGATGGTTATACCCCGGACCAGCGCTTCTTTTTATCCATAGCCCGCATCTGGCGTGTTAAAACACGCGACGCCTTCTTGCGCACTTACACCAATACCAACCCGCACTCTCCGGCCATGTGGCGCGTAAACGGACCGATCATGAACTTCGAGCCGTTTTACAAAGCATTTGACGTGAAACCGGGTGATAAAAACTACAAAGCGCCTGATCAAAGGGTGAGGATATGGTAGAGCCTCACCCCAACCCCTCTCCAAAGGAGAGGGTGCTTGCAAAACTTTATAATGTCGGTTAGCCCTCCTTCGGGGAGTCCGATAGTTATTCGTACCTTACTGAAGGAGAGAAAGGGTATGCTAGCTTATCAATCTTTGTCATCCTGAGCATAGCGAAGGATCTTATGCGTAAATGCAGTTCTGAATAATCCCGATAGGGATCGGGATTCGCAACGCTCAGAATGACATATTTTTAGTTTTCGTGTAGGTTAAATTCAAGATTGTCATTGCGAGGCACGAAGCTCCCGATAGCTATCGGGACTTAGCATAAAATCTTTGGGATTGTCCTATAAGATTGCCGCGTCGCTTTGCTCCTCGCAATGACGTATCGGTGAAAATGCCCTAAATATTTTGCGCGATAACGAAGCCGCTGGCCCAGGCCCATTGAAAATTGTAACCGCCCAGCCAGCCGGTTACGTCAACGCATTCGCCGCCAAAAAATAGCCCGGGTATATTTTTAGCTTCAAGGGTTTTAGACGATAGTTCGTCTGTAGAAACCCCTCCGCGCATTACTTCGGCTTTGTCATAACCTTTATGACCTGCTGCCAAAACCTTAAAATGATGTAACAAATTGTCGATGGTTTCCAAATCGGCCTTGCTTAAACTGCCCAGCGTTTTGTGAATAGGTAAGCGGTCGGCCAGGGCCTCAGCAAATTTCTTGGTATATAATCCTGCCAGCAATGTTTGCAATAATTGCTTGCCATTTACTTGCGCTTCCGTGGTAATCAGCTCCGTGATATTCCGGTCGGGCAGCATGTCAATAAATATCGATTCGCCCGGCTTCCAGTAAGACGATATTTGCAGAATAGCCGGCCCGCTTAAACCCCAGTGCGTAAACAAAATATTTTCTTCGAAGCTTGCCTTATCGTTCCACACCCTGCAAAAAATGCTGCTGCCGGATAGCTGCCCGTACCAGGGCAGGTCTTTCCCGGTAATAGTAAGCGGCACTAGTGCAGGCGCTGTTTCGGTCACCTTTAATCCAAACTTCCGCGCTACGCGCATACCAAAATCGGTTGCCCCTAGCTTGCTGATGGGCAATCCGCCGGAGGCGACAACCACACTTGGCGCGGTAATGCTTTGCTGCTTGCCGTAACGTTCGTAGCTGACAGCAAATCCACCATCGGCGTTTGTGTCAATATCCAACACTTTTGCGTTGAGCCACATTTCCTGCCCCAGGTTCGTCAGCAGATCTGTAAAAACCTTCACCACATCCTTAGCCTTACCGCCCTCAGGGAATAACTGGCCTAAAGTTTTTTCGGCGCCGGTAATGCCATACGTTTCGAAGAAAGCAATGGAATCATCAACCGTCCATTGAGAAAAGGCTGACTTGCAGAAGTGCGGATTTTGAGATATGAACTGATCTGGCGATGTGTAAAGGTTGGTGTAATTACACCGCCCGCCGCCGCTGATCAATATTTTGGCGCCCGGTTTGTCATTATGTTCTAAAATGAGTGTCCGCTTGCCTAAGAATCCGGCTTGCACCGCGCACATTAGTCCGCACGCACCTGCACCTATAATAATAGCATCGAACTGTGTTTCTTTTGTTAAATTTGGAGCCATGGGCCAGGTTGCGCAAATATCAGAATTTGGAAAGATATTTATCTTTCTAATTACGGGTGCCGTAATGGTTGGCGCAGCCTTTGGTGTTAATAAACTGATTGCCCCCAATAAACCAACGCCCGAGAAATTGACCTCTTACGAGTGCGGCGAAGAACCCACAGGGAGCGCCTGGTTGCCATTTAACTCGCGCTTTTATGTCATCGCTTTGATATTTTTATTGTTCGATGTTGAGATGGTTTTCATCTTTCCATGGGCTACGGTTTTTGCCGATAAGAAATTGATAGCGGCGGACGCGCGCTGGTCGACAGTTACGATGATTGAGATGTTCATCTTTGTCGGGATACTTATCTTGGGACTGGCTTATGTTTGGGTAAAAGGCGATCTGGAGTGGATAAAACCCGAAGTGCGAACCTTAACAACGGACGTGAAGATCCCTTTATCTGCCTACGAAAATTTAAACCGGCAGCAATACAAAGTCAGGGAGTTTACCCTTGAACCTACTGCAACTGCAACTGCCACTGCGACTGCTACTGCAAGTGCCACTGCGGCTGCTACTGCGACTGCTGCTACTGCTACTGCCCCTGCAACAACTACAGCCGCCCCACGTTTTAAACCTATATTTAAGAAAGCGCAAGAATGAACCAGGGAATGACAGGCGATGGCGGTGTGGTGATGACCAAGTTTGACGATCTGCTCAATTGGGCGCGCATGTCTTCATTATGGCCTTTAAGTTTTGGCATTGCCTGCTGCGCTATAGAAATGATGGGTTCATATGCTTCGACATACGATTTTGAGCGCTTTGGCGTGTTCCCCCGCCCTTCTGCGCGCCAGGCAGACGTGATCATCATCGCGGGCACGGTTACCTTTAAAATGGCCGAGCGTATTAAGCGCCTGTATGAGCAAATGCCCGAGCCAAAGTATGTGATCTCGATGGGCTCATGCTCTAATTGCGGCGGCCCTTACTGGCAGCACGGCTATCATGTAGTTAAAGGTGTTGACCGTGTTATACCGGTTGATGTTTACGTGCAGGGCTGCCCCCCAAGGCCCGAGGCGCTCATAGGTGCTGTATTGGAATTGCAGAAAAAGATAGAAGGCGAGCGGGTACTGAGCATGTAATTTGCTTGCAGTAAGCACTTTTTCCCTTTATATTTATCGCACCAATTATTCCCAAATTAATTTACTATGCGCCGATTAAACTATTACAGGTCGCTCTTTATTGCTTTTATAATAGCCGGTACCCTTGATATGCTTTCGGCCATATTGCTTAACGTTAAGATCAAAGCAGGCACAAGCTTCTGGCTCAGCTTTCATGAAACCCTTGTGCGCATCTGCAGGTACATTGCCAGCGGCATTTATGGTAAGGCAGCGTTTTTTGCCGGCAACCACATGATCTGGTTCGGGCTGTTGTTTCATTACCTTATCGCTTACGTGTGGGTGGCAACCTGGTTTATACTGTTCCCAACTTTTAAGAAAATACTTAAGAATACGGTGCTAACCGGATTTGTCTTCGGCTTATTCACGTGGCTCATCATGAACTTCATCATTGTGCCGATGAGTAACACACCCAAGCCTAAAGGCGGTATGACCGCTTACGGCATACTAACCGGACTTGGCGCGTTAGTGATCTGCATTGGTATACCCGTAGCCATCATCGCCAATAAATATTACTTCGGCAGTGAAAAGAAAGTGTATTAACGTTGTCTCGCCATTAATAAGAATATTAAATGCCAGAAGTCTTACTTTATTGTAACCGCCTGTTTATCAGCGTACTGACATTTTCATGCCAGTGTTTCACCCTGTGACAATGTGTGACACTTTTCGTAAATTTTTTGGCGGTTGTGTTACACTAACAGGATCGTGCGTGATTGATAATCAACCATTTATACAGCTGACATTTTACTATCAGATACTTAAAAGTCTGTATTTGTAGAGAAAGTGTAACATGTGACACCTACGCTTTTACGGCAGTAAAAATTCGGCTTAATGGAACGGCAAAAAACGCTATTTTTGCCCTCTTAAATTTGAGCGTTTTTTATGAGTATTGCAGCCTTATCAGAACAGGAAATTATACGTCGCGAATCTTTACAGCAATTGCGCGGACTGGGTATCGAGCCTTACCCCGCCGAAGCTTATGCCGTTAATGCCTGGGCGAAGGATATTAAAGATAATTTTAACAGCAAACCCGATGCTTATCAGCAGGTGCAGATAGCCGGCCGTATCATGATGCGCCGAATTATGGGTAACGCTTCTTTCTTTGAATTGCAAGACTCAACCGGCCGCGTGCAGGTATACATCAAGCGCGATGATATTTGCCCCGGCGACGATAAAACGCTTTATAATACTGTTTTCAAAAAGCTATTAGATATCGGCGATTATGTTGGCGTTAAAGGCTTTGTATTTCTTACTCAAACCGGCGAAATATCCGTACACACGCAAGAGCTTTCCGTTCTGGCCAAATCGCTTAAACCATTGCCGGTTGTAAAACGCGATGAGGACGGCAATATCTATGATGGCTTTACCGACCCCGAATTGCGTTACCGCCAGCGCTATGTCGACCTGACCGTCAACCCGGACTTTAAAGAAATATTTATCAAACGCACAAAGGTAATAAGCGCCATGCGCGATTACTTTAATGAACAAGGCTGGTTCGAGGTGGAAACCCCTATACTGCAAGCTGTTCATGGTGGTGCTGCCGCAAGACCGTTCAATACGCACCACAATACGCTGGATATGCCGCTGTATCTGCGCATTGCCAACGAGTTATACCTTAAACGTTTGATCGTAGCCGGCTTTGACGGCGTGTACGAGTTTGGCAAAATGTTCCGCAATGAGGGTATGGACCGCACCCACAATCCTGAGTTTACTTCGATGGAAATATACGTAGCCTACAAAGACTATGTATGGATGATGGAAATGGTAGAGCAATGCCTGGAACGTGTGGCCATAGCCGTAAACGGCAGCGCACTGGCAACGGTTGGTGATAAAGAGATCAACTTTGCAGGGCCGTATGAGCGTTTGTCTATGTATGATTCGATCCTGAAGTATACAGATATAGACGTATCGCAAATGGATGAGGCCGCCCTGCGCCAAACCTGCCGTGATTTGGCCATAGAGGTAGATGCCAGCATGGGTAAAGGCAAACTGATAGACGAGATCTTCAGCGCTAAAGTAGAAGCCAACCTGATACAGCCAACATACATAACCGACTACCCGGTCGAAATGACACCGCTTGCCAAGAAGCACCGTACAAAAGAAGGCTTGGTAGAACGTTTCGAGTTGTTTGTAAATGGTAAAGAAATAGGTAATGCCTACTCTGAATTAAATGACCCGCTGGATCAGCGCCAGCGCCTGGAAGACCAGTTATTATTGGCCGGCCGTGGTGATGAAGAGGCTATGGCGATGGACGAAGATTTCCTCCGTGCTTTGGAATACGGCATGCCGCCAACATCGGGCCTGGGCATTGGTATTGACCGCCTGGTGATGCTGCTAACCAATCAGCATACCATACAGGAAGTATTATTCTTCCCGCAAATGCGCCCCGAAAAGAAAGCTAAAGTAATTTCTGCTGATGATTTTATAGCCATCGGCGTTCCTGCCGAATGGGTGCCTGTGGTAAACAAAATGGGCTTCAATACTCCCGAGGAGTTAAAAGCAGCCAATCCCAACAAGGTATTCAACGATCTGGGCGGTATGCGTAAAAAGTTGAAGCTGGACATTGCCATGCCTGATAAGGACAGCGTGATGTCCTGGTTCGCCTAGAAAACGACCATCAATTTTTTTGTCATCTTGAACGAAGTGAAGTATCTGATTCAGTTTTTAATAACGCTTTGATAAGATTCTTCGCTGCACTCTGAATGACAATTTCTTTGTAGAATGGTCTCTAAAATTGCTTGGTCAGTAAGCGTTACCACGGGATGATACTCGCGTTAGGGACAGAAGCGGCATCCTGCGAAGCAGATACAGCGGATGGCCGACCCGAGTGAAGCGAGGGTAACGCCAAAAATCAAACGATAATACGATGAGATTGCTTCGGCATCCCACAATACAATTACCATTTTGCGCCGTTTATGCTTCGAGAGCCTCAGCATGACACGACGCTGCTATTTCCCTGTTCTTTGATAAGATTCCTCGCAGGCTCGGAATGACAACTGAGAACAAGAGTTTCTTAACCAAAACTTAAAGCGGCGATAACTTTTTATTTATTTCAATGTTTGAACTTTATGGAAAACGACTTTAAGTACGAACACATGACCTTAGAAATAACAGAACAAGAATTTTTAATAAAGCTTGACCGTAAGAAGTTCGGGCTTTCTTTTATACGCAGCTTGCTTAAGCAGGTTGAGATGGCCGACCCGTCTGAAGATGAGTTCATCATCCCAGACAGGCATATTTCTCCGTCTCAAAGGCATTCATCGTCTTCCGCCCCTGACGAATTTGATTCGTTGTACGAGAAATAAACCTCACCCCATCTCTGAGAGGAGTACGATAGTTGGTTTCCCCTTTAGGGGACTAAGGGGTTAGTAATTCCGGTATCCGCGCTGTACTTGTTTATCCATTTGGCCAAGTTGAGATTTCATCATTTTTATCTGATCGGCCAGTAATTTGTTTTTATCGTCTTTTGTGGCTTCGGCAAGATATTGCTGCGCTTCGCGCTTGTTGCGCTTAGCCATTGATATACCCGCCAGGCTAAGTTTTGCCAATGCGGTATTATGCGACATGCGCATTCCTAATGACAACGCCTTTTTAAAATATTTCTCAGATTTCATTGGTGCCGTACGCGACTCCATCAATCCTAGAAGTAAGTTGTAATAACCATATTGGTTCTTGTGCAATTGCTTTTCGTAATCGGTGATCTTGTTTAGCCAGGTTTGTGCTTCCACCGTTTTTTCTTTACGCAGGTAGAATTGCGCAATGATCATATTCTCATTTATAAAGAACGAGAACAGCACAATGGCGCCTATAAATAACACTAAAATTCCCCATCCCCAAAATCCAAATCCGCATAGGGTAACCGCGGCACCCATTATCACACAGGCTAATATCAGCCGAACAATATTTGACATTTTTGTTTTATAATTATACGGCGCAAATATCTGTTTATTTGCACGTTTAACCAAAGTATAATCACTTTTTATGGCGATAGACCTGGAGCCATCATGGCTTAAAGTTTTACAACCCGAGTTTGAAAAACCATACATGGTAAAACTGCGCGAGTTCTTGAAAACAGAGAAAGACAAGGGGCAGATCATCTACCCAAAAAACAAAGATATCTTTAACGCCTTCAACTCTACCCCGTTTGACAAGGTTGAAGTTGTAATACTTGGCCAGGATCCGTACCATGGACCACACCAGGCACACGGACTTTCTTTTTCTGTTCAGCATGGGGTTGCCATACCTAAATCGCTGCAAAATATTTATAAAGAACTGGCCACAGATATCCCCGGATTTGTAAGACCAAACCATGGCAACCTGCAGCACTGGGCAGACCAAGGGGTATTGCTTTTAAATGCTACGCTTACCGTGCGTGCGGCAGAAGCCGGCTCACATCAGAAAAAAGGCTGGGAAGTTTTTACAGATGAAGTGATTCGCAAACTGTCTGATTTAAAAACAGGATTGGTATTTATTCTTTGGGGAGCTTATGCGCAATCTAAAGAAGTTTTGATCGATGCCCGGAAACACCACATCATAAAATCTGTGCACCCATCCCCGCTGTCTGTAGAACGAGGTTTCTACGGCTCCAAGCCTTTCTCTAAAACAAATGCTTATTTAGCGGAGGAAGGTAAAAAGCCTATTGATTGGCAAGTGTAAGCCAATTTTGAATGAGTGAATGATAGAATGAGTGAGAGTTCTTTTTATTCTATCATTCACTCATTCTATCATTCACTCATTTATTAATATTCCAGCGGTACTATCGGTTCTTTTTTACTGGTAGACATGATCATCATGGTCTGGAAGTTCTTTACTACAGGGATGTGGCTTATTTTCTCCATGATCAGTTTCTCGTATGATTTTATATCGCGCACGTATACCTTTAGCAGAAAGTCGCACTGGCCGGTAACGTGGTGGCATTCTGTCACTTCATTGATCTTCTTAATCTCATCAAGGAAGATCTGTATGGTGTTACTTTTGTGAAAATCTAGGGATATCTGAATAAAGGTTTTGATGCCAAGACCGAGTTTTTCCTCATCCACCAGGGCATGGTAGCTTTTAATAAATTCATTATTCTCCAGTTTGCGAACTCGCTCTAAGGTTGGTGCCGGCGAGAGGCCTATCTCGTTCGATAGCTGCAAGTTGGTTATCCTGCCGTTCTCTTGTAAAATTCTGAGTATCTGCAAGTCGGTTTTATCCAGTTCTGATGCCATAATTTGGTCGAAGATATAATTAGCCTGTAAATCAAAATATAATTTTTCAAAAAACGAATTCTACCGAAATATATTCTACAAGAAAAATTATTTAGATTAGTCTAAAATTTAGTTTAGATTTGTTTAAATGCAAACGTTTACCGAAGAAAACTATCTCAAAGCCGTTTACCGCCTTTCTGAAGAGAACGAAGTGGTAACGACCAATCAGCTAGCGGCGTCGCTCAATACAAAGGCAGCTTCCGTTACGGACATGCTTAAAAAACTTTCCGAAAAAAAACTGATAGACTATACCCCATACTACGGCGTAAGCCTTACTCCTGCCGGAAAAAAGATAGCCGTCGACGTGGTGCGGCGCCACCGTTTATGGGAATATTTTCTGGTAGACAAGCTGAACTTTAAATGGGACGAGGTACATGAAATGGCCGAAGAATTGGAACACATCTCATCTACAGAATTGATAGACCGGCTGGACGAGTTTATGGAATTCCCAGCCTATGACCCGCATGGCGACCCAATCCCCGATAAGAATGGCCGCATAAAGAAAAATGAATTTAAACCAATAAGCACTTTAGCCGTTCAGGAAAGCGGAATTATATCGGGCATTCGCGAACATTCGGTGTCTTTTTTACAATACCTCGAAAAGATGAACTTACTGTTGGGCAATAAAATTATGATCATAGATATACTGGATTTTGACCAGTCTGTAGTATTAAAGGTAAACGGGGCAGATAACATCAGCATCAGCAAAGATGCTGCTAGAAAAATATTGGTTACCCCATGAGCGAATCTTTAGGTAACGTCCACAATTCTGTTTCCACCGAGCAAAAAACCGGCTGGAAAAAGTTTCTGGCATTCATTGGCCCGGCATATCTTATTAGCGTAGGCTACATGGACCCGGGTAACTGGGCTACAGACCTGGCGGCAGGCAGTCAGTTCGGCTATAAACTCATCTGGGTACTGCTGCTATCCAACCTCATTGCTTTGCTTTTACAATCGCTGAGTGCAAGGCTGGGCATTGTGCGCGGGCTCGATCTGGCGCAGGCATCCAAACACGCTTACAGCCGCTTTGTAAATTTTTGCCTCTTTATACTTGCGCAAATTGCCATAGTGGCCTGCGATCTGGCAGAAATAATCGGTATGGCCATCGGCCTTAACTTGCTGTTTCACCTGCCATTGTTATGGGGTGTGTCAATCACTCTCCTCGACACGCTGCTTATCCTTTTCCTTATGAACAAGGGCATGCGTAAGTTAGAAGGCTTTATTGTGTCGCTGGTATTCATTGTCGGTGTATCGTTTCTTACCGAAATGTTTATAGCCAAACCAAGTGTGGTAGAGATAGGCAAAGGGTTCATCCCGGATATCCTTTCAGGCAATGCGCTATATATCGCCATTGGTATTATAGGTGCCACGGTAATGCCGCATAATTTATACCTGCACTCGTCACTGGTGCAAACACGGAAGATCGATCGCAGCGAAGAGGGCATCAGATCGGCGATAAAATTTAATCTGTTCGACACCACAATCGCGCTAAACCTGGCATTCTTCGTCAACGCGGCTATTTTGATATTGGCGGCCTCGGCATTTTTTACAAGAGGTTTCCACCAGGTGGCAGAGATACAGGATGCGTATAAATTGCTAACCAAGATCTTCGGCTCTATGGCGCCAACGCTGTTTGCCATAGCACTGATAGCAGCGGGCCAAAGCTCTACCATTACAGGTACCCTTGCCGGGCAGATAGTGATGGAGGGACACATTAACCTGCGTATTGCCCCATGGCTGCGACGCCTCATCACCCGCTTACTGGCCATTGTTCCGGCCATTTTTACCATCATTTATTCTGGCGGCGAGGCATTAGGCCACCTGCTTATTTTAAGCCAGGTGGTGTTGAGTTTACAATTGGGTTTCGCGGTAATACCGCTTATCCATTTTGTGTCTGACAAGGTGCGCATGGGTGCATTTGTGATCAACGCGAAAGTTAAGGTGTTGGCGTGGACCTGCGCCGTCATCATTGTTGGGCTAAATGTAAAACTTGTTATACAGCAATTAGCAGATTGGGAAAAAGGAGGGGCTATATCTGAGTTGGTTTTATACGGGCTGATCATCCCGGTGATTGTCGGTATTACCTTGTTGCTTGTTTATGTAACGCTAAAGCCCCTGCTATTTAAAACGCCCGACAAGCCGAACAACGTTCCGCACGGAATTGCCAGGGCCATAAATCATATCGACAAGATCAGCTATCATCATATTGCTATCGCGATAGATTTTTCGCACAACGACTGGGAATCTGTGAGCAACGCGGTGATGCAGGGCGGCAAAGATGCCAAATACACGCTTATACACGTTGTAGAGACAGCCGCGGCGACCTACCACGGCGCCAACACTATGGATATGGAAACGCAAAGCGACGTTAGCAACCTGCAGACTTATGTAGATGAACTTTGTAATTTAGGTTATGACGCACATGCGCGGATTGGTTATGGCGGCACCGCGACAGCAATTGCGGAAATCGTTAAATCAGAGAAGATAGATTTTGTTGTGATGGGCTCGCACGGGCACAACTTTTTAAAGGACCTGATATTTGGCACTACCGTTAACGCGGTACGCCATAAGGTGCGCGTACCGGTGCTCATTGTAAAACCCGGCGCTAAATAATTTTCGCATATTTGTAGTCCCATGGCCGAAGACCTGTACATAAAGAATAAGAAAGCATACTTTGAGTATCACATACTTGATGAGTATACAGCGGGCATTAAGCTGCTGGGTACAGAGATCAAATCGATACGCGAAGGAAAGGCCAACGTAAATGATGCCTTTTGTACCTTCATTGGCGGCCAGCTGTATGTGCGCAACCTGCACATTTCAGAATATTCGCACGGTTCTTTTTACAACCACGAGGCTAAGCGCGACCGCGTGCTATTGTTGAATAAAAAGGAATTAAAAAAGCTGCTTACCCGCGGCGAAGAAAAAGGCCTTACCATAATCCCGCTTGCGCTATTCATCAGCGAACGCGGTTTTGCCAAACTGAAGATCGCATTGGCACAGGGTAAAAAGATCTACGACAAGCGCGACACCATGAAAGAGCGTGATGTGAAAGTAGAGATGGACAGGGCAATGAAGAGGTAAAACCCCTTAATCCCCTAAAGGGGAAACCAATCAAGCAAATTTTCATTGCTGTAATTGTATCTACAGCCCCCTTCAGAGGGTTGGGGGTTACCACGCTCTATCACCCACCAGCGGCACAAACCTGAAGGTATCGAGCACAACCTTCTCGAAGTCATTTTCACCAACGCGGAGCACGGTCACCATTTTTTGCTCTTTGGCGTCGCCAACGGGGATGACCAGTAAGCCGCCGATCTTTAATTGCCTCAGCAATATATCCGGTACAAAGGGCGCCCCTGCCGTAACTATGATCTTGGCGTACGGCGCGTGCTTTTCAATGCCTTTTGAGCCGTCGCCTAAAAAGAAATGGGCCTTGTAGCCAATATGGGGCAGCACCACCCTTGTACGTTCAAATAGCTTTTCCTGGCGTTCTATCGTATAAACTTTTGCGCCAACTTCGAGCAATACACAGGTTTGGTAACCGCAGCCGGTACCGATCTCCAACACCTTGTCGCCTTTATTGATGTGGAGTAACTCTGTTTGGTAAGCAACGGTGTATGGCTGTGAGATGGTCTGCCCCTCGCCTATTGGGAAGGCAATGTCTTTATAAGCTTGGTTCCAGAAAGTCTCGTCGAAAAAATAGTGGCGCGGAATCTTTCCAATAGCTTCGAGGACATGCTCATCTTCGATGCCTTTTTTCCTGAGCACCTCTACCAGTTGTTTACGGGCGCCGCGTTCGCGGTAATTATCAATATACTTGTAGGCCATATGGGCACCCAAAGTTAATCAAAAAGGGTTGGCGAAAAGGCCTGTTAAGCGTTGCTGAAAGGGATAGTTTTGTATGTCAATTATTTATTTTTTAAACCATGTCGCAATCCAATTACAGGCTTCGTATTTGTTTTTAAATCTTATAGTATGAAATTCAGACTTATCTATTGCTCATTAATATGCTTTTTACTTGCCTTAAGCAGCTGCAAAAAGGACTCGAAAGACCAAAATGTGTTAGGGACTTATAACGGAATTGACGCCACAGTAATTGATGCAGGAAACCCTGCAAGTGATGGATGTGGCTGGATGATAGTTATAGACAAGGTTGCCTATTACGCCGATAATCTAGATGAAAAGTATAAAAAAGCCAATTTAAAAGTTAAGATAAGTTATGATCTGCTAAACTTTAAATATCCATGTAGCTTAGACCCCACCCCGCGCATCAGTCTTATCCATCTTAAGTCTATCAGCACAATTTAATAGGGATCCACATCAGGCTGGACGATGCAGCCTTTACTTAGCTTAGTTGTTTGGAATTGAAGGATCATTGAACGGATCGCGTCTTTGGCTTTGCTAAGCGAAATACTGTCGCGCTCAAACTTTAACATAATAGTCTTGATGTAATAGTTACGAATACGGCTTACCAGCGGATATTCGGGTCCGATGACCCTGTCGCCAAATTGCTTGCGCAGTTCCAATGCCAGATACTCGGCCTGGTGAAAAAGCTTTTCGGGGTCTTTGTGTTTTACATCAAACTGTATCATGCGGTAAAACGGCGGGTATTTAAAGGCTTTTCGCTCGCTTATCTCGTTGTTATACAAGTCGGCATAATCATTTTCAATTACCTGCAGTATAACGCGGTGACCAGGGTCGTAAGTCTGAATCACCACCTTACCCTGTTTACCCCTGCGCCCTGCCCTGCCGCTTACCTGCGCCAGCATTTGAAAGCTCCGTTCGTTAGCGCGGAAGTCGGGATATTTAAGCAAGCTATCTGCGCTGATGATACCAATTACCGTCACGTCTGCAAAGTCGAGGCCTTTGGCCACCATTTGCGTGCCTACCAGGATATCGATGCGTTTCTCTTCGAGTTCATTCAAAATATTTTGAAAGGAATTTTTAGCGCGGGTGGTATCCATATCCATACGCATAATACGCGCTTCGGGCAAAAGGATCGATAGTTCATCCTCCACCTTTTCTGTTCCGAAACCTTTGTATTCTAAATGAGCCGAACCGCACGCCGGGCATATCGAGGGGCTATCTTCTTTGTAACCGCAGTAATGGCAATGCAGCATCCCACTCGACTTGTGATAGGTTAGGCTTACATCGCAGTTTACACATTTGGGGGTATGGGCGCAGGTGCGGCATAACATTACGGGTGCGTATCCCCGGCGGTTCTGGAACAAAATGACCTGCTCTTTTTTAGATAATGCTTGCTGCATATCTTCCATTAGCACACTGGTGAAGTGGGACTGAATGGTCTTGCTTTTTGTTTCCTCGGCAATGCTTACCACTTCAATCTGCGGCAACTCAACCCCGCCATACCTGAATTTTAATTCCGCAAAGCCATACTTTCCGGTCTTAGCATTATAGTAGGATTCGATCGACGGCGTAGCTGAACCCAGCAAGACCTTTGCCCCATAAACGTTACCCAGGTATATGGCCGCGTCGCGGGCATTGTAGCGCGGTGCAGGATCAAATTGTTTGTATGAAGTTTCATGCTCCTCGTCTACCACGATTAGCCCCAAATTTTCGAACGGCAGGAACACAGATGACCGTGCACCCAGTACGATGCGGTAACTGCCGTTCAGTACGTTTTGCCAAACCTCTACCCTTTCCTGGTCGTTAAATCGCGAATGGTAAACGCCTATTGCTTCGCCAAAATAACGGCGTAGACGCTCTATCACATGGGTTGTAAGTGCTATCTCAGGCAACAGGTACAATACCTGTTTGCCTGCGGCAACCGCTTCCTCTATTAATTTAATATATAGCTGCGTTTTACCGGATGAAGTGATCCCGTGCAGCAGCACTACTTCCTTTTGGTTGAACTGGTTTCTTACAGACGCTAAAACCGCTTCCTGTTCTTCGCTCAGTGTAGCGGTCAGTTCAGGCTCCTCGCCGCTTTCTTCGAGCAAGCGGCTCACATTCACCTCTTCAGCAATAAGGATCTCTTTATCAATGAGCGCTTTGATAATAGCAGTACCTGCGCCGGACGCTTCTGCCAGTTCGTTCTTTGCAACCCTGGCACCATTGCGCGACATGTGGATGTAAGCCAGCACAACATCGGCTTGTTTAGGCGCGCGTTTTTCCAGAATCTCAAAAAGCTCTTTTAATCTTTCCTGGTCCTGATAAGCCGAGTTGAGTTTAATAAATGTTTTGCGGCGTGGTTTATACCGTTCGTTAACACTTTCAGATATACTGATGATGTTCTTCTCAAACATCAGTTTCAGGATAGGCATTACTGTTTTTTGCCCAAGCAGTTTGGCGATGTCACTTACGGTAAGTTCGGGCTGCAGTTCAAGTGCATCAACAATTAAAAATTCTTTATCATGTAAGGTGGCACGGTCAACGCCGTGTTCTTTGTTGAGTATGATCTTTGTCTCGCTGGCCAGCTTTAACGCCGATGGCAAAGCGGCGTTCATCACATCGCCGGGGTGGCAAAGGTAATAGTCGGCCATCCAGTTCCAGAATGAAAGCTGCGCTGCCGTAACAACCGGCCTGTCGTCGAGCAGGTCCATCAGGTACTTGGCCTCATATTTCTCGGGCGCCTGCTCTGTAATGGCAACAATAATTGCCGTATACATTTTGCTTTTGCCAAATTGAACTACCGCGCGCTTACCAATGGCAACGGCATCATTCATATCAAAAGGCACACGATAGGTATAATTTTTGGCAATCGCCAAAGGCAATATCACCTCAACAAAAAGTGTCTTACGGCCTGCATTATGGGTATCAGCAAACTCCAGCATCAATTACCTTTCTTTTACAGCTGCAATGGCCAGGGTGATCCACCCGGCGATGAACAAAAGGCCGCCAACGGGGGTGATCGGGCCCATTATACGCAGCCACGGCCAGCCTAAAACCTGTATGCAAGACAGCAGATAGAGTGATCCGCAAAAAAATACTATTCCTAATAAGAATAACCAGTAAGACGCAAAAATAAGTTTGCTTTCTTTATTCTTGAACGTAGATAAAAACAGGATGGCAAAAACATGGTAAAAGTGATATTGTACTGCTGTATGCCAGGTTTCTAATTGCGTTGTTGTAAGTATGGCTTTTAATCCGTGCGCGCCAAAAGCGCCTGTAATAACGGCAATAGCGCCGAGTAGCGCGCCTGTGATAATTGCTGATTTGCTCATGTTGGTAGACAGCTAAATTAACCAATTGAAAACATTACTTTATGGGTGACAGGTAAAAATATACCTTTGCTATAATAGGGTAACAATGAAACACATGCTTATAGCCATTGCATTATTGATCATAACAGCTGTTGTTACCATCTTCTATTTCAGGAGCATTTCGCAAGCCAATTTAAAACCCGCAGACTTGCTTAAACATGTGCCGGGCGACGCCGCTTTGGTGCTGGAATATAACAATGACGATTCTTTTTACGAGGCATTTAACGATAACAACTTATTTGCATCTATCCTTGGCCCCATAAAAACTAGAGAGTTTGCATTGCTTAAAAAGGCACTGATGCAAAACGCCGTTTTCAAAAGCTACTTTAAGAACCGCCCTTTTTATGTGTCTGTACATCCGTTAACCGGCGAGCAGATAGACGTGCTGATCACTACCACTGCAGCTAATCCCGGTAAGGAAAAGCTCTATAAAAATGCAGCAATTTTAAACGACCCAAATTTCAAAGCAAACGTAAGCTACCCGGGATACACTAAATTATTGAAGCTGGACATTGCCGGCATGGGCAGGTCGTTTTTTATTTCAGAAAGTGACGACCATGTGTTCTCTGCCAGTTTCTCATTACCGCTGCTGCGCATCGCTGCCGAATATGATATTAAAAATCAAAGAAATGATTTTTACCAGGTACCAGATCAGCAGCACGCCAACGCCTTTGGCTTGTTGTACATTAACTACGCGCAGTTAAAGCCGCTGGTGGCGCAGGTATTCAGCGGGTCAAACCCCGAATTGCTGAAATCTTTTAAATCCCTGGCAGCACAAGCGGCATTAAGTTTCAATTATCGCAAGGATGCGCTAATGTTTAACGGGCTTACCGCCATTGACGCCAAAAAACCCGCCAGCTACCTTAACCTATTTGCTGCACAACAACCGCTTGATAACAGCCTTAAAGACATTTTTCCCGCAACTACAGCATACAGCACCAGCTTTTCTGTGTCAGACCCGCAGCGTTTTATTACAGACCTGGCGCAATGGATAGGTAAAAGCGGGCTGCACAAAAGTTCCGTCGAGCTTTTTGAAAAGATAAAGGCCGAGACAGGCGTAAACATAGATCACGAAATAAACAAGCAGTTAGGCGCCGAGTTTGCTACACTGACCACACGCTTCCAGGAACGTTATGCAATTGTAGATGTAAAAAACGGGGCGCAGATATTACCACCGCTAATTAATATCAGCACCATGCGCGATGACGGCATCGGTCAGTTCAATTATGAAAAGATTCCTTTCTTTTTATTTGGCGATGCGTTCAGCAATTTCAATAAACCGTACTTTACAATAGTAAATAATTACCTGATACTGGCTAATACGCCGGGCGAGCTGCATTCATTTATTGAAAGCTACAACAACCAAAAGTTTTTGAGTAAGACCGAAACGTTCAACAGTTTCGACAATTTACTATCCGAAAAAAGTAACGTGTCGTTTTATCTGAACTTTAAGAATGCAAGCCATGTTTTCCAAAGAGATATGAAACCGGGCTTTTACAGCGCTTACAACAATGCGGAGCCGGGGCTTAAAAACTTTTACGGATTGTCATTTCAGCTAAGTGCTTCGGACAATAATTTTTATACCAACCTGTGCCTTTACCAGCCTGTGTCAGACACTTCATCGGTAAAAAATAATAACTGATAGAGACTATGAAATATCAACCGGCAATTGCCGTTAAATGGGCAAAGGCTTAATTATCAGACTTAACACAATAATTGTGATTAAAAAATTTACGCTGTTCCTTTTACTGGTTTTACCCATAAGCGCTTTTGCGCAACGCTTTTCGCAATATTTTAGCAGCACGATGGTCGAGTCCTTCGAAAATCCCGCACAAGGAATTTTTAAGCCCGACACAACTAAAATGATGGCATTTAATTTTTTTGTGCCCAACCTAAGTGCCAGTGCTTACACTACCGGTAACGCGACTACAACCCTGAAGCAGTATTTGTTTTTGCATAATAGTACGTTCCCTAATATTTATGTAGGCCGCAATAATTTTAATACGCTTAGCACCAACAATAATATATATGTCGGCATGTTCAAGATGTTTGCAGACCTTGCGGGCAAGCAGGAAATTGGTTTCTCGTGGCAGATACGCGCCGAGGGGACGGCGCACTTTACCGACGAGACCGTGCAGCTTTTTGACGGCGGCACCAACTTTAATAACCTGCAGCCATATACAAACCTTTTTAATGACAGGTATTACGCACAGGGGTATCACCAGTTTAGTTTTACATACCGCGAAACGCTGAGCCCCAAATTTTCTGTAGGCTACAAGATCAGCGCGTTGTCGGGTATCGCGTATGACAACACTACTATCAATCAGTCGGACATTATCTTTAATAAGAATCAGTCGGACGGTACATCGGCTCTGTACCTTAATTTAATAGGCCAGCACCGTACCAGTTATACCCCAGGATCTTTTGCAGCCAACAATGTAGTGCCTAATTTTAAAAATCCCGGCTTGTCTGTAAGCTTTGGTGTAGAACAGCATAACGAAGATGGTGTGCATATCCAGTACAACATTAAAGACCTGGGCTTTATTCATTGGGGCAGCGATCCGCATATTTATAATTTTAATCATACTGATACTATCGGCTTAAGTTCGGGCAACGCAGGTCAGAATGTATATAACGGCGCCAGTTTTATCACTCAGCAGGGCGGCGAGAATAAGTCATTTACCACAGTAACCAATGGTTTGGCAGAGATAAGCGCGACCAAATATTTCTGGCTTGACGGGGAGAAACAGTTTAAATACAACCCTATACTTGTAGCATCGAAACAACTGTTTTACAACGGCATTGCCGGCGCGTTCATTAACAACGTGCAATATGGAAAAGTGACTGTAGGTGTAATGGGCACGTATGACGATCTGAAACAATTTAACCTGGGTGGCAAGATCATGTTCAAGTCGGCAAATGCGGAGGTATTTTTAGGTACCGAGCAGCTGCTTACCAGCTATGATATGTTTCGCGCGCACCGCGGCAATCTTAATTACATCAACAGCAATGCTAACTTTACAGGCGCAGGTATCTTCTTCGGCTTCGCGCTTAAGTTTGGTGCCGATGTAGAAAGCCCCGCAAATGCCAGTTCGATACCAATGGGTGAAGATGAAGGTTTTCTGAAACGTACCTTCAAAAATATCTTCGGTAAAAAGCCTAAGGATTACATAAACAGCCCGGGCGCTACCTCGCCGTAGTGATAAATTCTTTTAAATAGTAGGGCTCAAAGTAGGCTATATCTTCAAAAGCACCGTTTTGATATTTCTGCAAAGCGATGGCCGTTAGTTGCGTTGCAGAGTTTTCAAAATCGCTTAGCCAAAGCACATTGTGGTTTATCAACACATCTTTACATTTGAGTGCGCCATCGCCGAAAATTACCAGTTGATGGTCTCTCACATCTGCAAACGAATTTTCGTCAATGATCTTTGCAGATGTAGGTTTTACAGGCAATGCGTCGCTATCGTATAACGCAGTATATACTTCCATCCTTCTCGCATCTATCATCGGGCAAAGGATGGCATCGGCAGAAAATTGATCGTTAAATACTAACGCGCCTGCAGCCATGGCATCGAGTGTATTAATGGCAATAAGCGGCTTATCCAGCGCAAAGCATAAGCCCTTGGCGGCAGAAACACCAATGCGCAAGCCGGTGTAAGAACCCGGGCCTTTACTCACTGCTACGGCAGCAATATCTGCTAAAGTGTGCTTGGCCTGCTGTAACACATCTTGTATAAACAAGGTTATTTTCTCGGCGTGTACGTTACGCTCGTTCATCTCCTTAACCGCCAGTACGTTACCGTCTTTGGCCAGCGCGACAGAGCAAACTGTAGTTGCCGTTTCTATTTGAAGTATTACACTCATTTGACCTCTCCCAAACCCTCTCCGAGGGAGAGGGCTCTAATTGTTATGTGGATTAAACGGCTACTATGGAACCGGATCGTGGCCGTTGCCACCCCAGGGATGGCACGTGCCAATACGTTTCAAAGTTAGCCATCCGCCTTTAAAAGCGCCGTATTTTTTTATCGCTTCTACCCCATATTGCGAGCATGAGGGGGTATACCTGCATGACACGCCAAACAGAGGCGACAGTAAATATTGGTAAACTTTAATCAAGCTAATAAAGAAGTAACCTGCCAGGGTTTTAAGCAGTTTAACTATTGCTCTCATTTATGGCTGCAGTAAGCTGTTTAAACAATTTGAGCATCTTATCCTGCATCAGGCTAAAATCGTTGATCTCTTTACCGATGTAGCTTACAGACAATAAAATAGAGACCTGTGTATCAAGTAACATATCGTATAAATGTTCTTGCTTGTTAAGACGGTACGCCTCACGGGTGCGGCGTTTAATAAGGTTGCGGTCAACCGCTCGCTTGTAGCGCTTTTTTGCTACGGGAAAAACAACCTGTACAGGAACAGGTGCCGGTTCTTCTAGCTTTAGCCAGGAAACCCTATAGGGATAACATAAAAAAAAAGAACCTTTGTGAAAAAGCTGCTCAAGCAACTTTTTATTACACAAACGTTCTTCCTTTTTAAAAGTATTCATTGTTGCTTACACTACAACCGGATGCTAAAATCCGTTGATGAAATTACAGGTAAAGCAACCGTATGTTGATTACGCTTTGTGGCGGCGCTCGTCAGATACACTTAATCTTTTGCGGCCTTTAGCTCTTCTGGCAGCAAGTATTCTACGGCCGTTAGCTGTAGACATACGCTCGCGGAAACCGTGTTTATTTCTTCTTTTACGCTGAGAAGGCTGAAACGTTCTTTTCATAACTCTATTGTTGTATTCGTTGCTTTAAAAAATAAGAGTGCAAATGTAGCATTTTGTTTTAATCAATCCAACACTTGCACGGCTATATTTTATTTTGTTTGCGCAGCTAAGATATCGCGTATCTCTGCCAGCAACACTTCTTCTTTACTTGGCGGTACGGGCACAGTTGGCGCAACCTCTTCTTTACGTTTTAACGCATTGATTCCTTTCACTACCAAGAATATCACAAAAGCAACGATGATAAAATCAATAAGCGCGTTAATGAACAAGCCGTAGTTGATCGCGGTCTCCGGAGTTTTACCTTCTGCCGCTTTCAACACATATTTCTGTTTGCTAAAATCAAGCCCGCCTGTTAAGATCCCGATCGGTGGCATCAATACATCGTTTACCAGTGAGGTTACGATCTTGCCAAAAGCAGCACCAATGATAACACCAACTGCCAGGTCTACCACATTGCCACGCATGGCAAATTCTTTAAACTCCTTTATAAAAGCCATAAGAAACAGGTTTAATGTGACACTAAGATAAGCCCTTAACCGTTAAAACAATAAACAAATTAACTTTTGCCAAACAATTACCTGCTATTGCGTTTACATTGCAGACGGGTTGCGCCAAACACGGCAACTTTTATATGATGGTTAATTGATGTAATTTTGGCCCGTTCCTAATTATGCTAAAACAGAATCTTCAACAAAAACTTTTACAAAAACTTTCGCCGCAACAAATACAGTTTATTAAGCTGTTGCAGGTGCCTACTGTTTCGCTGGATACGCGCATAAAAGAAGAACTGGAAGAAAATCCCGCGCTTGAAGATCTTAGTTTGACCAATCTTAACGAACCCGAGGAGCAGTACCCCGACCGCGACCCTGAGGATGATAACTTTGACAGCAACGACGACAACAGCGAATATGACGAATTTAACATAGATGATTATTTGCAGGAAGATAATGTAAATGATTACGGCTCTAAATATGACCAGAATGGCGATGATGAGGAAGACCGCAAGGAAATGCCTATCGCTATTCAAACTTCTTTTTTTGAGACCTTACAAGCGCAATTAGACCTGCTGCCATTGTCTGACAAAGACTTTATGATTGGCCAACAGATCATTGGCAGTTTAGACGATGATGGCTACCTGCGCCGCCCTATCATGTCCCTGACAGACGACCTTGCCTTTTCGCAAAATGTAATGGCCGAGGATGAAGAGGTGGAGGAAATGCTGAAGGTAATACAGGCCTTTGACCCGCCGGGCATTGCCGCGCGTTCGCTTCAGGAATGTTTGCTGCTGCAATTGAAACGCAAAGATCACGGCGACCCTATCATCAAGAAAGCCATATTGGTTGTCGAAGACTATCTGGACGAGTTTACCCGCAAACATTACGACAAGCTAGAGCGATCACTCAACATGACGTCTGTCGAGCTGCGCGGTGTGATCAACGAGATATTGAAACTTAACCCAAAACCGGGCGACTCCAGCACTGCCAACACCAAGCAGCTGCAGGTTATCCCCGATTTTCATATCACCAACAATGATGGCCGGTTGGTACTGACCTTGAACTCAAAAAACGCGCCCGAATTGCGTGTAAGCCGCTCTTACCAGGAAATGTTTGATCATTACGACAAGGCATCGCAACGCGATAAGAAAATGAAAGAGGCGGTGCAATTTGTAAAGCAGAAGCTCGACTCGGCAAAATGGTTCATAGATGCTATTAAGCAGCGCCAGCAAACCTTGCTGAAAACCATGAATGCCATAATGCAGTATCAGTATGACTTTTTCCTGACCGGTGATGAGCGCAACCTGCGCCCGATGATCCTGAAGGACATTGCCGACCGTATTGGTATGGACATTTCTACGGTGTCCCGCGTAGCGAACTCGAAATATGTACAGACCGAGCATGGCACCTTTTTGCTAAAATCATTCTTCTCAGAGGCGATACAAACAGAAAGCGGTGAGGAAGTTTCTAACAAAGAGGTTAAAAAGATTTTGGAAGACTGTATTGGCGGCGAAGACAAGCGCCATCCCCTGGCTGATGAAAAGCTCACCGAAATTTTAAAAGAGCGCGGCTATAATATTGCACGCCGCACCGTTGCCAAATACCGTGAGCAGATGAATATCCCTGTAGCGAGGCTCAGAAGAGAAGTGTAAAGGATATGAAAAACATCCATCCCATATTCTTTCTGATCATTGCCACAGCCCTTGAGGTAAGCGGAGACGCGATCATCAGAAGGTCTATCTACAATGAAACCGGCACGGCAAGAATAGCATGGGCAGCCTTGGGTGCAATATTGGTATTTGCTTATGGTGTGTTTCTCAACCTTGCACCGTTAGAATTTGGTAAAGTTGTGGGATTGTACATCGCTACCTTGTTTGTGATGTGGCAGATCATCACTTATATTTCTACCAAAGAGATACCATCGATGCCTGTTCTGCTGGGCGGGTTGTTGATCGTTTCAGGCGGATTGATCGTTAGCTTCTGGAAAACTGCCTGAGCTGTTAACTTAAAACGACCGCTGCGGGCAGGTAACTTTGTAGCGGTTATTCAGCAAAATGCCTAAAACGATCTCGTGCGAACCGTTGCTTACCGTGTTAAGGTTTGAGGTGGTTACATCATAAGAATAGCCCACGTTGATGAGTGAGTTGATATTAAAACCAACCAGGCCTGAGAATGAATCGTTATGGCGGTAAGCACCGCCTACCCAAAACTTATCGCGGAAGGCAACTTTGCCTGTAATATCAAAAGAAACTGGTACCGGATTGATCACCTTTACCATAACCGACGGCAAAAAGGTTACATCATCAGATAAAAACAGCTTTGTGCCGGCTGTAAAAAAGAAATGCGGAACCGTTTGGCTTTGGTTATACGTTTTATTGGTGCTGAAGTACAGGTTTTGTTTGATCAGTTGCTGCACCGATGCGCCAACATAAAAGTTTGATGTATACGCCCAAATGCCGGCACCAACATCGGGCTTCCACTGGCTGATGTTGCCATTCGCGATAGCCGGGTCGAAAGGTGTTTCAAGCGTTATCTCAGATGTATTTAAGATCACATGATTAACACCAGCCGATACACCTACAGACATGTTCCAGGTTGGGCTTAAACCCAAATGGTAAGCGTAAGTAGCATCGATATTGGTTTGCGTTAAAGGGCCTGTCTTATCGTTCACTACCATAAAGCCAATACCGTGATGCGGCTGTGCGGCTTCATAATATTGTGTGTATAAACGGCTTAAGGGGTTAACACCGCCGCCCGCTGCAGACGCGGTTGCGTCTCCGTTTACAAAGTCGGCACCTATTGGGGCGTTAACGGTAAAATAAGAAGTAACAGGTGCGCCGCTAAGGCCTGTCCATTGGCTGCGGTAGCCTAATTTTACGTCGGTGTAGTTTTCAATGCCCGATACCGCCGGATTAAGCAGCATATTGTTGAATACGTACTGCGTATATTGAGGCCTTTGCTGGGCCTCAACATAACTTAGGGTAGCAATAAGAAAAAAAAGTAAAAATAGCGCTCTCTTCATCTATCTAACAATGGTCACGTTCCCGGCTATGGGCTTTTTTCCGTTCTTTAAATTCACAATATAATAATAAACACCCGCCGGTAAGTCGGACCCATTGTATTTTCCATCCCAAGGTACGCTATAACCTACAGACGAGAAAACTTTTTCGCCATTGCGCGTATAAATATTTACAAGTGCCTGCGGATAGTTGCTTAACAAAGCAATATTCCAAAGATCATTGATACCGTCGCCGTTGGGCGAAAAAGCGTTTACAATTTTAGTGCTGTTTAAAACCCTTACGCTAATATTAGCAAAATTTGTACAGCCAGATGCCGATGTAACGGTCAACGTGTATTTTGTATCGTTTAACGGCGTTGCTACGGGATTTAAAACATCATCGCGGCTT
The DNA here is from genome assembly GCF_009754905.2 of Mucilaginibacter ginkgonis. NCBI lineage: Bacteria > Pseudomonadati > Bacteroidota > Sphingobacteriia > Sphingobacteriales > Sphingobacteriaceae > Mucilaginibacter > Mucilaginibacter ginkgonis. The sequence goes on along the minus strand of NZ_CP066775.1, from coordinate 857,666 downwards.
AACCCTGAAGCAGGGTACCACTTGTACTTCAACCCGTCGCCATTTGCGGTAGCTTGCAGGAATGTCGAGTCGCCTTCCAGTAGCGTAACATCATTTCCAATAGTAATTATAGGCTCCGGGTATACTATTATATTAAAATTCCTTGTGTAGGTGCATCCGGCAGTTGTAGTAAAAGTGTACGTCATGACGTGAATACCCGGGCCGGCATTGTGCGCATTGAAATCACCGGCTTTGCTTATACCGTCTCCCATAAAAACACCTTTGCCGGTGGCACCCGTTACCGTTGCGAGAACCTTCATTGTGGCATCGCCTTCGCATTGCGGTGCGGGTTGAGCTATACTAATAATTGGCGGCGGCGTGATGATTACGGCTTGAGTAGTTGTCACACTTTGACAGCCATTGCTATTAGCCACCCGTAACGTAACACTGTAAGTGCCGGGGGCAGCAAAGCTGTGCAGCGGATTTTGTTGTGTTGATGTAGTACCGTCGCCAAAACTCCACAGCCAAGAGGTTATCGCTGCATTTTCCGGATCATTTGACGCGTCTTTGAAAGCTACGCTTTCGCCGCTGCAAGTAGTTTGTACGTAGGTAAAATTTGCTACGGGCTTTTTGTTGATGTGCACCGCAACAGGCGCAGATACGTTGCCGCAATTATTAGTTACAAGTGATACAAGTACTTTATAGTCGCCGGGCGCAGCAAATTGATGGTTCATGGTAGCACCTCCGTTAACGACGTTTCCATCGCCGAAATCCCAGTTATAAATACTTGCGTCACCTGCGGCATTGGTTACATTAAAAGTCGTTGTCCCGTCGGCACAAGTGCCGTTGTACTTCACGGCTGGAGCATCAGGCGCAGGTGTAACGCTTACGCTAAACGATTGCGAAAATGTACAAGCGGTTTGGGCAGATGTAAAGTTATAGCTGATTGCATGCGTACCAATGCCCGCTATAGCCGGGTCAAATAATCCTTCCGGCGTAATACCATCACCTGTGAAAATTTCTGTGCCCGTTGCGCCGTTTTTGTTTGCCGTGATTGTTATTGGTGATGCATTAACGCAAACACTTGCAGGTTGATTAATGATGATTGTCGGTACCGGGTTCACCACAATAATTTGTGTGATCACATCACCTGCGCAACCATTATTGTTAGTGACCGTTAATGAAACCTTGTAATTGCCGGCCGAAGGGTAAGTGTGTGTCGGGTTTTGCGATGTGGATGCAGTATTGTCGCCAAAGTCCCACGCCCAAGTGCTTACCGCGCTCCCTGTTGCGGTTGAATTATCTTTAAAACTGATTGCCGTCGCGGCGCAATCTGGTGATGAATAGTTAAATGCAGCTACCGGTTTGTCTATGATCCTTACAATTTGCACAGCCGAGGTGGCGCTGCACCCGCTGGTATAATTGATCGTTAGTGTTGCATTATAGCTTCCTGCTGCTGTGTATATATGGTTTACATTAAATGTTGTGGCAGTAGAGTTATCGCCAAAATTCCACAGCACTGACGCGACATTATTATTATTTGTAGGCGTACCTGGTGTAAATGTAATTGCCTGGCCGATACACGCGCTTGTAGTCGCGAATAACGGAACCGGGGCATCTGTAACAGTCACAGAAAGTTCATTGTCGTCTGTCCCGCAACCAACCGAAGCATTTGCAACAGTGGCGATGATCTTATGGCTGCCTGCCGTAAGATGAATAAGGTTAGTATTCTGAGTTGAATTAAAATAGCTATAGGTGTAAACAGTTTGGTTGTAATTGCGCGTCGATGTAGCCGTTGGGTTGTTCTGAACATAATTGGTGCCATCGTCAAACTTCCAGGTGATCTGTGCCACTTGAAACGGCAGCGTTAACTGCGGCGTATAACCTTTACCGGAGCAAATGGTTGATTGAGCCGTCGCATTTGTAGCAGGATCTCTCAGACTTAATGCTTCATTTAATTTCTTAAAACTTGCACCTGCCGAGTAACCATACGACTCGAAATTGCCAAAGCCATACACTGTAGCGTTGAATGGTTTGTCAGCAGAGATACTGTGTACGCCTAGGGTGGCAGATGGGTTTTGCGTAACCTGCGGACCATTGCTAACGCGTATTTGCGCGTAGGAAAATGAACTGTTGCCCGGGATTGGTGCGAAAGTAACGCTTGCGGGACGCACACCGTCGAGTTTAAATGACGCAACCGCATCGGTCGGGATGGTTACGTTTAAAAAGCTGTTGGCAACAGCCCATTTACCGGCAGCGTAAAATGAAGATGAGGTTACACCTTGCTCAACCGGGTTAAGGTAGATCATCTCCGGGTCGCCGGTATCTCCGTTAGTGTTACTGCACGATGCCGCAAACTGCGATATGGCGTACTGTGCAACCTGCACAGGTTTGTCCGCGTTGATTACCATAGGCTGGTCAGACACAAATTCAATATAACCTTTAGTTTCAAGGTCGGCAGCGTTAAAAGCCGGCACACCTGTTATTGTTGTTGCAGGGTCTGAGACGATAACCCTGTATATATCTTTCTGCGTTTCGCGGCCTGCCAGCGGCACGGTGGCGAATTGAGTCCCCCATGAGGTTACCGGATAAGCCTGCTGAAATAAATTGTCTGACGTGCTGAAAATCGTACAATTTGACACCCGGCCATAAATGGCTGTTTTACTGCTGCCGCTAAACACGGCTATTTGGTTACAAATAGCGCTGTTCGCACCTACAGACCTCACGCGGCTGCCTGTAAGATCGTCGTCAGATAACCCCTGATAAACATCGCCCTTATTTAATGTAATAGTGAAGGGTGTGCCTGCCGGACGAACAGTTAGCAGCCCATCATTATAAACGTTAGCTTTAGGTGTGATCTCTATAGTTGTATTGTCTTCCGTAGCAACAACGTTTAAAAAATTGTAAGCTTTACCTTCGCTGAATGCGGCAGCATTTGATGTTTGCGTAAAATTTACAGAACGGTACTCGGTACCTAACACATTTACCGGCAACAGCATTGTTGCCCCCGAAACACCTACCGTAGTTGCGCCGTAGATCTGGGCAAACACGCTGACATTTTCTGTCGATGTAATATGCACAGCCTTTTTTGCAGCAACTTTTGACAAGCCTTTTAAACTTGCTGAAGGGATCACTTGGATGGTAGTTACCTGGTTTGCCGTAACTGTAAATTGCTGATTGAATGACCCGTCCATCACCTCCACCTTTACCGACGCGTTTCTGTCTGAGGTGACATACAGAAACATAGAACTGGTATTGGTAATATTACTCCCTACCGGACCGGCCGGATAGATGTGTTCAGCATAGGCTGTATAAAACTCCTTGCCCATGTTTGTCGACGTTTGAGCATTAGCTTTATAAGCAGTTAGCAGCCAAACTAAAAATAGCAGGCAGGCATACCTTAAAATAAATCGCACTCCATCTATAAACATCATCACAAAAAAGCCGTGTTGCGCTTTTATACGGACGCTTGTGATAATCGGTTGCGATTTTAGTTTGCTTTTTGCGTTTTATCGCCCTGCTTTAACTTTTGCGATAAGAATTAACTGTTATTTAAGTTTCTACCGGACGACGGTTACCCAGCCCGACATGGTTTTGCGGCCGCTTTTTGGATTGATGATGTAATAGTATACGCCGGCAGGAAGGTCTTGCCCGTTGTATTTACCATCCCACGGAACGCTGTAACCTAAAGAAGAAAATACCTTTTCGCCATTGCGGCTAAACACCTCTACCGTAGAATTTACGTATCGGTCAAGTTGGTCTATGTGCCAGGTGTCATTAACGCCGTCGCCATTTGGTGTAAATGTGTTCGATACCTTGGGCACTTTCAATACAGTGATAAACACGCTTGCCGATACCGAACAACCTTTTGCCGATGTCGCCGTCAATGTATAGCGCGTATCGTTAGTAGGGCTCGCCAGAGGGCTCAGGACATTGTCATGGTCCAGGCCGGCGGATGGCGTCCACTGGTATGTAAGGCTGTCACCAACAGCAGTAGGTTTTAATGTGGTCGTATCCCCTTCAAGCAATTTAAAATCTGCAGGCATAGTTAACACCGGTGTTGCATTAACAACTATATCAAACGTTTGCGAGTAAGTACATTCAGAAGTATTGGTTGTAAATACATAGTTTATCGTGTGCTTGCCCGGCCCGGCTTTGTACGGACTGAATATGCCGCCGGCCGATATGCCATCGCCTGAGAAAACACCATTGCCAATAAATCCATGCTGATCCGCGGGAATTATTACGGGTGATGCTTCCTGGCACACGCTTACAGGCGGTGTTAATGTGATCACCGGATTGGCGTTTACGGTTATCGTTTGCGTTGTTGTGCTTATACAGGTGAGCCCGGTGTACTCGTCAAGTGTAACGGTATAAGTTTTTGCCGTAGGGGTAGTTGCCGCAAACGTGTAAAGGTGCCGATACTGGCCGTTGGTATGGATACTGTCTTTCGGAAAAACACTGTCTGCCGAACTATCGCCCCAATGCCATACCACTTTGGTAATAACGTCGTCGGTTGATTTGGTGGACTTGTCCTGAAAAATCACCGGATTTGCCGTGCACAACATCGTCGAATTATTAACCGCGAACGCTGCTGTAGGCGTCGATGCATTCACAATGATGTCCTTTGTGGCCACAGAAGAAATACATCCAAACGGCGAAGTGATAACAAGTGTGACTGTATAAGTGCCTGCTTTAGTGTAAGCATGCTGTGGGTCTTTCGCGGTCGATGCATTATTAGCCGCCGTCGCGAACTTGTCGCCAAAGGTCCATTGATAAGCAAAGCCTGTTTGCGGGTCGCCTTTGAAATCGCTGGTATTGGTAAACTGCTCTTTACCGTCATTTAGGCAAATGTCGGGCGCGGTAAAGTCTGCCACAGGCGTTGGATGGATGACCAGGTTTTTGGTGGTAGTATCGCCCTGGCAAGCCTTGTCATTAGCTACAACCAGTTTTACCAAATAGGTACTGTCTTTAGCGTATGTGTGTACTGGATTTTGATCAGTTGAAGTAGAACCATCGCCAAAGTTCCAGTTCCATGAAATGATCTTATTGCCTTCGGGATCAACAGAAGCGTCTTTGAAAGCGATGCTCACATTGTTACAATCAGGCGAAGAGTAGCTGAAATCCGCTTTAGGTTTTTTACTGATGTGAACGGCCTGCGGCGCTGAAACATTACTACAGCCGGTGGAACTGGTTACGGAAAGTACGACCTTATAATCACCGGATGTGGCATAGGTATGCACTGGGTTTTGCTCGGTACCATGTAGGCTACCGTCGCCGAAGTCCCAATCATACGTATTAGTTACGGTGCTATCCACTACGCTGCTATATGTAAACGCGGTGCCCTGCCCTAGACAGAAATTGTTTATAGCAAAGCTGATCGGTGGCGGGTCGACGACATTAAAATCAAACTCTATGTCTACGTTGCTGCCGCAATCATCCGCGCCGGGTTTAAATACTGTGGCCACAACGGCGTGGCTCCCCTTTTTAAAGTTTACGGCACCCGTATAAGAATAAATGTAAGCCGGGTTGTCATTAATTACCGTGTCTTTACTAACCGGATTATTTTGATACACAGCGGCAGTGCTGTCTTTAAAATCCCATTTGATCTGGCTGGTCTTGTAAGGCAGTGTCAACTGCAATTTGTAACGTTGGTCTGAACAAGCTGTCGAGGTCAAAACTTGTTTGGTGGTACTATCTGTAACAGTGATCTGTTCTGCCAAATTCTTAAGGTCTGTACCGGCAGAATAACCATATGACTCTACACTACCAAAGCCGTAAGCAATAGCATTGAAATTTGCGCCGGCCGTTATGTTGTGCGTGCCATTTGCAACTTTGATTTGCGCGTAAGCATAGGTACTGTTCGCTAAATTGATAAAATTTGTGTAGGCAGCACCATCAACCTTAAACGTGCTTGCGGCAGTAGACGGAATGATAACATTTATATAACTCGCAGTGATACTATAACGTGGGCAAGAGTAGAGGGTAACATGGTCTAAACCCTGTTCAATAGGGTTAAGATAGATCATTTCCGGGTCCCCGATATCGCTGATAGTAGCACAGGTAAGAGAAGTCCCCTGCGTTACTGCGTATTGGACTACCTGTATAGGTTTGTCAGCTGTGAAAACGTTGGGCGTTTTGGATGTAAATTCATAATAGCCTGCTGACGTAAATGACGTTGCGGGAATTAAGTTGCCATTGATTTTTAACACCGTCGCCGGATCACTCAGTACAACACGAAAAACATCAAAATTACGAGATGATAAAGGCGCTGATATATAGTTTTTCCCCCACGATGAGGTTGGATATACTTGTTGAAAAAGATTATCAGACGTTTTTGCTGTACAATTGCCTATGTATATTCTGCTGCTGCCGGAGAAAACTGCGATCTTTTTACATGCAACCCCATTGGCACTTACCGACTTGATGTGGGTGCCGGTTAAATCTGTACCGTCGGCCGAAAGTCCTTGAAATACCTCGCCTTTATTTAAGGCCAACGTAAAACTTTGCCCCGCTACTTCGCCACTGATTAATGTTGCCGAAGGTGTTACCTGAACAGAAGTATTATCATCTGTTGCAACAATTATAAAAGAGTTATAAGCAGGATTATTTAAAGCGGCATTAGATTTTTGAGTATAATTTATTGAAGTATAATCTTTACCAAGGGTGTTTACGGGTAAAAGCAATGTAGCACCAGATACACTATTGGCAAAAATATGAGCGTAAACAGCAACCGGACGCTGGGCAGTAATATGAATACCCTTTGAAGAAGGGGCCTTACCAGATAGATTTCCTAAAAAAGCGCTGTATGGTACAAGTACCGTGGTTACCTGATTGGCAGTAACAGTAAAGGGTTGAGGAGACGAGCCGTCCGCAAGTTCAACCACGCCGGTTGTAGACACGTCCGACGTAATGTACAGGTTCATACTACTTTGCGTACCGGATGTGCCGGAGCCATTGTTATGATCCATGTAAGCGGTGTAAAACTCTGTGCCTTTATTGCTGGTGCCTTGCGCATGCGTACTAGCGCACACTTTCAGGAGCAGTAAAAACAAGGCAATACACCGCAGCAAAAATCTCACGTCGTCAGATAGTTAATTAGTATCAGGGGTCTAATCAAACCACTAATATACGGCGGCGACGTTACATGCAGATGAATTTTCTATGAGATTTACACCTTGTTACGCCGCTCTGACTTAAGGGATTACATCGAATTGCTTGCGAAGCCGTATATCTTCTGACGAGCTACCCACCATTACCTCAAAGGTTCCGAGTTCTACAGTCCAGTTCATATTTCTGTCTAACAAGGCCATATCATCAGGTTTTAGCGTTATGGTAATGGTTTTGGTTTCGCCGGGCTGCAGGCTTATACGTTCAAATCCGCGCAGGTCATATTCATAAGTGGTCGCGCTGCTTACCAGGTCTTTCAAATATAATTGCACTACTTCTTCGCCTTTTACCTTTCCGGAGTTCGTGACCTTAAAGCTTGCGGTTATCCCTGCCTGCTGGTGTATTTTATCTGCTGATAATTTCAGATCGCTGTAAGCGAAGCTTGTGTAACTCAAACCATAACCAAAGGGGTACAACGCGCCATTCACACTGGTTTTACCATAACCATTCGGTCCCGACGTGGGCTGCCCTGCTTGTGAAGCAGGTTTAAACGGAAAGTTATATTCTATCTGCCCAACAGTTTTTGGGAATGTGATAGGCAACTTTCCGCCAGGGTTATTGTCGCCAAACAATGTCGCGGCGATCACCTGCCCGCTTTCCGGGCCGGGGAACCACGCTTCTAATATGGCAGGCACAAAGCGGTTTTCCCAGTTAATGGTAAGCGGCTGCCCGTTTATCAATACCATAACCACGGGCTTGCCAGTTGCCTGAAGCGCCTGGACCAATTTTAGCTGGCGACCGGGAAGATTTAATCCCGTGCGAGACAGGCTTTCACCCACCCGTTTGGCATCTTCGCCTACAACAGCGATAACTATATCAGCCTGTTTAGCTTTTTCGACGGCCTCATTGATATCAGCTTGTTCCTGCGATGCTAAGGGTGTCTCGATGATCTCACTCTCTGGCCAGGTAGCGTCAATGATGTCGCAGCCTTTTGCGTAATTCACTGTAGTGCCGGCACCTACGTAATTTTTGATACCATCCAATACAGTGGTTACCGGATTGTGCGATGGCCCGTACCGGCTGATGGCATAATTGGCCTCCGTAGCCAGCGGACCTGTTACCAAAATGTTTTTCAGTTTGGCTTTACTAAGTGGTAGGGTGTTATTGTCATTTTTTAACAATACCATGCTTTCCATGTTCATCTGCAAGCCTATCGCCGCCGACTGTGCCGTATGGACTACGTTATCAGCCGACCTGGTGTCCGTCACATATGGGTGATCGAATAACCCCAATTTAAATTTAACGCGCAGCACATCGCCCACACGCTGATCAATCGTCTTCTCTGATATTTTACCCTCTTTGATCAATTCGCGGAGCGGCAAAATAAAAGTTTGCGGCATGGTAAAATTGGTGCGCACATTTAAGCCGGCTTCTACCGACTGTCGCACCGCTTCTTTATAATCTTCGGCCACGCGGTGCTTGCTAAACAGGTATTCGACCGCCTCACTGTCAGACACCACATAACCTGTAAAGCCAAATTTCTGGCGAAGCAACTCCGTCAGAAAGTAATAGCTGCCCGTTACAGGTACGCCGTCCCAGTCGTTGTAACTGCTCATTACGCCAAGCGGATGCGCTTCCTGTATAACCCGCCTAAAAGGATACAAATAGATCTGATACATCTCGCGGGGTGCAACATGCGGATCAGTACGTGCGTTGCCGTCGCGGCCACCTTTAGGCACGCTATAAACCGCAAAATGTTTGAGAGTGGACGCCACACCCTCTTCCTGTATGCCTAAGGACATTTGCTTACCCATCTCGGCAATATGAAATGGGTCTTCGCCATAACATTCCACTACCCTGCCCCAGCGCTGATCGCGGGCTGGATCCAGTATCGGCGCGTAAACGTTTGTATAGCCCAATGCCTTTGCCTCGCGCCCCACAATTTGCCCTGCCTTGCGCACCAGTTCTTTATCCCAGGTGCTCCCTATGCCAATGGGCGCAGGCAGCGAAGTTGCCCTATCGTGGTTTAGGCCGTGGATGCCCTCGTTAGTAAAATCAACAGGTATGCCTATGCGCGTTTCCTCAACAAACCAATGCTGGATGGTGTTTATTGCTTCGGCGTGTTTGCTGTAAGGAAATGAATACTGCGACTGGGCGTTATCTGTGTAAGAAGTAAGGCTGTTTAATTCTTCATCAATATTGGCGATGCCGTCTTTCCAGATCTCGTTCTTCCAGTTAGGCACCGGCATCTCATCTTTCAAAACGCGCTTGTAACCATAAAGCGTAGCCATCTGGCAGGTTTTCTCTTCTACTGTCATTTGCGACAGCAGGTCGGTCACCCGCTTCTCGATTGGCTGCGCCGGATCTTCGAAGACATCTTTTTTACCGTTCTTATTAAAATCTATCCAACCGTTATGGTAGATATTAACTTTTTGAGCCGATGCGTTAAACGCAAAAGCAAACGCTATTAAACAGGCGGAAAATTTCTTCATGGCAAGTAGATTGGCAAGTGCTAAGTAAATAAAAAGCGGACAATGTTTACAGCAACTGTTGGGCTAAGTTGATGATATTATCGGGCGCTGTCATCAGGTAGGTTTGCAGTCCAAGCTTACGGGCGCTAGCAATATGCTGAGGACTGTCATCTACAAAAAGCGTTTCTTCGGCAACTAGGCCGTTTTCTTGCAATACCTGGTTAAACATTTCGGCATCCGGCTTGCGTTTACGCGCCAGGTGCGAGTAATAAGTCTTCTCGAACAAGCTATCGTTACCGTCCATGCCAAACTCGCGCTGCAGGTAATCCATTATCCAGGCATAATGGATTTCATTGTTATTGCTCAATAAGAATGTGCGGTACTTTTTCTTGAGTTCTAATAGCACATCGTGCACGCTCGGCTGCACACCTATCAAGATACTATTCCAGGCGTCATCTATCTGCTCATCAGTAAGCGATGGCTGTCCGGCAAGTTCCCTGACATGATCCCGGAAATCAGCCGCGGATATATCGCCCCTGTCTAATAGATCGAACACCGGATCCTGCTGCAAATGGCCAAAAAAACTATCGACATTCTTTACGCCTAAATCAATAAACTTCTGGCGGACAGTATTGAAGTCTATCATGAAGATGACGTTACCATAGTCGAAGATGATATTTTTAACGTTTTGCATATTGTGTTTGGCTATGTGGGCGCAAATTAGTAAAATTGCACCCGGAAAATGTAACCCATTATCCGCGCCTATAGCTCAGTTGGTTAGAGTAGAAGACTCATAATCTTTTGGTCCCTGGTTCGAGCCCAGGTGGGCGCACTGAGTAGACAATCTCTACACCTACAAACCCCTTAAATCGCTGATTTAAGGGGTTTTTTCATTAATTATACCCTTACCAACCCTTTGTAAAGCCAAGGTTCTCGTTACCTATCCGACTACCTGTTTTTAATTTTTAACTTAGGTAACACAAACCGCTTCAATGAATTGAAATACAGTTTATTACGCGTTAAAAGTTGATTATTTTAGTCAATTTATATTGTGTTTGTGTTACCTGTTGTGTTACCTAAAAACGGGATGTATTAATAAACATTTAAAACTTAAAAATTAGATTTTATGCAAACATCACAGTCGTTCGGTATTCATTTTACCACCCGTCCTGACAAAGCGAAAGACGGAAAAGAACCTATTTATGCCTGCGTGACGGTAAACCGTCAACGCGCTTATATTGCTTTAAAGCAAAATGTTGATCCCAAAAATTGGGATGGCGGCAAAGGTGCCGCTAAAGGAAATAAGGAAGAGGTTAAGTCCATTAATAACTACCTGGAGGAAGTAAGGCTTGCCATTGGCAATAGCTACAAAGAACTTCAGATCAAAAGGAAAATGTTATCGGCGAAAGCAGTAAAAGACCTTTACCTTGGAGAGGAAGCTCAGGTTTATTCTCTGAGCCGTCTTATAACGTACCATAACGAAACTTCTACCGAAGATTTAAAGTGGAGTACACTCAAACATTATTATGTCACCCAGCGCTATTTAGTGAAGTTTCTGGAAACTCAATTTAATGCAACAGATATTTACTTACATCAGTTAGATTATAAGTTTGTAAAAGACTTCGAGGTTTATCTCCGCAACCATAAACCTAAAGATCACCAACAACCACTAAATAATAACGGTGTGATGAAGCATATTATCAGGCTGAAAAAAATGACTAATCTGGCTTTAAATTTACAATGGATAACAAACGATCCATTTGCTACCTACAAGTTAAAGATCCAAAAGGTAAACCGTGAACAATTATCTGAAAAGGAATTGGCGGATATGGAAGAGAAAAAGTTGTCGATTGCCAGGCTGGATATGGTACGGGATATGTTTGTTTTTTGCTGTTATACCGGATTGTCTTATGTGGACATGATCAATTTAACTCCGGCACACATCATTGCCAGTAGCGACGGTGAAAGATGGATCAGGACTTGCCGTGAAAAAACATTAATACCGGTTAATGTACCGCTACTTCCACCAGCATTAAAAATTTTAGATAAATACGAGGACAATATAAGATCACTTTCGGATGGCCGGGTATTTCCAACAGTATCGAATCAAAAGGTCAATAGTTATTTAAAGGAGATAGCCGACTTATGCGGGATAACAAAAAAAGTAACGTTTCATATTGCCAGGCATACTTTTGCTACAACTGTAACTTTATCTAATGGGGTTCCTATTGAAACTGTTAGCAAAATCTTAGGTCATACAAAAATTACCACAACACAGATTTATGCTAGAGTGGTTGAACGTAAACTTAAAGAAGATATGAGAAATTTAAAATCCCGCCTGAATATGGATTGATAAATATTAAGCCTGCATTAAATAACTTTCAATTTTAATGCGGGCTTACAAAAACAATGATAAAATGCTCGTTAACATTTATTGGTATAATCAGCATCTTTTACCTAGAAGCCATATTGAGTTTACAAACCCAGCATATAAATAGTTATCCATTGTTGAATAATCTAAACAAATTGGCGGGATCATTTCGGGGCGTATTTGCGTTTTGTCATATGCTTATCGCAAATGTTCGGTTTAGCGACGCCTTCCGTCTACTTAGCACAACAGATATGATGATAAAACGAGCTGGTTTAACCTGTGGGAAGATGCCGAATGAGATGCGAAAAAGCTTCTGGAGCTGTTGTCTTCATTAACCTGACGACGTTTTATCGAAACCACGCCATAAGTTTAATTTGTCTTCAACGGCTTAGCGCGTTATACAAAGCCTAAAATATTAACTTAGCAAACAACTTTATCATATTTACTTGAACCATCATGAAGCTGGATATATTAACTCAAAACCTGGTCGAAAATGCTGCGAACCTTATTGACCAAGAAGGAATTCCGAAAGACCATGTTTGGAGCCAGCATTATTTCATCGTAAATGAAAAAGAATATCCTTTTAAATACCTCGCCTATCGTGCATTGAGGATAATCGGCAGGACAGACATCAAGTTTGAGTCAAACGATCCCTACCGGAATTATTTTAAAGAAGCGCTGGGCTATAAAATGACCTATTACGAAGGAGGCTATAATTTTTTTACGCTGGAAGAATTGCAATATTACAATTCGGTCTTTAATAAGCCATATCGTAAAGATGAGCCCGCCCATCAGGTCTACCCTAATAAATTATATCCTCTGATTGCCAAAGTAAACTATTGGGCTGCACAGGTAGCAACTGATGGTTACAAACTAAAAAAGGATTCCAACTGGCTGACTGCTTTTTCTGCGAATATCGCGCCGTATATGTGGCCGCGTGTCTTTAAGGAAGAGGACAAGGACATTTTCTTTAATGTGGAGGTTAACGCGCCTAATCAGTTCATTGGTTATAAACTGGATGGTTATATCAAAACCAAGAAAGAGTTAAATGATGAGCAGAAAGGAATTTTATGGGATTTCAAAAATGAAATAGACTGGCAATGGATAAAAATCAAATTTTCGGATGTTCCCAACTATACCTGGGAACGCTTAATTGCCGAGACCAAGGCCTATATCAAAGCCTACGATCAGCATTATGACCATTTAAGAAAAAGACTTTACAAAGAAAAAAGACTAGCCAGGATCACATGGAATACCAATGGTTGGATCAAACCATCCGGTCGGGCGGGTAAAGCACTCAGCAAGAGCCATGAAAACGACCATGGGTTCGGTCACGAAGAATGGTTGTTCGATACTGATCAAATCATCGAAAAGCTTAAGTATGGCTTCCTGGAACCTATCCATAAATTCAAATCCAAGTATACAGGCAAAGTCTTCGACCTTTCCCTGTTCACCCGCAACTCTTTAAACGTTACCCAATACTGGGTAACCACATTAAAAAACGTGGAAGTGATCTCCCCGGAAGAAGCTGCTGCCGTGCTACAGGATTATAGAGACAATGGGTGGTTTGACCAGATGAAACAGGATCTTAAAGCGGTTGACCTTGATGGAACCATGCTTGATCAATGGGTAAAGACTGATCCGACAGCGCTTATTAATATTAAATTTAACGCGGCACAATTAACAGATTTGCCCTTGCAACTTATCGAAGTAGATAACCCGGATGATATCCCGGCCGATCATTATGTGCTTTATCATGTCGATGAAAAGCTAACCGGCAAATACGAAGCGAAGATTAAGCAGCCTTTCTCCTTTGGTTCCGGCAGCATGGAAGCTGATCTAAAAAAGAGAGGTAAGCGAAAAAGTTATACGACAGAGCGGGAAATGGAATTTCGTCATAACGACCTTCAAGAAAAACTCCTACTGTTCTTGCAAGATCAATATAAAAGTAAAGAAGATGTGAAGCGCGAATGCACAGCCTACGGTGGCTGCCGAATAGATATTACCAGAAAAACTGATACGGGCTATATCTTTTATGAAATTAAGACTTACAACAATTTATTGACCTCTATTCGTTTAGGTATCGGTCAATTACTGGAATACAATCTTTTCCCTCAAGCCCAACAAGCAGAGCAAATGATATTGGTTTCAGACCAGGCAGCTACCCAGGAAATACGAGATTATATCCTGCATTTAAAATCCTTTATCAAGCTGAATTTCTCTTATATGCACTTCGATCCAAAGCTTTGTAAGATCATTAGCGAAATTTGACGTTAACAATAATCAAATAACTTTACAATGGTTTAAACTCTATCAGGTCGCCTGTATTAGAAAAGCGATAATCGAAATGGCCAAGACGCAATACCACATCACCTGTTCCATTGCCGCTAATGACCTGATAACGCCCATAATTAATTTCCTGAAATGCCAATCGGGTTATTGGATGCCCATAATGACAAACTCGGATCATATGGAGGTTAACCAAACCGCCATCATAGGTATGCAAAGGAATAAATTCATTGCCAAAAGCGTTAGGAATTGCCGACCAGGCCTCGGATTGAATATTGATTTCCTTTTGCGCACCAAAATCGTCTCCCGACCGGTACTTATAAGCGGCACGAGCCAGAATATCATAAACTGTTTTGTTGACTTGTTTTAATTCTTTAGCCCCGGTGCTAAACCCGTCGTCGTATAGAAAATTACTCAGTAATCCATTGGTAAAATACAGGTAAGTTTTGATCCGTGATGCATAGAACATCCCGTTTCTGGACACATTAGTCAATTTCAGAACACTCGCTAGATAATCTACAGTTAGTGATTCATTTTCAATGCCAGATTCCAGGATGTTCTTGATCTCACCACTCGTATAATACTTTGTGACGGAAAATCCTGTTAGCGCTTTTTTCAAGTCACGATCCGAAATGAAGGTGATCTTCTTATCTGTACGAATAAAGACAATATTCCGGGTGAAAATCTCAAATGCTATATTAGTTATTTTGTCACTCTGGCTGCTATATAAAATCATGACCTGATCCCTGTGATAACCTAAAAACGTCATACAATCATTAAAGGATAAGCCGGACATTTCAAGCGGTGCCTGCTGAAAGCCGTTGCCATCAGGAATAAAAATATCGGTCGCAGGTTTGTTAAAATAAGACATATTAAGCTGAGATCTTTTTGGGAATGTTCGTCACTTTCTTGTTAATAAATTCGTGAATGCGCTTTAATTCAGCATTGCTAAAACTAACCCCGAAGAGCCTTTCAAAATGCTTCAATTGTTGGTTGATATTGGTACTATTTTGAAAAAGTTCCCATATATTGGTCAAACCCTTGAACCGGTTAATCACTTTACGGTCCTTAAACCAATCCATAGAATGAGTTAAGACCTTGCCGGCTATCTTGGCAAAATTTATTTCTTTCAGACCATCCTTCAAATCATGCGATTTCAGGAAAGTATTTGCGCTTTTGTCAAGGTCTGCATTCTGAAAAACATCCAAGTGATTATGAAGCAGACGATGACTGGGGTCAACATATTTTTTAACAAAGGTCGTCCAAAAAGTATTGAAAGCTTTGCGTGCGTCCAGTTGTTCCCGAATGGTTGGCGATTCTTGAATTTGCCGTTCCAACAGTATAAAGTGCTCCCTTAGTTCCTGAAAGTCAGCACGCAGTTGAGCCAATTTAGCTGGTATTTGGTCGATTTTATCCAGTTGAGCAAGTAGTATCGTTGTAAATGGCGGTATGGGTAAATAATGATAGCCCAAACTTTCTAACAAGTCTTCAAGCTGAACTTGATGTAATTTTGCTAATTTCTCCAGTGCTTCTATCGAGTATGGTGTTCTTGCAATTTCGTTGACCTGCTGACCGTACAATCCGATAGGAAGTGTAGTTTGAATCGTGGAGGTATTCGATACACTGATCAGATTGCTGATCAAATCATGAGAACTTGTTTGGACTTCGGTAACAATAAATTCATCGTTGTCATTAAATGCCCCCGTTACCAGCGGAAGCTTGGTTGCCGGTTTAGATACATCGCTTTGTATGAAATAATCTGTTTTTAACTTTCGACCATACTCGGTAATGAACTCTTGTTCGGCTTCCTTTTTGCTCTTCCCGTCACGGTTACCCCTATAGATTACCCGGCCAGGTGTTTCCAACACCCCACTTACGAACTTTAAGCCGGTCTCACGCACAAGCATATTGAGTATGGGCCGGCCTGTAGGAAAAATTGCAGGTGCCGTCAAACTTAAATGATTCAATTCATCCAGTGATGTGTAAAATTCTGAACAGCCAATAAAAGATTCTACAAATGTGTTCAGCGAAAAGATAAACTCAGGTGTCGGCTTGCCGTAGCCTCCTAGGCAATAATCCAGCTCATCTAACAGGCTAAGACTGATGTAGGCGCTATTGTAGTTAACAGTATCTTGGATAAGGTCTTCCATTTTCAAAAATAAGGTTTCGTATGAACCAACTATCAATCAATCCTCAGTACTGACTAAACAGAAGCTGAAGCAGAAGCACGGGCTACAATTTCTAAGTTTACCGGAACAAGCGCACTGTATTTTGCACGGATTTTACTGTACAAATCCACACTGGATTTGGGAGATATTACTGTCAAAACTAAAGCATACTTTATTTTTGCTGAGTTATATCTTCTTCCTCTTTCCAGCGCATGTAAGTGAAACATAGGGTTTCTAATATTGTCTGCCCTTTTGTTTTTTCTTCTTGACTCCAAACTATCCCACTTATAATCAGCGCGTAGTTCGTTTTCAGCCTGATACGGAGTTTGTCCTGATTCACTAACTGGAAATTGTGCCTCCCGTACCCATCCATCTGCTTCTAATTGCGCTACTCTATTCGGCTCAGCCGCGATATCTACCTGTGTTGTTTTGCCAGCCCGTTTGAAAATATATTTTGAGGTGTTAGGATAAAACGAAGTAACAATGGATGAGGTAGAATAATCATCAGGGCTTTGTGGGTCAACATTGGTAAGCACAGCAGCTGTCCACCTAAAATTAATATTTCCGGTGGTGATGTCCTCAGACCACGGAATAGGTAATTCAATAAATTTACCTGGTTCTATTTCGCCGTTATATATCAACGTGTACGATTTATCAGGACAAGTAGCAAACTGCTGGATGTCATCCGGCAAGACTCCGTGTCCTATTTCATAGTTATGGCCTGTTCCTGTTTCTGATACCCCATGAATTACTAGGGCACGTGCAATCAATATATTTATTGCATCATCACTATAGCCCACTAATTGGCCAGTTGTGGCGCTGGCTATTGGACTAGAAAAACTGGTTCCCGCATTCATTATCCTGGAGCCACCCACGTGATTCATCAAATGGATTGGAGTTTGAGAGCATCCGCCGAATGCAGAGAGGTCAGGTTTTAGTTTATTGCCTTCCCGACCTGGCCCAATACAACTGTAAGGCGCTCTAAATATGTTGCTATCCACCTTTGAATAAGCACCAATAGCTAAACCATTAACCATATCGGAAGGCGCCTGAATTCTGTTATAACCATCTATGTCGCCATCATTTCCTACTGCTGTGCAAAATAAAATATCATGCTTTTGAATAAGCATGTCACAGGCAAACGTAAACCGACAAATATGGTCATCTAATATTTGACCGTTAGGGCCTAAACTTAGATTGTAAACCTTTATATGATTATTGGCCGGAACGATTCCTTCTATAGCATCAATAACCTCATATAGATCAGGATCGCTTGTGTCTACCGATAATACACGGAAGTTTTTTACAGATACTGATGGTTCTGGCAGCTGATCAGAATTCCTAAACCTGTTCAGAGCGCCGTACAATACGGCACTGGTTACTTGGGTTCCATGATCGCAGTAAGCGTCCGCAGGTGCGCCGGTAACCCATTCTTCATACTCTACGTAAGGATCTAAAGCGGGATTTCCCGCAGTATAACCGCCATCGATAACTCCTACTGTGACCGTTGGCTTAATGGTGAACTCCGGAGGTCTTGGTGCGCCAGTTTGTATAGACCCGCGATTTATTTTTGAAAAATCCCTGATATTTAAAGGGTGTAGTGTTCTTAAAGGGTTGTAGCCAGCAAGTATTGATAATACGTCACGATTACCAATTAAACTTATGAAAGTTATTCCTTCTTCATATTGCTTATAGCGAACCTGATCCAAATCCACACCAGCTATACTTACAAGATTAAAAAATTGATTTAAAGCGGCTTCTTGATCGATATCGAAAGGGTGAAGTACGGCCTCTAGCCGGCCGCTTTCCCAATCATCAGGAATACCAACGATTTGTTCATTTTCTGAAAGCAAATCAACGCTCACTAATTTTCTAACATCTTCGGTAAAGCTTTTAGTTAAGCTCAACTCTGGTTTATTCAATTGCGCTTTGAACCTAACTAAGCTATTTTCCGTTCCTCTCACAAAAAACAACTTGCCTTGCGATAAAGGATCATTTCCTCCTTTTTCAGCATAATCGGCCGCCCGCCAAACCCTGGAGCCTATTTCCTGTAAGCCAAATCGCTCGGTAGTCCCGTCAAATATGGAATCAGGATAATAGCTTTTAGCCGAAAAATCAGGGTGCATTCTCATACACAAAACAACCTCATTCGGAAGTTTAGAGTTATTAGGCATCTGACGTAAAATCCCGGTTGCTGCGTCTATATCACCAATAATCTTCTCCTTGGCCTCGTCAAAGGTTGCCGGTAAAGGTTTGCCGCCGCCAGATGATCGTTTGGTAACTGACTTACTGTATAGCTCTCCTTTGTAAAGGATGGGTCTTCTTTTGTTACTCATGAGATTTTGATTTAGCTAAGTGATGTTGTACGCCTGCGGGGCTAAGTCCAGTTATGTCTGCTAATTTTCTGACCGTCATATCTTTTCCGAGCATCTTCTTCGCGAGGACGCAAAATTTTCCCCTGATTTTTTTGTCGGAACAAAAATTTTCTAATTCGTTAAGGGTCGCTGTAGCAAAAGCTTCATTTTTTATAACAACCCGTTTCTTTACATTATTTGAAAATTTGCAGATATCAGCAGCACTCTTTTCTGCCAGCATTTCAGAAATTAAGGGTATTGGCATAATTTGAAGATCCTGCGAGAAATACTTATCTAAGTTTTGTTTAAGTAATTCGTTTCTTTCTTCAAGATCAGGAATAGGTATCTCAATTATATGATCGAAACGCCGCCATATCGCCCTGTCTAAAAGTTCAGGGTGGTTACTTGTCGCAATAACCATTGATGATATCGGCCAATCCTCTAGTTCCATCAAAAGAACATTAACAACTCGCTTAATTTCGCCTAAATCGCTATTGTCATCGCGCTTCTTTGCTATGGCATCAAATTCATCAAGTAAAAGTACCGAACCGGTTGATTTGGCAAAATTCAATACTTTTTTTATGTTCGTTCCTGTTTTACCCATTAAGTTGGAGATACTGGCAGAAAGATCCATGATGACTAAATTTTTATCAAGTCTTTTAGCAATAAAATGAGCTAACATGGTTTTACCGGTTCCTGGTTGCCCAATAAGCAATAAGCTTGAAGAAGGCTTAATTCCTTCTTCCAATAAAACTTTAAGATTGTTTCTCTCCTCTAAAATATCTTCGATCTGATTCCGTAATACCAGATTAAATACCGGAACATCACCTTCAATCAATGTTGGACTTTTTACCTGTGCCATTTCCAAGTGTGTTTCTGTGTCCGTTGGTATTGGCGTAAGCCCCGCGCCGGATGATCTGATTGCATTCAGTCCGCCCGTTGACCTTGTACTAATGATAGCCTGAATTTCTTTAGAAATTTCAGGATCTGTTTGCTTAATAGACCTGGCCAAGCTTAGAGCAACCGCTTCCACTTTCCTTACATCGCCCAATAAGCCAGCGGAAACCAAGTCGGTTAAATATTTTAAAGATTGATTTTTGTTTGGTTCTTTGCTCATGTATAATAATAACAGTACAACAAAAGTACGTTAAATAAGCATTTATCAAAGTAACTTGTTCAGTTTATTTTTTATTAATAAAAAAACCATACAATAATTATTGCCAGTTAGAAGTTCAAGGCAAGAAATTATCAAGCAAAAACGGACAACAAAATTTTAAGTTGCGCCAATAAGTTGATACTTGAAGCAATTAACCAATCTAACTGTTGCCGGATTATTTACAAACGAATCGACATCTCAAAGTTCCCGTCGAGATAATTTGAAATTCCTGTAATTCAGTAAGAATTAGCTATTTTTCGTCTGGAGTTCCCTTGTCTTGAGCATTATTGTTACGTCGAAACTCTTCCAAATATTCAGGAATAATAAATTCCGGATCGCTCATATTGAAAGCAATATTTTTTGGTATATCAGGACCGTTGTCAATACGCGTTTGTGGGTTTTTAGGGTCTTGAAATTTTTTAAGTAATTCAAATATTTCGTCCACTTTGGAATTGTAAGATATCTTGGACGTTATAGGATTATACGAGTATGAATAAAAGGAAGCCATTACTTGATCTGCTGTTGGTTCTTGAGACATTGGATCATGTTCAATATACTCATCAAGAATAAACCTAGTTTCTGCAGACACAAAAAAATATTTCTGCAAAAAAACATCATTTCTTAAAGCAATGTTATCGCCAAATCCTTTCCTCTGTACAGACGGATAAATTATTGCTTCGACATCATCTTTTGAGCGGATAGGATAGAATAATTGTTCGGAACTAATGACTGCACTAAATAGATAATCTCTAGGCCTACTTCTGTCTACTTTTAATGTAAATACATCTACGAAAAACTCCCTAATCAAGGAATAAACTAATCGTAGTGGATCTGAAAAATTTTCAGCTGAAAATGGTTCAGGAATAATTACGGAGCATGTGGATTCAGCACCATTTTTCAGTACAAACCGAGTAACTGTTATTATATCCCCATATTTAGGCTTAGTCTCCCAAAATGCAGAGGCTTCATCAAGAGAGCAATAAAGCACTCTTTGCCTCTCAATATTGCATCTGTTAATTTTGACTAAATGTGATGGTGGGGCGAGGATATCTTCTATACTTGTAAAATAACTTACCGGTTTCGACCTGCCAGAAAAAATATTTGTGTTATGGGATATTCTGACCAGATGCCTTGGCAAACTAACAGCTTTTACAACTGATTTTAAATTGAAAAATGTTGCTACATTTTTTTTTAGCAATTCATACTGCTCTTCCGGTAAATCATGAACCTTGCCGAAGAGTGATCGGTACCAGTTTAATTTATCAATTATTTTATGTATTGGCTGAACATTTAATCTTTCTGTATTAAACTTGTTATTAGCGACTTTGGCAATTCTTCCGTTTTCATCAATTAAATCTTCTGCCATTAGAGCTTATTAAAGTGAATATATAAGTTAGGTATTGTGCATTATAGTATTAAGAAAATATCATTATTATGAAAGGCCATTACAATCGCTTAATCTATTAAATTACTTTTCGGAAATATTTATCTTAAAAACATAGCTCATTTTCAAATAATAACAAACAAATTGAATGATTTAATTTCTACCGTATCAATGTTTATACACATCAATATATTTGGATAGCGATTATTTTTAGATTGCGAAGTTTAGAGACAATTGACTAATCTACATCCCAATCATCTTTTGTATTTTCCTTATAATGCTTTAGATACTTGCCCTGTCGTGCCACAAACAAATCAGAACTATCGTCATCGAGAGAAATAATAAATTCAACCTTGAAATATTTGGCACAAACACTATGGATGCTGTTCATTTCATTGAAATGTGATTTTGCAGTTATCAACTGTTCGTCTGTAAAAGCGTGAATATTAAAGTTGTTTCCGGTTTTGGATTTATCGGTATGCGCAAATGTCTTATCCCGTAACATTCTCAAATGTTTATAGAAATCCGAATTTATTAGTTTGTCAATCCGCTCTCCATTAGATTCAAAATCTTTCTGATAAGATTTACCCTTTAGATAAGCAACTTTTCTGTTTAGTTTGTGTAATCCAGCATAATTACTATTACCCTTATTTGATTCTAAGAGCTTACAATATTCCATAGTAAAAGTATATAAAAGGCTAACGTTATACTTTTTGAAAATGAAATTATTTAGAAAATCTAATTCTTCTTTTTTCCGGTGTGGCTTAGAGATAATCAATATCTCTCCAAGTGCTACAGAAAGAAAAAACAGACTTCTGTGAGTGTAGCCGAAATTGTCTGGAAGTTCTTCATCGGATACGCCTTCGTATTGTGACATACAATAAATTAATGTGAATCAATTTTACAATAATTATATCATCTAATATAATAGGGCAATCATTTAATTGCATTGACATTTAAACAGGCTGCATGCAAAATATTGTCATTGCAGTTATTCATCCTAATAACTGTCATTTATAAGAATCACAATAAAAAACACCTACCTCGTACATGAGGTGTGAAAAATATATTTTGCCCTTCCTCACATTTGCTGTGCTAAATTTTTAAGCTATGGCAAATTATAATGAAACTTCAAATGACTTTCCCAAAGTTCACCGTGATCAGTTGATCACGGTGCAGGACTTGATCGATTTTAAGCAACAGCTGATTGTTGACATCAAAAAGCTATTAAAAGAACAGACCGGCCATCCGGGACACCAATGGCTTAAAGCGTTCGAGATCAAAAAGATGCTGCGCCTTTCAGAAAGCAAGCTTCAATACCTTCGCGACAAAGGCCTGATCCCTTTTAAAAAGTTGGGTGGTATAACTTATTACAACCTTGAAGACATCCAGGCGCTGATGAACTCCGGTAAGTTGAACGATCAAATGAAAATGGCATGAAGCGTAAAGCAAAGCGGATCGTTCCGAACGTCCATAAATCACCCAGGAACAGCGTAAAGATTGT
Source organism: Mucilaginibacter ginkgonis (assembly GCF_009754905.2). Lineage (NCBI taxonomy): Bacteria > Pseudomonadati > Bacteroidota > Sphingobacteriia > Sphingobacteriales > Sphingobacteriaceae > Mucilaginibacter > Mucilaginibacter ginkgonis. Next base: position 834,880 of record NZ_CP066775.1, on the reverse strand, counting down.
TCCACTAAGTGATGAAGGATTAGGCACTTCCGTGCCGCCATCATTGGCCAGTATTGAAATTTATTTTGATCAAAAGGGAGTGTTATTGGCTGCCCGGGATTTTTATGAAGAACATGAGCTAAGGGCATGGAAAACCTCAACAGGTTACCCGGTTAACAACTGGAAGGTCTGTGCAGCTGAATGGATCTTTAATTACCGGCAGGAGTTAAAACGGAAATTCAGAATGTCTCCATTTTACAGCGAGTCTTCGTGAGTAAGTCATTGAAAGTTTGATGACAAATTGGCGGTTGGTGAGTGGCGTGTGAATTCGTTTGCTGAAAGCTTCGGATTTATTCAATGGTCCTAAACGAAGTATTTGTCACCATCAATCTAAAGCTATCAAAACAGGAAGTTTTTGAGAACTATTGGATTATTAAGGCAATCGTACAAGGAGCTCATTGGAACTGGACGAAACAAAACAGATAACTGTTTCCGGTACCCATTATAGATTCGGTATTTACAGAAATATGCATTTATGGAATTATGCAGCTACAGAAAAGTGTAATTATTGAAATACAGAATTACAGATATATGCAATTACAGATGTCTGCAATTAGAGAAATATGTATCTGAAGATTTACAGCATTATGCAATTACATCATAATGTATTTATTAAAATATAGAATTACATAACATGGGAAAGATCATCACCGTAGCCCACCAAAAAGGGGGTGTAGGAAAAAGCACACTCGCTATGAATTTAGCCGTGTGTTTTCAGGATCAATTAAAGGTTGCTTTAGTTGATACGGATTTGCAAGGCAGCCTTATTCAGATCAAAGAGGAACTGCCTGACCTCGCAGTATTAAGTAACGACGAATTGCAGGAAATTAAAAGTTTAGACTACGATCTCATTATCGTCGATACGCCGCCTTACCTGTCGAACAAGCTGCCGGAATTATTTGGACTATCCGACTTTATATTAATACCGACGAAGGCCGGATTTTTTGATGTGATGGCTATCCGTTCGACCATCGCACTGTTAAAAGATGCGCAGGTAACGAAACCGGATATACAGGCCGGCATTGTTATAAATATGATCAAGCCGCGCTCTGGTATTACCAAGGAAGTGAGCGGACTTTTAGCAAGCATGGAAACCCCCGTTTTAGATACAATGATATATGACCGCGTGAGCATCGCAAGGTCATCTATTACCGCTGGGGTTTTGCAAGGAAGCGATACCAAAGCGATAACAGAGATAACAGCTTTAGCGGAAGAGATCGTTAACCGCATCAGTGCATAATTACATAAATACAAAATTATGTAATCGCCAAAATCCGTGGTCTATTCAGGTAATTAAAGGAAAGTTTACAATGACAGATTATAAAGATAAGCTGGGTGGGTTAGCGGACAGGCTTAAAAAGGATACGCCGAAAACTCCGATACAGGAGGTGCAGCCGATCAGGCAGACTGCGGCAGTGAAAGAAGACGAGGCGCAATTAAATGTATGGATTCCAAAGGCACTTTTGAAGCGTGTGAAAACCTATGGGGTGGAATTCGATGCTTCTTTAAAGGATATCAGTATTGATGCTTTAAAGTATTTCTTAGAATCCAAATTGAAGAAGCCAACAGGTTGAAGGTCCTAACGGAATGCAGGCAGATTGAAGAAGTCTTAAAGGAGGAGATTGCCTCTTAACAGCAATCAGCAAGATAAACGTTTGTCGGACAAACGGATCTTGCCCCTGCCTTCCAAAGTCAGTCGGGGGTATTGTAAAAATCCTCCAAGGTCGGATTTTTAAAGATTACAGGAATGGAAAATCAAGAAGAAAATCGGGAACGTAAAGTAACCACACGGTTCAAACCCAATGAATTTAAAGTGCTCGATACCCGGTTTAAGAAAACCCGCTTTTTAAAAATGAGCGAATATATCCGGTGCGTGCTGCTTGAAAAACCAGTCACAGTAAACTACCGTGATAAGTCGATGGATGAAATGCTGGAAGAATTGGCTCTACTCCGAAAGGAGTTAAACGCAATTGGCAATAATCTTAACCAGGCGGTTCGCCAAATCAATAGTGCTCACGGAAATGCGGATAACAGGTTATGGTTAAATCTGCTTTCCATTATCGGCAGCAAGGTTGATCCGGCAATCGGACAGATTAAAGAACGTATGCAAAGTTTCTCAGAATTATGGTCGCAAAAATTAAAACCGGGAGAAGTATCAGCGGCGCAATAAATTACAATGAACACAAAGTGAGGCTGGGGAAAGCAGAGCTGATTTTGGCACAAGGCTACCTCAAAGAACCGGCTGACTTAACGTTCACTGATAAGCTGCAAAGGTTGACCGATTTAACTCAACGCAATGAGCGGACGCTCGTCAATACGCTGCATGTATCGCTGAATTTTGCGGTGAGCGAACACCTCGAAAAAGACCTGCTTCAGCAGATCGCCGATGATTACATGGATGGTTTAGGTTTCGGTAAACAGCCCTATTTGGTCTATCAGCATCACGATGCCGGGCACCCTCATTTGCATATAGTCACTACTAATATCGAGCCGGACGGTAAACGGATCAGCTTTCATTTACTTGCCAACAAGGCTTCCGAAAGTGCCAGAAAACAGGTTGAATTAACTTACAATTTGGTGAAGGCAGAAGACCAGGGCAAGCAGCAAAACGTCATCGGTAAGCCGTTGGAAATGGTAGACTATGGTAAGTCCGAATTGAAAAGATCAATCACCAATGTGGTTAGCGAAGTGATTAGAGCCTATAAATTTACGAGCATACCTGAACTAAATGCGGTCTTAAATCAATACAATATCACCGCTGATCGTGGGTCAAAAGACTCAAGAATGTATGAAAAAAACGGTTTGGTTTATTGGGTGTTGGATGGAAAAGGCAACAGACTTGGGGTACCAATTAAGGCCAGCAGCATCTACGGCAAGCCTACTTTAAAGCACCTTGAGGATCGTTTCCGGCTAAATGAGGTGCTTCGCAAACCCTTGAAAGAGCGCCTAAAGACTGTACTTGACAAAGCCTTATTAACGCCGGTTTCAAAAGCGGCGTTTCAAAAGAAGTTAAAAGCGGATGGTATCCAGGTCATTTTCCGGCAGAATGAAGAAGGCCGTTTGTACGGGATAACCTTCGTCGATCACCAATCGAAAGCGGTGTTTAACGGTAGTGATTTAGGTAAAAATTACAGCGCAGCTGCGCTGATGAACTGGTTCCGAAATGATGAAATAAACCGTAGCGAAACCGTTTCGGCAAGAGAAACCAACAATAGAAATGCTCCTGGTTTTGCTGACAAATTTTCAGGCTCAAACCCAACAGGTGGTGATAGCGATTCACTGCTAAACATATTATTCAAAGAAGAACAACAGGATATGGCCGCACTCGGCAGACTGCAACAAAATAAGCGCAAGAAGAGAAGAAAAGGTAACTCACTTTAAAATATACCATTATGCAAACAGGTGAAAACGAACAAGCCCTTAGAAAGATTATTGACTTTACCAGGCTTTTAAGCATTGCTATTTTAATAGTCCATTTTTATTTAAGCTGTTACCCGGCTTTTCAGATCTTAGGTTTAACCAAACCTTTTGTAAATCATATTTTATTGCCGCTATCAAAAATGGTAGTTTTTGCCAAAGTGCTTTATGCTAAACTGGCGGCACTCTTGCTATTAATGATCTCCCTTGTAGGCAGCAAGGGGAAAAAGGATGAATCCATTAAAGCCAGCAGAATAATGATTTATTGTCTAACAGGCTTGATCTTTTATTTCATCAGTTCGCTATTCCTCACCCTTCGTTATCCGGCAACGACTATAGCATTATTGTACATAGGCGTTACTGCTATTGGTTATATGCTCCTGTTGTCAGGTGTGAGCTTGCTTTTCAGGATGCTTAAACTAAACTTAGGTAAGGATATCTTTAATAAAGAAAACGAATCGTTTCCACAGGAAGAGCGGCTATTAGAAAATGAATACTCAATCAACTTACCGGCAGTTTATAATCTGAAAGGTAAGAGCCGCAATAGCTGGATCAATATTATTAACCCTTTCAGAGGTACGCTGATCGGCGGCAGCCCAGGCGCTGGTAAGTCTTATTTTGTTATCCGTCACATCATCACCCAGCATATTGAAAAGGGATTTACCATGTTAGTTTATGATTTTAAATATGATGATCTAACAAAGATTGTCTACAATGCGCTGCTTAAATACGGCCACTTATATAAAGTGAAGCCTACGCAATACGTCATTAATTTGGAGAATATTATGCACCGGGCTAATCCCTTAGAACCGCATACAATGATCGATATAACTGACGCGATAGATTCAAGCCGCACGATCATGCTTGGCCTTAACCGCGAGTGGATAAAGAAACAAGGCGATTTCTTCGTTGAATCTCCGATCAACTTTATTACAGCGATCATGTGGTTTTTAAAGAAATATGAAGATGGGCGCTATTGCACATTGCCCCATGTGATCGAGTTGGCTCAGGTAGACTATAAAGATCTTTTTGAGGTATTACTTCAGGAACCCGAAATTGAAGTACTCATTAACCCATTTGTTTCGGCCTGGCAAAATGAAGCGTATGAGCAGTTGGAAGGACAGGTAGCAAGTGCCAAGATCAGCCTGGCCCGTTTGTCATCACCGCAGTTATATTATGTCTTGAGCGGCAATGATTTTTCGTTAGATATCAATAATCCGGATGAACCAAAAGTAGTGTGCCTGGCCAACAACCCGCAAAAATCACAAGTTTACGGAGCTGTATTATCTTTATACATTAACAGGATAAACAAGCTGGTTAACCGAAAAAATCAGCAAAAGTGCAGTATGATCTTTGATGAGTTCCCTACTATTTATTTCAATGGCATTGACAATCTCATCGCTACCGCCCGTTCCAACAAAGTCGCTGTTACCTTAGCCGTTCAGGATTACAGCCAGCTTAAAAAAGATTATGGCCGTGAACAGGCAGAAGTTATTTTAAATATTGTCGGTAATGTTGTTTTCGGACAGGTAACGGGAGATACTGCCAAGCAATTATCCGAACGCTTTGGCAAGATCAATCAGGAAAAGGAAAGTATTTCCATCAATAGCCAGGATACTTCCATTAGCAGATCAACGCAATTGGACTATGCGATACCTGCATCAAAGATATCGGGTTTATCTTCCGGTGAGTTTGTAGGAATGGTCGCAGATGACCCAGATAACAAGATCGAGTTAAAGACCTTTCATAACGCGATTCAGAACGATCATTGCGCCATACGCGAAGAAGAAGCAGCTTATCAGCCTATCCCTAAAGTGCGTGATGTTGACCAGGCAGAAGTTTTATTGGCCTACCATCAAATCAAGCAGGATATTAAATTATTGGTTGATAGCGTGTTAAGTAACCTATGTTGAATGAGGAAATAATTTCGCTTAATATTTATAAGCAAGAATAATACAACGCATCCGTTGTACTGATTTCAAACGCTTTATTTTTCTTTTATACTTCCGATGAATAAGGAAGTATTATTAAAAGACCTGGGTGAAAAGATCCGCATTGTCCGCAAGGATAAGGGGATCACGCAGGTACAACTTGCCCACTCCATCGGAAAAGACCAGCAATCAATTCAGCGCTTAGAAACAGGAAACATAAATCCTTCTTATATTTACCTACAGGAAATAGCAGAAGGCTTAAATATGAGCTTGTTAGATCTCCTAAGCCAGGAATTGCCTGCAAAAGCCTGATTAAAGAACTTTCCTGATTATTTAAATTATTGCAGACGCAGTAAAGCTTCGCTGTACATATTTAATTCGTCCAATTAATCTTAAGCTGATTGAAAGATACTGACTAATTACTTACCGATCTAAACCTTACTATTACGATGAGAACATTTGCAGAGCGCTTCTACAGTGCTTTAGAGAACCAGTTAAATGAAGTTTCCATTAACGGCGATTCCTTAGCCGATCAGTACAAGACCTCCATAATGCTTTGCAAAAAGGCAATGGCCAAATTAAAGAACTACATATCCAGCTATGCCTTCGAAAACAAAGAAGATGAAATTTATTTCTTCAAAGTGCTAAAGCCACAGTTTTACAGCAAATACATCTTCTTTATCAATGTATATAACTTCATCATGCAGAAACCAACCGGCGGTGACGAGATCGTGAAGGAATACATAAACTACGAATTGACCGACCTGAAAAGGTTTTTCGACCATAATCATTCTTTTTATCAATATTATCGTTCAGGATCTACACAAATGGATGAGATCTACTTTACACGGGGCGGTTTTGACGTCCACGTTGAATTAGAAGATTTTGAGGAAGATGAGGTTTATTCAACCAGCCACGATTATAAGTTATCAAAGATCATCGCTAACGAAAAATATCAGGATTTTTTAAATCTGGAATTGCAGAAGCTTATTGAACATAATGAAGAACCAACTCCAATGGCCCTTGAATTACCGTTAACCTGGACATTCAACAAAACGGATCTGATTGAATTGATCTATGCCCTTGTTGCTTTGGGCGTTTTCAATAACGGCAATACGGAAATTAAAACCGTAGTCAGTTTTTTTCAAACGGCATTCCACGTCGATCTTGGCCAGTATTATCATAAGTACACCGACATTACCAGACGAAAGAAAGATCGTACCGCTTTCTTAGATAAATTGAAACTTGCTCTATTGCGTAGAATTGAAGATAAATTAGATGAAGACGGATCTTTTCAGCAAAAGATCAAATTTGGCTAATCTGTAATGTGCAGTTTTACCGCAGTTTAACAAGTTTAAAATAAAAATAACACCTACCTTATACATGAGGTGTGAAAAAATAATTTGCACTACTCCAACCTTTGCTTTCAGAATCGCCGCATGGTGCGGTGAGGATTAAAGCAAAGCAATATGTTGTCCTCTATTTCTTGGCAGCACTATCTCGCCGCCGTCGTTATCATTACTGTTTCCTATTACCTGTATATAGTGCTCAGGTATTACCAAAAGGAAATAGGTAATCTATTTAATCGCAAGCCACAAACCTCTAATTTCTTTTCCGGAGTTCAAGCACCTGCTTATGCTGTTATGGGCCAGGCCAAACCGGACAGTGGCGTAACCATCGGCGAAACACAAAACTTACCCTTTACAGACGTTCTGCCGGACGATCTTATTGAAGCCGTTACCAAGTCAACTGATTTGGTCAGCAATCAAAATGACCCTTCATCAGAATTAGTATCAGAAGCGGGAAACCTGATTGAAGCCTATAAAGACGTTGACAATAAACAGGAGTTTATCACACTCATTGGAATTTTAGTCGGCTCTTATAAACGGTTTCAGGAGCAAATAGACCTTCCGGCTGCACTTAGCCGTGTAGTGGAAATTTCCAAAGACAAATTAAAATTCACAGTTGCTTTATCAGACTTTCAAAACATCTGGGCGTAGGCAACATATCCCTTAACATCAAATTCAAATATTATGAAATCTCAAAAAACACACTTCCGCTCTGCGGTCGTAAACTTTCTCAGGCACACTTTGGCTACCATCACCTTGTTGATTATCAGCCTAAGCCTTTACGCACAGGATGGTAATTCAGGCATTACCGCTGCTACCACCCAGGTTAAAAGTTATTTCACTACTGGAACCAGCTTAATGTATGCTATCGGTGCCATAGTCGGGCTCGTAGGGGCTATCAAGGTATTCAAGAAGTGGAATGACGGTGAACACGATACCGGCAAAGTCGCTTCAAGCTGGTTTGGCAGCTGTATCTTTTTAGTAGTAGTTGCTACCGTATTGAAATCATTTTTCGGGGTATAAAATTCATATCATGGCATTATATCAAATCAACAAGGGAATTAATAAGCCTATCGAGTTTAAAGGATTGAAGGCACAGTACATCGGCTACCTGGCAGTTGGATTGGTGTTGTTGCTGATTGTGTTTGCTGTTATGTATATCGTTGGGGTTCCGGTAATATCATGTATTATCATTATCTCCGTATTAGGCAGCGGACTATTTTATCAGGTATTCAAACTAAGCCATAAATATGGCGAGCATGGCTTGATGAAGAAAGCAGCTAAAAGGTATTTGCCAAACCATTTAAAGTTTACTACACGAAATATCTTCTTAAAACTAAAGAAATAATCATGGCATCACATAGCAAAGCGGAACAGGTATTCCCTGTCTATAAGGTCGAGCACAACTGCATGGTGTCCGCAAACGGCGATCTTACCATTGGTTATAAAGTAAACCTGCCGGAGATCTTTACTTTGTCAAATGAGGAATATCTTGCATTTCACGAAGTAATTATAAAAGCGTTAAAACTGCTGCCTAAAAACACCGTGTTTCATAAGCAGGACTGGTTTGTGGGTGACCAATACGAAGCTGTTTTCGCGAAGGAAGGCCATCAGCAGGTTAAAACCTTTCTTTCTCATTCCAGTGAACGCTATTTCCATGAACGCGAGTTTTTGCATCATCACTGCCACATTTTTCTCACTAAAAAGCCGGATAAGTTTAAGCAGTATTCCAGCGCGGTTAGTTCCTTGATGCGTAAACGCATCGTGCCGGCACAAACAACCTGCGAGGAATTATTCAGGGACTTTCAGGATAGCGCAGGACAATTTGTAAGAGTGTTAGAAGATAGCGGCTTAATCTCTCTTTCACGGCTAAATGATGATGAATTAGCCGGTACATTGCAAAGAGCAGGAGTTTTAGAACAGTATTGCTTTTTGCTTAATCAAAACGAAGCGCCGGTATTAAAGGATATTCATATTCAGGACGAGATCAGGATCGGCGACAACCACTGTCAGCTTTATACTTTAAGCGATGCGGAAGACCTGCCGCCGTTATGCGGGCCGAGGATCACCTATGATAAATACAGTACAGATAAAACGAAGTTCAGCACCGGCTTCGCCACGCCTATAGGCACCTTGCTGAAATGCAACCATCTGTATAACCAATATATCTTTATAGGTGACAGTCTGCAAACGATCAAAAAACTGGAAGCAAAGAAATTGCGCTTACAATCGCTTTCAGCTTATTCACGGGAAAATGCCATTGGCAGGGATGCAACCCACGACTTTTTGAACGAAGCGATCAGTCAGCAGCGCTTACCGGTGAAAGCACATTTCAATGTTTTAGCCTGGACTGATAACCCTGCGCTTCTAAAGGACCTTAAAAACAAGGTCAGTTCCTCACTCGCTCAAATGGATGCACAGCCTAAGCAGGAAACCGACGGAGCCGCTCAAATTTGGTGGGCAGGCTTGCCAGGCAACGAGGCCGCTTTTCCAATGAATGACACTTTTGATACCTTTGTTGAACAGGCAACCTGTTTCTTAAATCTCGAAACAAATTATCAGTCAAGTATCAGCCCTTGCGGTATTCGCTTAGGTGACCGCTTATCAGGTAAGCCGGTGCATGTAGATATCAGCGATGACCCCATGACGAAGGGTATTACTACTAATCGCAACAAATTCATTTTAGGCCCATCGGGCAGCGGTAAATCGTTCTTTACTAATCACCTGTTGCGTAGCTATTTTGAACAAGGATCGCACGTGGTTTTGGTAGATGTGGGACATAGCTATCAGGGACTTTGCGAATTTGTCGGCGGTTACTATTTTACTTATACGGAACACGAGCCGATCAGCTTCAATCCGTTTTACATTGCAGACGGTGACGTTTTGGATACAGAAAAAAGGGAAAGTATTAAAGCTATGATTTTGGCTTTATGGAAGAAGGAAGATGAGGGCGTACAGCGGTCAGAATATGTGGCTATATCAGATGCTTTGTACCATTACTACGAGAAATTAAAACAAGAGCCCGAAATATTCCCCTGCTTTGACAGCTTCTATGAATTTCTTAATGGTGAATTTCATGAAACTATGAAGCAATCAAAAGTGAAGGATGAACGTTTTGATATAGATAACATGCTTTTTGTATTGAAACCATACTATAAAGGTGGTGAATACGCTTACCTCCTGAATGCTAAAGAAAACCTCGATCTTTTGCAAAGGCGGTTTATTGTCTTCGAGCTGGACAATATCAAAGACCATCCTATTTTATTCCCGGTAGTTACTTTAATAATCATGGAAACGTTTGTGTCCAAAATGCGCAAGCTTGGAAAAGATGTTCGCAAAATGATCTTGATTGAGGAAGCCTGGAAAGCCATTGCGCGTGAAGGGATGGCCGAGTATATTAAATACCTCTTTAAAACGGTACGTAAATATTTTGGTGAAGCATTGGTTGTCACCCAGGATATTGAAGATATTATCAGCTCGCCTGTGGTTAAACAAGCCATCATCAATAACAGCGACTGCAAGATCTTACTTGACCAGCGGAAGTATCAGAATGACTTTCCAAAAATTCAGCAGCTATTAGGGATTACCGATAAAGAAACGGCGCTTATTATGAGCATGAACCGGAATAATGACGAAAACTTGAAATATAAAGAAGTATTCATTAGTCTAAACGGCCAGCTTTCCAAAGTTTACCGCACGGAAGTAAGCCGCGAAGAATATTGGACTTACACAACCGAATCTTCGGAAAAAGCAAAAGTCCATGCTTACACTAAAAAATATGGAAGTGTTAAGCTTGCCATAGCCGCCATTGTCAGGGAAGAATTAGAAAAAGCAGCATAAACTAAAAACCATAATTATGAAAGCATTAATCATTTTGTTAGCAGTCGTCTTAGTATTTTCAATGGGCTGCAACAGTTCTAACAAGGGCAGTGAGGATATTGAAGGTACCTATGTGACACATTTTCAAAATGAGTATAATATCACTGACGATACTTTGATAGTTTCAGCGGTTAAATCTTCCGACAAAACGTATGATGTAGTAAGACAGACCGGATTTAATAAAATCAGAAATGGTAAGCCGCTACCAAAGGAATTTAAAAAGGTCCAATGGGTATCATCTTATAATACAGACAAGCAAGCTTTACAAGAAACTGATTTGGGCCGACAAATAAGTGTTTTACCAGACCGACATAAGTTGAAGCTTGGAGCATCTGAGTACACGAAAATAAAATAATCACTTCTATTTATTGGCGCTTAAATATTCGATCAAACGACCGGACAGGGAGGTTATATGAAAAAATTTAAAGTTATATACGTGTGTATTGTATTCATAATCATCAATTTGACTTGGGTGAATACCGTAAAGGCACAGTTCGTAATTGGCGAAGTAATAAAGCTTACGGTTACCAAAGTAATAAAGGCGATTGACCTGAAAGTACAGCGTATGCAGAATAAAACAATCTGGTTGCAAAACGCGCAAAAGGTCATTGAAAATCAAATGTCCAAAACGAGGTTAACAGAAATATCTGGTTGGACGGAGCAGCAAAGGCAATTATACAGTAGTTACTATACAGAATTAGGAAACATTAAAGCGACCATATCTAAATATCAGCGGATAAAGGATATTACTTTAAAACAAGCTGCCCTGGTCAGTGAATATAAAAAAGCCTGGGGCCTGTTTCGACAGGATAGTCACTTCAACCCCCAGGAAATCAATTACATGCAGCGTGTGTACACCGGCATATTAGATGCAAGTGTCAAAAACCTCGACGAGATCATGCTGGTCGTTAGCCCTGCTAAAACACAAATGACAGATGAGCAGCGCCTGGAATTGATTAACAAGGCCAGCGATCATTTAGACGAAAATTACAATGACTTGCACCAGTTCAATAACCAGGGCATTCAATTAAGCCTGCAACGCAGCAAAGATTTAAGCGATACCCAATCAATTAAAAAGCTTTATGGAATCAATTAATCAAATGAAGTTCCGGGCGGATCAGATCCGGCGCAAAAGCAAAAAGTTATTGGCGTTCACAGTAATGACATTAGCCGCTTCTGCACTGGCAACTACCGTTAGGGCACAAACCTTTGCTGAATGGTTCAGGCAAAAAAGCACACAAAAGAAATATCTGTTACAGCAGATAGCCGCTTTGCAGGTTTATGCCGCCTACTATAAAGTGGGCAACAATATCGCCCATAACGGCCTAAGCTCCATCACCGGCTATCTGCAATCCGAGAATGGTTTACACACCACCTATTATAATAACTTGACTAATGTCAGCCCTGTAGTTAAGAACAACAAACAGGTAAGCGATATACTGCAATGGCAAAAAGATATTTTAAAACGGATGACTTCGCTGGAAAAAACGGCCAACCTTAACGGCGGCGAGAAAAAGTACATCATCCAAGTTAAAACCGCTCTATTCAAAGATTGCGACCAGCAGATCACGGAACTACAAAACGTGGTGACGGATAGCAAACTAAAGATGAGTGACGAAGAACGGCTCAAGCATATCGGCGTTATACATACCGCTATGCAAAATAATTACCGCTTTGCTTCAGCCTTTGCCGACCAGGTAAAAGTTTATGCCGTGCACCGCGTACAAGAAAACAATAATGTGATTTCGGAAAAGAAGATTTACGGGGTCCAATAACATAAAGAAGTATGAAAAAGGATTTAAAGCATATGGTAGTTATACTCGTATTGTTCGTTTGCCTTGGTTCGGCAAAGCTTGCAAACGCCCAGGCACAGGAAATGCAGCAGCTAATTTTGGACATTGAAAAGCTTACTCAGCTTAAAGGCATTTTAAGTGATATGAAAACGGGCTACCAAATTTATCAGCAAGGTTATGGTAGTATTTCCCAGTTGTCAAAAGGAAATTTTGATTTGCACAGCGTTTACCTGAATGGGTTACTCTCGATAAACCCGACGGTGAAGGATTATGGCCGGGTTGCTGATATTATCACACAACAAGCCAGCCTGTTGAGCGAATACAAAAGTGCTTACAAGCAGTTTAAGCAAAGCGGCTTATTCAGTGCCAGCGAGTTGACGTACATGAGCAATGTATATGGTCAGCTGGTCAATCAAAGCCTTCAAAATCTCGACGATCTGACAAATGTCCTTACCGCAGGCAAGCTGCGTATGTCCGATGATGAAAGAATGCGGGCGATAGACCGGATCTACGCCAGTAGTTCTGATAAGTTACAATTTCTCCGGCATTTCAACCGGCAGGGCGTTTTACTGAATATCCAGCGCAGCAAGGACGCAGGCGACAACCGAACGATGAAACAGCTCTATGGTATAAATAACTAATCCCAATTTTATGAAAAAGAAGATTTATTTAACCGCAATTCTTGCGGTAACGGGGATAGCTTTTCCTTTATTTTCCAAAGCAGATGGGCTTGCAACTGATATACAGGGCCTGCAAGGCACCTTAAACGGCGTCTACAACGATATGCTGCCGATGTGCAGCCAACTAATCGGCGTTGGCAGAGCAATAGCCGGATTTGGTGCCTTATGGTATATCGGCAGCCGGGTTTGGCGGCAGATAGCCAGTGCAGAGCCGATAGACTTTTACCCGCTCATGCGGCCATTCGCTTTGGGTTTAGCTATCCTGTTATTTCCGACGGTCATCGCTATCATCAACGGTATCATGTCGCCTACTGTAAGCGCCACGGGTGGCATGGTGCAAAATTCAGATGCTGCCATTGCAGCATTACTGAAAGCAAAAGAAGCGGCAGTAGAAAAAACGGACACCTGGCAGATGTATGTTGGTGCTGATGGTGATGGCGACCGCGATAAATGGTATAAATACACGCATCCAGAAGATAAAGATGGAAGTGGTGAAGGAATGCTGGCCAGTGTGGGAAACGATGTGAAATTTGCCATGTCTAAAGCATCCTATAATTTCCGCAATTCGGTAAAGCAATGGATGTCTGAAGTGTTGCAGGTGTTATACGAAGCAGCGGCCTTGTGCATTAATACGATTCGCACATTCTACCTGATCATCCTTGCCATATTAGGGCCTATTGTTTTTGGCTTAGCCGTCTTCGATGGTTTTCAGCACACGTTAACCGTGTGGCTGGCTAAATATATTAATGTATTTCTATGGCTGCCGGTTGCCAATATTTTTGGTGCTATCATCGGTAAGGTGCAGGAAAATATGCTGAAACTTGATATTAGCCAGGTCCAAAATGCCGGTGATACTTTCTTTAGTTCAACCGATACAGCCTATCTCATTTTCTTAATTATTGGTATCATCGGTTATTTCACTGTTCCAAGCGTAGCTAATTATATCGTCAATGCAGGTGGAGGAAATGGATTGCTCCAAAAGGTCAATAGTATCGTGAGCAGTACCGGTCAGTCGGTTGTGGGTGCCGCTTCAGGAGGTAGCAATATGTCTGCGGATAGTTTCGGTAATCAGCGCTCAAATACCAGCCAAAGCATGGCGGCCAGCGCCGTATCAAAGCCTTATTTCCAGGATAAAGGCAGTAACCCAAATAATGGACGGGCGAGCAAGATCGATCCGCAGCAAGCCTAATTACTCACCTATAAATTCAAAATTATGTTTACTCATCTCAAAAATATTGAAACTGCTTTTAAGCACATCAAACTCTTCAGCTATTTCCTGATAGCAGCCTGCACCACCATATCCTGTTTCGCACTTTACAAAAGTTATCAGGCAGCAAATATTGCCGGCAGTCACATTTACATATTGGCAAACGGTAAGGCGCTGGAAGCTTTTGCAGCCGACCGGAAAGATAATATCCCTGTGGAAGCAAGGGATCATATCCGGATGTTCCACCATTATTTTTTCACGCTTGACCCCGATGAAAAGGTGATCGATGGCAATATCGGTAAAGCACTATACCTCGCTGATGAGAGTGCGAAAAATCAATACAATGATTTAAAGGAAAAGAGCTATTACAACAATCTGATTTCTGGTAATATCAGCCAGCAGGTTACAGTGGATAGCATCCAGCTGGATATTAATCAGTATCCCTATTACTTCAAATGCTTTGCGACGCAAAAGCTGATCCGCTCCACTTCAACCGCAAACCGAAGCCTGATCACCCAGGGATACTTGCGCAATGTAGCCAGGTCAGACAATAACCCGCATGGTTTCCTGATCCTGCATTGGGAAACCTTAGCGAACAGGGATACCACCATTCAACATTAAAAGCTATGAATTTATCAAACAGTAAAGCGTCAGCGCACTTGAGCGACAAGGTTGCAGCTTCGTTGGCAAAGAGAATTATCAATATCCAACTCTATTTTTCGGCCAGGCTTAATAAGTGGTTTAATGCTTATTCGTTACGGCAAAAGAAACAGATCGCGATTGCAATCGCGCTGCTAACGTCCATCATATTGATCAGCAGTTCGTTTTGCAGCTTTTATACTATTCCCAAATTAACACAAAACTATACCTCTGCCCATATCGGGCGGGCGTCAGAGTTTCCCGACCCCCATTTCATTAAACGTCAATTAACAGATTCATTAACTAAAAAAAAGTAAATCATGAATGCAGCATTAAACAGCGGCCAATTGCCGCAGCATACTCCTGAATTTTTGAAGGAGCGCAAATTTTTGGTCATCATGCCCCTGCTGATCATCCCATTTTTAACGATGGCTTTTTGGGCATTAGGCGGCGGTAAGCAGTCGGCATCTGCCTATGAAAATTCCAATGTCCAGGGGCTAAACGCCACACTTCCGCAGGCGCAGTTCAAAGATCAAAAAGCCCAGGACAAAATGGGAATTTACCAAACAGTTAAGACAGATTCCGCGAGTTCAGCCAATAGCGGTGTTAGTGAAAGTTTTGTTAAATCGATGGGACTGGATGCGGCTAAAGCCGGGCATTCTGATTCGGCTACCCAACGTTCGACCGCTAACCTTACAGGTGGCCCAACGGTAGCAGATGTAAACGAAGCAAAAATCCAGGCGAAGCTTGCCGCTATCAACCAGCAAATTAACCAGCCTGAACCCGCGAATTACGGCGGCGGCGCATCATCGCCCCAATCCGCCGCCGATGTGAAGCGCCTCGAATTGATGATGAAAGCAATGAATGGCAGTGGCGGCGGCAATGATCCTGAAATGAAGCAGCTAACTCAGATGCTGCAACAAATTAATGATATACAAAATCCAGGTAATGTAAATAGCAGGCTGCGCAATCAATCTATGAAAAATCACGGTCGTGTGTATGCGGTAATGGCAGCGAACAACGATGACGACGACAATACCCCAACTGAAAAAATGCAGGTGAACTACGCTTCTTACGACGGAGGCGGTAAAGCGAAAAAGCACCGTTCCGCTACAGCTGAAGCTGGAAACACCATCCAGGCAGTTGTGCATGAGGATCAAACGCTGGTTAGCGGCGCGGTGATCAAATTAAGGCTGTTGGATGGCATTTATGTGAACGGCAAAATGATTCCAAAGGGAAGTTTTGTCTATGGAACCTGCGCTTTAAACAATGAACGCCTGGATATCAAGATTGCCAGTATTCGCTATCTCAATAACATCCTGCCCGTAGCACTTACAGTTTATGATTTGGACGGTATGGAAGGGCTATATGTTCCAGGATCAATCGGCAGAGACGCTGCAAAGAACGGCGTTGGAGATGCGGTTCAATCTATGCAGCTGATGTCAATGGATCAGTCTGTTGGTACACAAGCCGCCAGTGCAGGTGTGGAAGCCGCAAAGGGCTTATTCAACCACAAGGTAAAACAGATCAAAGTCAAAGTAAAGGCCGGTTACGAAGTCCTTTTAAAGGATAGTAACGACCGGGATAATTAAATAAAAATGCCATGAAAAAATCGTTCATTATCTTCATTCTTGGTGCGTGGGGAACAGTTTCCTACGCGCAGGATACGGCTTATGTGAGCCGTGACAAAACCACAGCTTTATTCTTTAAGTCTGCGGTTAAAATTATCAGCAAATCAACTCCGGATTTCGATCTGACACAGAAAGAAGATGCGCTGATTACCATTAAAGCACGCAATACCGACTTTTCACCCACCCGCATCAACGTCCAGGATGTGAGCACGGCAAAAATTTATCACATCCCGGTAGAATATTCTTATGGACGGGCAGGAAGACGGATTGAAGTTGATGGCGCAGCTCCTATGACTGTTAGGGTGATTAAAAGTGCCGAATTTAATTACAACGCAGTCCTTTCACAATTAGCCGCAGGTAAGCGAAAAGATGTGGTAGATCACGAAAAAACGGGAGGCGTTAAAGCCTGGGTCGATGAACTATCGCTTGCCGGTAACCGGATTTTCTTTAGGCTGGATATTCGTAACAAATCCAACCTTCCCTACGAAATTGATTTTGTGCGGTTTTACATCAGGGACTTAAAAGCCGTCGCCAGGATGGCAACGCACGAACAGGAAATTGTACCCTTAATTACAACACTGCATAAAAAGACTTCCATTGGTCATAAACAGGAGATCGCGAAAGTTTTCGGTTTTCACCGTTTCTCGCTTTCAGAAGACCAGGCGCTGAATGTTGAATTATACGAGCGGAACGGTAACCGTCACCTTTACCTCCAAATCAAACAAAAGGATCTGGACGATTTGAAAACAATAACGCCGGCAGTGCAGCAGCCGGTTAATGCAATAGCTGCAAATACAATTAATTAACCATTTTTTTCATTTTTAATCATTACGTTATGAATACTCAAAATGCTGAATTTCTAAAAAAAAGTCTCCTAAATCTGGGATTTGGAGACAAACTAAACGCTGAATTGGACAGGCAAATCGCCGCCAAAGCGCCCGAGTTTAAGTTAGGGCTGCAACACGAGTTTAACCAAAAAACGGTTGACTACACATTACACTTTAAGGCCGGTGATAACCAGGATATGTATTTCTTTAATAAATACGACGCGACGGTTAACCACAAGGATGATCCTGCCAAGAATTCAGATCAAACCTTTTTTATCAATAAAGGCAGCGGCATCACCGCCAAAGAAGCTTTTAATTTGATGGAGGGCCGCGCCGTTCACAAACAGCTTTACAATTTAGAAGGTCAAAAATACCAGGCCTGGTTAACCCTTGATGATAAGAACCTAACCGACAATGGCAACAAAAAGATCAAGCATTACCATGAAAATTATGGCTATGATGTAGAAAAGGTTATTGCGGGTAAGGGTATCAAAGAATTGGAAGACCCGAAAGCAAAGGAGGAACTTTTGTACTCTCTGAAAAAAGGCAACGCCCAGCAGGTGACCGTTAGCGGTGAAGAAGGCGATAAAAAGTATTTCATCGCAGCTAACCCGCAATTCAAAACCGTTGACCTTTTCGATCACCAAATGAAGAAAATAAAACGGGAGGAATTGCTACAGACCGAACAGAAGCCGGTTAGGAATTTGAAACAACGTGAGCAGCAAAAGGAGGATGCTCCTGCAAAAAAGCAGTCGCGTAAAAGCAAAATGAGTGTTTAACATGTTTAGGCAACAGGTCAACAATGACCTGTTGCTAATATTTATTTATTCAAACTTTACTATGAAAACATTGGATGAGGCACAAAATGTATTATTGAACGTATCAGACAAGCAATGGCTAAAACTGGTTGAAATGCTTACATATGGCGTGTTAGAACTGAATTCCCGCACCTTGGAAAAAGTAGAGATCAAGTACAGCGTCGGCCATTATCCGGCAATGCTTTTTCGATTAACGACCATTTTAAATGATTCAGCTGATGGTAACCTTTCACCGCAGGTATCTGGGTTTCGGTTTGCCTTCGACCAGGACATTGATGATGATGTATATATAGAACCCCTTAGTTCAGACGGCTTTTGGGAAGACTATCTGGATAAAGAAGGCATTACACATGTGTTTGCCAGTAACGAAGTTGGAATAAGAAAGCTTTATCGTTTTATTAACGATGAACTGCATTTGTGGGATGATGTGCTTTTCCCTGGTGTCGAAAAGCCTGTGGAAGATACTTGGCGAACGTTGCTTGAACTTAATCCGCTTACTGATCAATAAAATGCTTGGTATATAAGTTAATTATATCTCTCTTAAGCTCTAATGGAAGATCATAACCTTCTTTCCAAATCAACTTGCCTGTAGGCACATCCTCCGGACTGGCTTGTATAATGTCGCAGCCTTCTAACACGTCTTCAATAGCATGAATGTCAAGATATGGTTCATACCTGATTTCCATCGCTTTCAGTTCGGGATCTGCAACGAGACTGAACATTCTTTCTCTGTATGGCTTTGAATACTGCTCCGCTGTCATAATCTTATCAGTTGTTTTTGCTTTTAAGAATTTCAACTTTTTCACGTTCGCTTGCGAGAAGTTGCTCGTAAAGCTTTTTATTTTCTTCATAAACCTCGATCAGTTTGTCTATAGGATTAAAAGTGGGATTATAATTTACAGCATTTAACATAGACGTATCGTTAAATGTATTTGAGATAATGTTGACTGCTTTCTCCTCGTCGAAGTTTTTGATTGCTTCAACAGGTACTTTTAGTATTGCAGCTACCTGAGCGAGAATATCCTCTTCAATGAGCTCTTTCCCTTCCAGTAATGATACTCTTTTTTGGCTCCAATCGTCACCTAAGGCTAAAGCCAGTGCTTCTTGTTTCAAGCCAAGCATTTCTCTAAAACGCTTAACATTGCGTCCTTGGTGAATACTTTTTTGCGAATCGGTAGCTGTGCTCATGATAGAAATGGTTGTTTAAGCAAATGTATGAAAATTTGAAATCTGAAATTACTTGTTTCTACTGGCTTATACAAGGATAAATTATGCCTCACTTTTTCTTCGTTAGAAATGATAAGAATAGCATAGAAATACACCCGTGCCGTCCTTTGTAATGCCGTCAACAATGCCGGTCCAATATCATGGGCACTTATCTGGGTAATATCGCGCCGTGGGAGCAATATCCTAAACATCTTCGTTTCGAAGAAATCATGAATCCGTTAAAGGTAGTTATTGATTTTTTTAGCTCCGGATGGCCGAAGGATCATCGGGAAGATCTGAAAGAGTGGCGCTATTTTGTCCTGAATGATAAGGTTTTCAAGGATAGACATGGTTCCGGTCACATTTTATTCATATACGATCAAAACATGCAATTGATTGAGGCTTTGCATTTATTATTACTAAAATTTAAGGATAGGTGGCCGCGTTTGGAAGACGTAACAAAAGAACAGATCACACAAGAAAGTAATGATTGGGTCTATTTCCCAAAGAACTTATCACAAAGCGAGCTGGCTAACCCATATAAGGCTATAAAGAAATGCTTTAAAAAGATCAGCCCACAGGAATATCGCGATTATCTGCATGAATGGCTTCACACAGCGCTATATAACAATGCTGCTGACGAAACATTATCGGCAAGCGAGATCATCGACGTTTATGATAATATCCGTAAGCTCTATTCTGCGGCATGGCTCATTCATCAGCGTGAAACTAACGAAGCTATTACGCACAAATCTTGGGGGAAGAATAAAGATAAACAGTTGACCAATGCAGAAGACTTGACGCCTTTAAAAGACCTCAATCCAAAACTAAGCGAGGAACAAGAGGCGGTTGTTGATAAAATAAAGAACCTGATCATTGAAAGAATACCGGGTGTGAACTTGATCTACTTGATTGGTAAGAATGCAAAACCTTCCATTTACTATCTTTTGATATTAATAGACGATAGCGAAAAGGCGGTTGAACATGAAGTAGCTAACAAGATTGAAGATAACTGCCGTTTCCTGGGGACAGTATTTGCTATTGTTCATAAAAGATCTTCCACGAAGAAAGGATTAGATAATGATAAACGTTTCTGGCATAACACACTTTACAAAAGCATTAATTTGTATAAGGCACCGGAAGCAGAATTGTTGAACGCAAAAGCTATTGAGGATCACGTGTGGATTGAAAAAGCTCAAAAAGACTGGGATCGCTGGGGTCTACAAGGTAAAGAATTCATGAAAGGCGCGATCAGGTATATTGAAGATAACAATTGCACATTAGCGCTTTTTTCTTTACATCAAGCTACCGAGAGCTCGCTGATAGGAATCATCCATGGCATTACAGGCTACCGCCTTACTACACATAACCTTCCACGGATGATCAAAATAACGTTGCTATTTACAGACGAAATAAAGCGATCGCTGCAACTTAATACTACCGAAGGTTTACAGCTTTTCAATTTACTCCAATTGGGCTATTCTGAAACAAGGTATAAGAGTGACTTTGAACCGGATGAAGGTTCCGTAAAGCTACTAAAGGATAGAGTTGCCTTGGTAATGGATAAGATTGAACAAGTTTATCAGCAATTTATTAAATGCAAAACCAGTTCTTAATAATAGCCAAATAGTAGCAAGCGGCAAAGATTTTCTTATGCCGCCTTGCTTCCTTCCTTCCTTAATATCCGAGCACCGCTAAGCACCCAAAGTAGCAAGGCGGGCATATTTATGTCCGCCTGAGCTGCTGAGGTTAATTCGTTTGAGATATTGAACTCCCGCTAACATGCAAATTGCAAACGATTTTGACATAGAATTCACAGCTTCTAAAATTAATACCTGGTTTATAAAATGAAAACTTCTAAATATACGCCCTGGGAGCATGCCGTCGCCAATCTTGACTTTTACAAATTACTCCAATATCCGTTCGAGCCTATTACCGACTTTTTCGAATCAGCTACTCCCATCAGACATCTTCAGTATTTGCGAAATTGGAGATATTGCTCACTTACCGCTGATTATCAATTTCATCAGGATGAAGGTCCAGGTAAACTTGTTGGGATCTATTCCATGTATACCCGATTGCTAGAAATGCTTT
The DNA here is from genome assembly GCF_009754905.2 of Mucilaginibacter ginkgonis. NCBI lineage: Bacteria > Pseudomonadati > Bacteroidota > Sphingobacteriia > Sphingobacteriales > Sphingobacteriaceae > Mucilaginibacter > Mucilaginibacter ginkgonis. The sequence goes on along the minus strand of NZ_CP066775.1, from coordinate 813,370 downwards.
ACTTACTTACAGGCGAAAGATTGTATTACCGGAGTCTATATGGCACAGCAAAATTCGAGGGATTTACACCGGCACCAGATCTTGATGATGAAGAGCAATATTGGTTATGGTTTCCCGATAACCTCGACCGACAGTGGCTATTAACGCCTTATGATCTGTTAATGAAAATTTTCGACAAGCACCCGCTGCCATTACTGAAGTCGAACCTTTTGATAGTGCTTGAAATGGCCCTTTCCAAATATCAGATCTCAAAGCATCTTTCAAGCAGACAAATAAATAATTTATTTGATGTCCTGGAAAAAATATGCTCAATAGCTTGGCTGATCAATCAACGTGATGCTGATAATTGGTATACTAAAGACGGGCCGGCACCTGATGACGGTATTGACGAGGATATGGTTGTGCGATAGATGGTCTAAATTGTTCATTGAAACGCTGACAACCTTAAAATTAACCATGCTCTAATAAGAGGTAAGCGTCAATATTGAGGCGCTAAATGTTAATTCAAGTCAAGCAGAACTGGTTAAAAAAACCATTTTCTAATGGCTTGTATTTCTTTTTATTACAAATGGAAATTGGCAGCATGTCATCCTACAATTCCTTAAAATAAAAGGCGCTGACAATTACTTGTCAACGCCTCCATATCAGGTGTGTTCCTTAATTACTTTTTCTTAACGGTCGTGCTCGCAGTAGTTGTTGGACGAACCGTGTTAGGATTTACGCCTTCCCTTATCATTTGAGTTGGTGGAGGTGTTGGTTTTTTTACTTCTGCCATTGCAATGTGTTTTAATATTTAAACGTTCAACAGTGTCTTTATATTTTATGTTCAGGTTAACCGGTATGACCGAATCGATCTTAACCCTTTGAACCTTATCTTTCCCTTTATTGACCCCAAAATCAATGCCAAATGGAATGATTAACAAACTTAATGCAATTAAGGCATAAATCATATACTGGTGGCATTGAAATCGCTGGAAAATTTTAGACTTATTGTTTTTTTGATTGATCCCTGCACTCTTGATCAGTTCTTGCAGCAGATAGGCATCAAATTCTTTTTTTGCTTCAGCGATGCTACCGGCTAACGTGCTATTGGGCTGCGACTGATAAAAATTAACTAAACCTTGGTAGTAAGCGTCCAAAACATCTGTGTCATTCAGGTAAGCGTAATCATAACCGTTGTGGAAATCTGAAAACGCGCGTATCAGATGATATATTGATTTACCCAATAAACATATAGATACAACACTAATGACAATAAAGCTTATAGATAAGAACTTGTTGTCGCTGAAATCAAAATTTGTCGAGGCAAAGTACAAACCGGCCAACAATGCAGTGAGAATACCTATAGGAGTAGACAACGAGGTATTGATCTCGTTTTTACGGTCAAGCGTCTTGTCATATTGGTCCTTATAAAATGCTTCCTGCTCCATATCGCTGTGTTGGCGGTAATACAAATATAAATAATTATCAATTTAAGACCGATTTTAGTATCAGTCCCATGTCTAACATTAAGTACTCATTAAATTTCAGCAATATGTCTTTGCCATGCAAACCAACGTTCTACAGATAATAATTCAGTGCTATTTCAAATACCTGGCTGTCCCTCCGGCCAGGCTTTCCACTCTATCTTTTCCGGGAAAAGGATGCCGCTGCAATCCTTGACAGTTGACTTCCTGAAGGCTGATTGGTATCATATCCGCTGCTGCATTTTTGCTGCGCGGCAAAAGCATTCGCTGTTGCTATAACTACTGCCAATTCCAATTAAGCGCATCATTCAGGACTTCACTTGTTTACCCGCTGCGCTGGGAAAAGCTGCGCTTGCCTTCTCTCTGCACTTATTTTCCTGCTAAAATATCAACTGCTTTCAGGTGCTATTTTCCAAAGAAAACGGACAAAAGCGGCGTCAAGATCGGTCAGCCCGTTCGTACGAACGCATAATGTCCTCCGCTGCGCTGCGGCCACCCTTCGGGACTTATAGTTCTCCCGCCCAGGCTTTGCGACCGCCTTTTTGACTTTCTTTTTTACCGTTTTTTCTTTTGAAAAATAGCTTTTCAGGGAAAGTCTTCGGGAAAAAAGGGAAACGAAAAACAAATTTTTTAACCCTTTTAAATCATTTAAAAAATGAAAACAGCAGAAAAAAATGCAAACGGTGTACAAGGTACAGCAGCAAAAAACAACCAATCAGTTAACCGTATTGAAAACCGCCCAAGCCTGACAGGAAAGGAAGCCAAACAAGATGAAACCGCTAAAGATCAAAAACCTGCGCAAACTCCGCAAGCTGAGAAAACCAACCCTGCCGAGGCAACGACCAGTAGCCCCGCTACAGTGGATAACCAACCCGCTAACGTTGCGCCATTTACCACAGGACACGGATTAGACGAAGCCCCAAAGAGCGAACCGGCCAAAGCGGAAGAACCAAAAGCCGAACCCGCCAAAGTGGAAGAGGTGAAAGCGGAGCCAAAAAAATTCGCTTTGAACTTAGAGCAAACTTTGAAATCGGTGGAGGGCTTACACCGCCTAAGCATTCAGCGTATTACCCTGTTATCCCGCATTAAGTTACTGGAAGATTTTGAGGTAAAACTGATCGAGGAAAACGACGAACTGGAAAACAATCCTTATCAGGGTTGCAAGCTGATTATCAAAGACGATAAAGGCCGGGAGTTTGTCACCAATACGCCAAACCTTATCCGCATGGTTTCCCAATTCATTTTTGATGCCTGCCATGAAAAACTGGCCGAGATCGAAGCAAACATCATTTTCCCCAATGCTTAAACAAATTATGCTCCCATCCCGAAAGCTATCGGGATGGTGAGCATTTTTTTATGGTTTCACAAAAAACAGCAAATCGGATGTACGAGCAATTTATAGAGTTAACCAACCAAATATTTTGGGATGGTTACGCCGAAACTTTAGCGCAGGAAAACCCCGCACGGTTTCAATTAGAATTAAGCGATTTTATGAATATATACCAATTTTAAAGCGATGGAGGATAAGATCTTTTTACTGGTGAAAGTCACCATTAAAACCGCGCATACGAGCATTCACGATGCAATACAGGAACTGCAAACCAAAACGGTTTTGCAGGTAAGCAGTACGCCGAACGTGGAAGTATTACAAACAAAAATTATTGAACTGAACACTAAAAAATAACATCATGGCACATCAAATAAATTTCAATCAGAAAACAGGCAAAAACAGCTTTATGAGTGTTAAGGAAAAAGCCTGGCACGGGTTAGGGCAAATCATAGACCGTTACCCAACTAGTAGCGAAGCCATACAGCACGCAGGTTTAGATTATATTGTAGAAAAACGCCCTTTGTTTACTTATGATACCGAAAACCATTTAGGCGATCCCGACAACGATATTATTATTCCCGAAATAGAGGTTCCTAATTTTTTTGCTACGGTTCGGGCCGATACCGAACAGGTTTTAGGGGTTGTCGGTAACGATTATGAAGTGGTACAAAACCGTGATGCGTTTTCGTTCTTTGATGCGATCGTAGGCGGTGGCGATGGTATTTTATACGAAACGGCGGGGGCATTGGGTAACGGCGAGCGGGTTTTTATAACTGCTAAATTGCCTGATTATATTCGGGTAGGTGTAAAGGACTGGATAGAACAGTATTTGTTTTTAACCACTACTCACGATGGTTTAGGAAGCATTACCGCAGCTTTTACGCCTGTTAGGATAGTTTGCAACAATACGCTAAACGCAGCGATGAATAATCATTCAGGGGCGATTAAAATCCGTCATACCGCCTCTGCTACCGAACGGCTAAAACAGGCACATACTTTAATGGGCATTAGTAAATCTTTAGGCGGCGAAATGGAGGGCTTATTTAATCAATGGGCTAAAGTACGTATCACAGATGCCGAGGTGAAAAAATTGATACAGATTGCAATGGCACCTAACAAAGAGGTTTTGGAAAACTTAGCCGGGGGCAAATTAGACCTGCTATCTACACACTACACTAACATTGTAGATAATGTTTATGAATATGCTTTAGGAAGTCAGACCCAGCAAATGGAAACGACCGCAGGAACTGTTTTTGGTGCATATAACAGCGTTACGGGTTATTTCCAAAATGTGCGCGGTTTTAAAAGTGATGAAGCCAAATTTAAATCCATCATGGACGGTACAGCGAAACAACGGGCACAAACCGCCTTTAATCTGTGTCGGGATTTTGCGACACAGGGAAGCGAAGCATTGATTTATAATTAATTGTTAGGGGGAGCAATCCCCCTTGTTTCTAAAATTGCCCGGCGGCGGGCTATCGCCCGCCCGAAGAACGCCCCCTGTTTTCATAGTGTTAAATGATTTTCGGTGAAAACAGGGTGCGCCTTGATTTACCATAAACCGACCTGAAATATCATTCATTTATTTTCCATCAAAAATTGTAGATTGCCACCCTTAATGGCAGGCATCCTTGCTTGCCTTGTGATAAGGTTTAGGTTGAAAGTCCCTTGCAGCGAGTGTTAAGGGACTTTTGTTATAAACCGCATTTTTTGATGAATCATTCAAACTTAGGCTCCAAGTTTTTCAAATAATTGCGAACATAGTGTTTGCAGGAGGCTGAGAAGGGGCTCTAACAAAAAGCGCTGGTATTCTTGAATGTCTTTATTACCATGAACCATATTGTTTCTGACTGCATATATGATTTTTAGGATTGCCATTATTTTAACGTCTGAAGATTCGGATTTTAACCCGAGAAGCAGTTCTTTATCTCGTTCTGATTTAGAATTTCCAGCCCGGTCAAGCACGATGTTAAAATAACCTTCTTCAATGATCCATATTAAAGAATGAATATCTTTTTCATTACCCCATTCCAAAAATTGGTTGTAAATATTTTCTTCCCCTAAATACTGTGCTACAAGATCAGTTGCTTTATGATTGTCATCGTCTTTAGCCCTTAATTTAACATTTTGCTTTGCAAGTGAAGCCGGGACTTCATTATACAGCATGTTATATCCGGTATAGGTTGTCGAATATTTATCATACAATCCGCTAATCGTATCGACATTATAACCGTCCGCTTTCTGGCGATGGTTGTTATATTTCTGTATTAACTCCTCAGTCATCGTTCGATTTACTACTGCTTAATCTTTTCCAGTTGTTGTAAGTTATTTAGCGCTACCTTTTGTGTCTTACCATTGGAAAAGTTAGTGAACAAAAACGCCGAGCCATCGAAGCCATCCTGAAACGAGCCAGTAAATCCTTCGCCTGTTTCGATCATTAGATAAATCAGATTACCAAACTGGAGGTGCAATTTTTGAAAATATATTTGGTCTATATACATGATTGAAGATACTAAACAATATGTTGTATAACGGTTTAAAAGAAAAAGGAAAAAAAGAAAGCATAATAAATTACCCGCAATAAGGCAAATGGAAACGGAATAAGTCCCGTAGGGCGAGCGCGCCGCGCTAAGAAGGCGGCTCGTTATGCCGTAGTCTTTTGCGGATATATGAATTCTACGAATTGCGGGTAAAGCTTTGCTGTACTTTTTTTGTTTTAACCTGACCACACTTCTCTTGGTGTTCTATGCCCCTTAACAGGTTTAACATAAATTAACATTTCTATGAAGTTTAATTTTGTAATAATTGACCTGTAAATCATATGTTTGTATCAAATGAAGTATGTAGGAATCATATTCAGCGTTTACATGACCTTACTGGCAGTGTTGCCATGCAGGGACAGTGACGACTTTGGGGATATGGTGAAATCTTATACTACTTTTACTAAAAGCCATTCAGGTGACGAAAAAGCAGGCAAAGAAACCTGCACGCCGTTCTGCACCTGTTCCTGCTGTTCTACTGTTCGGACGCTAACACCCTACCATCACGTGGGGAGCGTTTTCATACAAGAAGTTAAAAAAACTTTCGGTGAGCCGACAGTTCCGGCGCTTCTTGAACAATCCATTTCTATCTGGCAGCCGCCTCAGATCGGTTAATACATTCGCTTCAATTTTGTTCGTGATGGGATAGCGTCTGCGCTATGCCACAAGCACGTTTACGTATTAACCATAAATCCATGTTTGATAAGATCATTGCGTTCTCGATCAGCAATAAGCTGGTCGTAGGGGCATTTATAATATTATTAGTAGCGGCCGGTATTTTTTCGCTTACACGCCTGCCAATTGATGCACAGCCTGACATTACCAATAACCAGGTTCAAATTATTACCCAGGCACCTACTTTGGGCGCTCAGGAAGTGGAGCAATATATTACCGCGCCGATAGAACTGGCGATTGCCAACGTGCCTAAAGTAATTGAAAAACGGTCAATTTCCCGTTCCGGACTGTCGGTGATAACGGTAGTATTTGAGGACAATGCAGATATCTATTGGGCGAGGCAGCAGATCAGCGAAGGTTTAAAGGAAGCTGAAAGTCAGATTCCCAAAGACACCGGCGAACCTATGTTGGCACCTATCACGACCGGCCTCGGGGAGATCTACCAGTATGTCATACATACAAAACCCGGCTATGAAAACAAATATTCCGCTACAGACCTGCGTACCATGCAGGATTGGATCGTCCGCAGACAACTGGCCGGAACCCCTGGAATTGCCGAAATCAGCGGTTGGGGCGGCTATGTGAAGCAATACGAGATCGCTATTGACAACGAAAGGCTGAACAGCCTTAATATTACGATCAGCGATATTTATACTGCACTTGAAAAGAATAACCAAAACACAGGTGGATCGTACATTGAACAGCGAAGTAACGCCTATTTTATCAGGGGGCTGGGTCAGGTTAAAACACTGGATGATATTGAACATATCGTGGTTAAGAACCGTGAAGATGCACCTGTGGTTATCGGTGATATTGCCAAGGTGCAATATGGCAGTGCTAACCGCTATGGCGCAGTTACCCGTAACGGACAAGGCGAAGTCGTTGCCGGTGTCGCCCTGATGCTAAAAGGTGAGAATTTCAGTGATGTTATCGAGCGCGTTAAGGAACGCATGGCCCAGGTACAAAAGTCATTGCCCGAGGGTGTGGTCATTGAGCCGTTCATTGACCGTACGGAACTTGTTGGCAGGGCTATGGGTACGGTAGAACGGAACCTTATAGAAGGCGGCCTTATCGTCGTTTTTGTATTGGTCCTGCTGTTGGGTAACTGGCGTGCAGGTTTAGTAGTTGCTTCCGTTATTCCCCTGGCCATGCTGTTCGCCGTAACGCTGATGTATCTCTTTGGGGTATCCGGAAATTTGATGAGCCTGGGTGCAATTGACTTTGGACTGATCGTGGATGGGGCGGTTATTATTGTCGAAGCCATCGTTCACCGGATCACAGAAAGCAACCGCTTCGCAGGCAAAGAAACACTTGATCAATCTGAAATGGATGGCGAAGTTTACGAAGCAGCATCCAAGATCAGGGACAGCGCCGCTTTTGGCGAGATCATCATCCTTATCGTTTATCTGCCGCTTTTCGCACTGGTAGGTATCGAAGGAAAGATGTTCCGGCCAATGGCAGAAACGGTAGCTTTCGCCATCCTGGGTGCTTTTATCCTTTCGCTGACCTATGTGCCTATGGCAAGTGCCTTATTTTTAAGTAAGAAAACCCACCATAAGCGGAATATTTCTGACCGGCTGGTTGATGCCATGCACCGCATTTATACGCCGGCGTTAAACGCCGTGCTGAAGGCTAAAAAGTTTACCGTTTTTTTGTCTGTCGTTTTATTAGCCATCGCCCTGTGGGCTTTTGCTAAAATGGGCGGTGAGTTCATCCCGACTTTAGAAGAAGGTGATCTGACGGTTGAAATTGCCATGATGCAAGGCACCTCACTATCGCAGGTAGTGCAGACCTTTGGAAAAGCAGAGAAGCTCTTAAAGCAGAAGTTCCCGGAGATCAAGCAGGCAGTAACCCGTATAGGAAGCGCGGAAGTGCCTACAGACCCGATGCCGTTCGAGCGTGGTGATATGATGCTATCTATGAAACCGAAAGATGAATGGACTTCTGCCGGTGATCGCGCTGAAATAATGGAGAAGATCGAAGAAACACTAAAAGATATTCCCGGCATTAATGTAGAAGTTACCCAACCTATGCAGATGCGATTCAATGAGCTGATGACAGGTATACGGCAGGATGTTGCCATTAAAATTTTTGGCGATGATCTGGACGTATTGGCTTCCCAGGCGTATCAAACTGCAAAACTGATCAGCGGCGTTAAGGGGGTAAGTGAACCAATGGTAGAAAAGGTAAGCGGCTTGCCCCAGGTAGCGGTTGTTTATGACCGCCATAAGATCGCCCAATATGGTTTGAACATTGAAGATGTCAACACGGCGTTAAGTACCGCTTTTGCCGGTCGGGTGGCTGGTGCGGTGTTCGAGGGTGAGAAACGTTTTGAGATCGTTTTGCGCCTAAGCCGTGAACTGCGTTCCGATATAGTGAACATCGAAAACCTTTATATCCCGCTTCCAAGCGGCAGCAAGGTTCCGTTAAGCCAGGTGGCATCGATCAGAACCGAGGATGCACCCTCACAGATCAGCCGTGAGGATGGTAAACGCCGGATCTACGTTGGCTTTAACGTCCGCGGCCGTGATGTGGAAAGTACGGTTAAGGAGATACAGGAGCTCTTAAATCAAAAATTAAAAATGCCTGCCGGTTATTACACGACCTATGGCGGACAGTTCCAAAATTTGCAGGAAGCCAAAGGCCGTTTAGTTATAGCTGTGCCGGTAGCACTGCTGCTGATCCTCGTGTTGCTGTATTTTACCTTCCGTTCCGTTAGAGAGACCCTCCTGATCTTTTCTGCCGTACCGCTATCAGCAATTGGTGGTGTTGCTGCCTTGTACTTACGAGGAATGCCTTTTAGTATCAGCGCAGGCGTCGGTTTTATCGCCCTTTTTGGTGTTGCCGTTTTGAACGGGATCGTTCTGATCGGTTATTTCAACCAGCTTCAAGCTGAAGGCATTACCGATATCATCGAGCGTGTAAAGAAAGGAACGCAGGTCAGGTTAAGGCCCGTGTTGATGACGGCCTCTGTAGCTTCGTTAGGTTTCCTGCCGATGGCTATATCGTCTACCGCTGGTGCCGAAGTGCAAAGGCCCTTGGCAACGGTTGTGATCGGCGGGCTAATATCAGCGACCTTGCTTACCTTACTGGTTCTTCCGGTGCTTTATATTCTTTTTACCAAAAATCATCCGCCAAAAACAGACAAGACAATGCCATTATCACCCAAGATCGGAGCTATCTTATTGTTTCTTACAGGCAGCTTAATTGCTTCGTCGGTCAACGCGCAGAGTGATAAACCGCTTACCTTATCAGAGAGCATTGAGACCGCAATCCGAAATAATCCGCAATTGCGCAGAGCAACGCTGGAGATCGGTCAGAACCGAACTTTACAAGGTACGGCATTCGACCCCGCCAAAACCGACATCACCCTTACACAAGACCCTACATCCGGTGGGAATATCGATAATAGTTTGGGGATCACCCAAAGCTTTGCTTTTCCGACCGTTTACAGCGCTCAGGCAAAAGTACTCAAAGCACAGACCGCATTGAGCGAACGCTCAAAAGCTATTACCGAAAACGAAGTCGTCAAACAGGTCACAGCAGCCTATTACGAGGTTCAATATGCGCAGAATAAGTTGCGGCAGCTTACCAGCCAGGATAGCTTATATAAACGCTTTTCAGAGCGGGCGGCTTTGCGCTATAAAACAGGTGAAACCTCCTACCTTGAACAGCTTTCGGCTACGAACGCTTACAAAGAGATCAGCGTTTCCAGGCGACAGGCGGAAGCGGATGTACTGATCGGCAGGCAGGAATTACAGCAGTTATTGAGCATTAACTATTTGCCTGCAATAACTGATGGGCCTTTAGAAAAGCTTTCTTTTATTGCTGCCGATAGTATTGTGACCAGCAATCACCCACAAGTAGCTTATTATGAACAACGAAATGCTTTAGCTGATGCACAACTGAAAGCGGAAAAAAGCCGTTATTTCCCTGGCCTGACCATTGGTTATCGCCAACAACTTTTAGTCGGCGCGTTTAATCCTGCCAATATCAGCCGCAACTATTTTCCCGGCACCAGGGTTGGTGGTTTTGAAGTCGGTGTTTCGGTGCCATTATTTTTCGGTGCTCAAAAGAGCAGGGTTAAAGCCGCCCAGGTGGGACAGCAGATCGCTCAGGCTGAACAGCAGAACGCCAGCCTTTTACTCAACAAGCAATATAATCAGGCACTGCAGCAACTCGCTAAATATGAGGCGGCAGTCCGCTATTACGACGAAGGTGGTTTAAAGCAGGCAGCCGAGCAAATACGGATCGCCCAGTTTGCTTATAGCAAGGGTGAGATCGGCTATGTCGAATTTATTCAGAATATGACACAGGCCATGAACATCCGCCTGTCCTATCTTTCAGCACTTCGTGATTACAACCAGGCGGTTATTGAACTTACTTACCTCACTACAACATCGAAATCAAAATGAGACTATTCCGTTTAAAAAAATATAAAACAGCGTTCGCGCTGACACTTGTCGCAACTATCATTTTGGCGTCCTGCACACAGCAACCCAAGACAGAAGAAAAAGAAGCAGCGGAGAAGGAAAAACCTAAAAACAAAACTGTCGGTATAACCATTTCTCGAAGCCAGTTGGATGCCGTTGGTATTCAATTAGGCTATTTGGAGCAAAAGAATTTAAAGTCGGTCGTTAAGGCCAGCGGCCAGTTGGAGGTGCCACCACAGAATAAAGCAGAAGTTACCTTGCTGATGGGCGGCGTTGTCAATCAGGTGTTCGTTCTGGAAGGACAGCATGTCAACAAAGGTCAAAAATTGGCTGCTATAGAAAATAACCAACTGATCCAATTACAGCAGGATTATATGGCTGCACAAAGCAGTCTGATGTATGCTACCAAAGAATATGAACGGCAAAAAGAACTGAATGAGGCAAACGCCGGTACGGGAAAGGTGTATCAGCAATCACAAAGCGCGTTACAGACCGAACAAGCTAAGGTAGCTGCATTAAGCCGTCAGCTTCGGCAGGTAGGCGTAAGTCCTGAGAGTGCATCACATGGCCGTTTTATCACACAGATTCCGGTATACGCGCCGATCAGCGGTACTATCGGGAAGATCGTTATTCAGACCGGCTCTTATGCCGAACCTGCAAGACCGCTGATGAACATCATTGATAACTCAAAAGTGCATTGCGATTTGGTCGTGTATGAAAAAGACCTGTTTAAGGTTAAGGCTGGTCAGCATGTTTATTTCACCTTGACCAACCAGAATAACAGGGAGATCACAGGAAAGATCTACGGGGTGAACCAATCTTTCGAAAATGAAAGCAAGGCGATCATCGCCCATGCAGTGATCGAACAGGCTGCCAAAAGTAATCTTATCCAGGGAATGTATGTCTCCGCCTTAATTGACGTTGGCCAGCAATTGGCGACTGCCGTTCCAACTGAAGCCGTCATAAAAACCGGTGGTAAGGAATATATCTATTACTTAGTCAAGGTAATGGAGAAAGATAAAGACGAAACCGCAAAGGATAAAGACGATAAGCCAAAGCCGGGAAGAAAGTATGTGTTTGAAAAAGCAGAGGTCGTGACGGGCGTAACGGACCTGGGCTATACCGAAGTCAGGCTGGTGACGTCGCTGCCAAAAGATGTGAAGATCGTAACAAAGGGTGCCTTTTATATCCTTTCATCAGAAAGCGCCACAGGGGAAGACGAAGAATAGAATTGAACTTAAAAACGCAGGCAATTAGTCTGCACGAAGGAAAAGATCATGGAAACGATTGTAATTGCAGATGATGTCATATTGAAGGATTTAGTAAACGAGAAAACACGCCGGAAGGCTTTCGGCCAGTTGCTCGCTAAATATCAGCAGCAGATTTACTTCTTTATCCGTCACCAGGGCCTGGATCACGAGGATACTGACGAGGTCACACAGGACGTATTTCTGACGATCTATAGAAACGTTAGTGCATTAAAACTATTGGATGAACTCGACTGGATCATCTACGGGTTCGCAGCGGAAGCCTGTAAGAAGTATTTTAAATTGAAGCCCCTGGAAGAATGGCTCCCAACAATGACCGCTCACCTGAAACAAAAAGGTTTCAGTTTTAAGAACATCGCATTCAGGCTCGAATTACCGCTAAAAGAGGTCAAGTACGCTTATCATACGTTCCTGTCGAAACAAACAGCGGTGCAAAACGCTTAACTACCATATCATGAAAGAAGAACAAGAAAACCAGGTACGGCAAGAACAATTCAAATCGGATGAACATTTAGCCAATACCTCGGGCGCTGAAAAAGAGGCCCATGAGGCTGACCAACATGCCGCGTCTGAACACGATCATGATGACGAAGATGAATCTTTAGATCTTACGAAAGCACCGGCAGAGGAAGAAACCTGGCTGAGCCATTGGCCGCTGCTTACCGCGCTGCTTATTTTGATCGTCATGCTGACGCTCGAATATGGGTTTAAGTACCAACCGCCATTTCCCGTCAATCTGATCATTTTTTTGATTGCATTCGGGTTGGCTGGCTACAATGTTTTGGCTATGGCCTGGCGCAAGGCAAAGCATTTTGATTTTTTCAATGAGTTTTTCTTAATGAGCGTAGCGACCATCGGTGCTTTCAGCATTGGTTCCTACAGTGAGGGCGTTGCCGTAATGGTTTTCTATTCCATAGGCGAATGGTTTCAGGATGCTGCCGTGAATAAAGCAAAGAAAAGCATTAAGGCGTTGTTGGATATCAGGCCGGATAAGGTAACTGTTATGCGTGGCGGTAAGCCAACTGAAACAGACCCGAAAACTGTTAAGGTGGATGAGGTCATTCAAGTGAAAGCAGGTGAAAAAGTTGCGCTGGATGGTGAACTTTATTCAGATGCCGCCAGTTTCAACACCGCAGCCTTGACCGGTGAGAGTAAACCGGATACTAAACGTAAGGGCGAAAAGGTACTTGCGGGTATGATCAATTTGGACAAAGTGAGCGAGGTACAGGTCAAGGCGCTGTTTAAAGACAGTAAGCTCAGCCAGATACTGGAAATGGTGCAGGATGCGACCGCCCGTAAATCTCAAACGCAGCTTTTTATCAGCCGCTTTGCTAAAATTTATACACCGATAGTCTTTGCACTGGCCTTGTTGGTATGCTTTGCACCCTACTTTTTTACAGACCCTTATAACTTTCATCAATGGTTTTATCGGGCATTGGTGTTTTTAGTGATCAGCTGCCCTTGTGCGCTGGTGGTTTCCATCCCATTGGGCTATTTTGGAGGCATTGGGCTGGCTTCAAGAAATGGTATTTTATTCAAAGGCTCGAACTTCCTGGACGTAATGACCAAGATCAACACCGTCATTATGGACAAGACCGGCACACTTACTAAAGGCGTGTTTAAAGTACAGGAAGTTGTTACCGAGAATTTTGATAAGAATGAACTGATCAGAACCGCCGCTGCTATCGAAGCCAATTCTACACACCCTATTGCCAAAGCCGTCGTTGAATATGCAGGTCAGCAGGAAGGTCAATTAAAGGCAGAAAACGTCGAAGAAATATCAGGTCATGGTTTGAAGGGAACAGTTAACGGCAAAACGGTACTTGCCGGGAATGCCAAGCTGCTCAAAAAGTTTAATATAAGTTATCCTGCTGACGTAGATAATTTGGTTGACACCGTTGTGGTACTGGCCGTTGATGATAAATATGCGGGTTATATCACGATTGCTGACGAAATTAAGGAAGATGCAAAAGAGGCAATTGAGCGAATGCATGCTTTAAAATTGCAGACCGTCATGTTATCAGGGGACAAACAGGCGGTAGTAGATAAAGTTGCTAAGGCACTTGGCATCGATAAAGCTTTTGGTGATCTGTTACCAGACGGAAAAGTGGAAAAAGTACAAGGGTTCAAAAATGCGGGCAGTCGTATCGCTTTTGTCGGTGATGGAGTGAATGATGCGCCGGTAGTTGCGCTTGCTGATGCCGGCATTGCGATGGGCGGCTTAGGCAGTGATGCGACGATAGAGACAGCGGATATTGTAATTCAGAACGATCAGCCTTCTAAACTTACCTCCGCGATTGAGATCGGCAGGATTACTAAACGGATCGTATGGCAAAACATAACCATTGCCATGGTGGTAAAGGTCATCGTTTTGGTTCTTGGTGCTGGTGGTGTCGCTAATCTGTGGGAAGCAGTGATCGCAGATGTAGGTGTCGCTTTGCTGGCCATTTTAAATGCGGTGCGGATTCAGCGGATGACGTTGCATGAGTGAATGCAGGCGAACAAAGCAAAGTTTCACAGCGCTATTGGCGTTCGCTTAAAGTTCTTTCTTTAAGCCTTTCGGAAATAGGCATGGTTATATTGGTTACCCCAAAGGCAAACGATCTTTTCCGGCTTGTCCGCAAAAAATTCATCATAGGCCAATTTAACACCGGGATTGATATCAAGGCCTTCAGCACCTGCTTCGGCATCATAATAATCCATCAGGATACAAATAGCATTCTTGCTCATGCGTGGATAAATGCTTTCGAAACAATGGAGCATCACCGCTTTGTGTTCCAACTTGTCGCCACCAAAACCGCAATCAATATGAACAAACGCGATCTCCGCAGGTAACTCGTTCGGTAACGTGGTTTTAAAATCACCCTTATGAACAATGGGCTGCTTCAGTTTGGCCTTTTCAAAATTGGCTTTCAGTTGTTCCTCAACACTTCCTTTAACAGTGAAGGTGGCGAAAAAGCTGTCGTACAAATGAAGCTGTTTTGAAGAAGCGTTTAATTCAATCACTTTTTCAAAAATAAGCGCGCATTGACCTGTGAAGCAACCTAACTCTACAACATCACCCGCAACTCCGTTGAAGATCACGGAATCTAATAAGTGATAATAATTGATGCGCTGTTCAGGCGTATTCATATCTACATTGGTATCCAATTGTTTAACCTGGTAACCGGTACGCATGAACCGCAGTCCTTTGTTAACGAAATCTACCAACGCTGACCGTTTCAATTCATTTACGGCATACGGCTGTTTGACCAGGAAGTAATTGTCCATGAGGTTATAAGTTTACAAGGTGTTTAGACAATAGTTTAAACTATCAACCAATATTCAATAATAGTAAAATTGTGGCAAACGCTGAAACTTAAACGGTATTCTGTAAAATTTCCGCATAATCCTGTAACGCAAATTTTCGGTGGCCCCGTAATTTTGTACCATAAATAAAGAATAATGGCAGCGCAATCGATCACCACAATTACTTTTCCCGTTACCGGCATGACCTGTGCAGGCTGCGCATCAAGCGTTGAATCAATGCTCGGCGCACAAAACGGTGTTGAGCAAGCGGCTGTGAACTTTGCAACGCAAACCGTAAAGGTCGAATTTCACCCTGAAATCGTTGCACCAGAAGTGTTAAAACGTTCATTACAGTCGGTAGGTTACGACCTGCTCATAGATACAGCTAACGGTAAAGAACAGCAGGAACAAATCCGGGAAACTCACTACCGTGCATTAAAGAGAAATATCCTATGGGCTGGTGCCCTTACCTTACCCGTAGTGATCATCGGTATGTTCTATATGGACATGCCTTATGCCAATTACATCATGTTATTGCTGACCGCGCCCGTGCTTTTTGTTGCAGGACGTAACTTTTTTATCGGGGCCTGGAAACAGGCAAAGCATGGACGCGCCAATATGGATACGCTGGTAGCTATGAGTACGGGCATTGCTTTCCTTTTCAGCGTCTTCAATACCGTTTACCCGGATTTCTGGCACAGGCAGGCCTTGCACCCGCATGTATATTACGAGGCGGCCTCGGTTGTCATTGTCTTTATCATGCTGGGAAAATTGCTCGAAGAACGGGCAAAATCCAACACGTCTTCCGCTATCAAAAAGCTAATCGGACTCCAGCCAAAGACTGTTTTACTGATCACTCCGGCAGGTGAAAAGGTTATGCCGGTAGAAGAAGTCAGGGTTGGTGACTTGTTGCTGGTACGCCCTGGTGAAAAGATCCCCGTCGATGGTACGGTACAGGAGGGTCATTCCTATGTCGATGAAAGCATGATCAGTGGCGAACCTGTCGCTGTAGCAAAGCAAAGCGGCGACCCGGTTTTCGCGGGCACGATCAATCAAAAAGGCAGTTTTCAGTTCCGTGCTGAAAAAGTCGGCAGTGAAACGCTCCTCGGACAGATCATTAACCTTGTACAGGAGGCGCAGGGCTCTAAAGCGCCGGTTCAAAAACTGGTCGATAAAATTGCAGGTATATTCGTGCCGGTCGTAATGCTGATCGCGCTGATAACATTAGGTGCCTGGCTGCTATTCGGCGGTCAGCAAGCCTTAACGCAAGGGCTTTTGGCAATGGTGACGGTGCTGGTGATCGCCTGTCCTTGTGCGCTTGGCCTGGCTACGCCCACCGCTGTAATGGTCGGTATTGGCAAGGGCGCTGAAAATGGCATCCTGATCAAAGACGCGGAAGCACTTGAAATCGGTTATCAGGTGAATGCAGTCGTGCTGGATAAGACAGGGACGATCACGGAAGGCAAACCAGTAGTAACAGACCTGATCTGGGCGAATCAGGCGGCTGGTAAAGAAAATCCCTTAGCTGCAATACTGTTATCACTCGAACAGCAATCGGAACATCCACTTGCGACAGCAGTTGTAGCCTACTTAAAGGAGCAAAACACGGGAACTGTAGCGTCGAACTATTTTCACAGTCTCACCGGTCAGGGAATTGAAGGCATGTTCGACGGACAGCCGTTCTATGCCGGTAACCTGAAACTCGTAGATTCCTGTAAAACCAACTTGCCTGATGAACTTCGTGTTGCGGCAGAAGCACTATCTGGTTGGGGTAAAACGGTCATCTATTTCGCTTCACATCTTTCTGTACTGGCGATTGTTGCCCTGCAAGACCGGGTGAAAATTACTTCTGCCCAAGCGATTGCCGAATTACAAGGCAGTGGTATCACGGTCTATATGCTCACCGGTGACCACGCGGTTACTGCTGCACATATCGGTAAAGAGGCCGGTATCACTGAAATTATTGCAGGTGCTTTACCGGCCGACAAAGCGGAGTTTGTGAAGACCTTGCAAAGCCAGGGCAAAATAGTCGCGATGGTAGGTGATGGCATCAATGACAGCCAGGCGCTGGCACAGGCTAACCTTTCTATAGCAATGGGCCATGGTTCGGACATCGCCATGGATGTAGCTAAGATCACGCTCGTCTCTTCCGATCTCTTACAGATACCCAAAGCACTTAAACTGTCCCGGCTCACTGTTCGTACAATTCGGCAAAATCTGTTCTGGGCATTTATCTATAACCTCATCGGCATTCCGCTGGCTGCCGGCATATTGTATCCGTTCAACGGCTTCCTGCTTAATCCCATGATCGCGGGTGCAGCTATGGCCCTTAGTTCTGTATCGGTGGTCAGCAACAGCCTTCGGCTTAAATATTCAAAAATTAACATATAGCATAAAAACAATGGAAACTCTAAAATTCAAGACCACCATCAAATGTGGTGGCTGCATAGCAACGGTAACCCCGGTACTTAATAATTTGGACGGCGTACAAAAATGGGAGGTCGATACGGCTAACCCTGATAAGGTACTGACTGTAGATACAAATAAAGGTTTGAATCCTAATGAAGTGATTAGCGCATTGAAGGCCAAAGGCTTTCAGGCAGAAGTCATCAAATAAACCGATATTTGTAAGAGCCGCACTGAAAGGCAGGAATAGCGCTTTGACTATTAAGAAAAAACGGTAGCTTTTAAACAAATGTAACTTTTTTGTGTATCTAATATAATGAGAAAATTCGGTGCCTTCGGCTTGGCTGCGTTTTACCTGTTGCTGACAACGGGTATGTTCGTATGCCTGGTTCACTGCGGTGCCGAATTTTTATTGGAAAAGTCGGGCCACGAATTAACGGCGCTTGCGCTTGATGACCATATGGGCGATGGCCACGATGAAGAATCTCTTGCCGGACATGATAGCGACCATCATGAGGACAAAGAACATGGACACAAAAAATCTTGTGGTGAAGGTAAAGATTGCAGTTGCTGTAACCAGCACGGCAATTATGTGATCAAAGAAAACTCTTCCGCTTCGCTGGAATTTCAACTGAGCGCATTACAGGTCGCCGTGATTTTTTTACCTTATGATTCAGCAGCGCCTGTTCGGGGCATTTATGAGGCTAAAGTATCCTGGTTAAACGCCACGGGGCCGCCGCGGTCGGCTGTACAGCCTTTATTTCTTAAATACCGTTCTCTTCTGATCTGATTCAAGCATTGCCGCATTTCTGCGGCCTGAAGTAGTATTGCCTTCACTTTCTTTAGCTTGAATTAAAACATGACATTATATATTAAAAATATGGTTTGCGACCGCTGCATTATGGTCGTTAAACAACAACTGGAAAATTTAGGTTTCCGCGTCACTGCAATTGCTCTAGGCAGCGCGGATGTACAGCCTGAGCCGGATGCCGTTCAATTAAGTGCTGTTTCCTCCGCTCTGAAGCTGCTTGGCTTCGAACTGATTGACAATGAAAAAGACCGCGTTGTGCAGCGCATCAAAGACCTGATCATTGAAAAGGTCCATCACAGCGACCTTGCCGACAATCGCCTTAGTTTTTCAGATTACCTGTCCGATCAGGTTCATAAGGATTATACCTACCTCAGCCGGATGTTCTCGGAATCCGAGGATACCACCATAGAAAAATTCATTATTCAGCAAAAGATCGAAAAAGTGAAAGAACTGCTGGAGTACGGTGAACTCAACATGAATGAGATCGCCTGGAAAATGGGCTACAGCAGCAGCGCCCATTTGTCCACACAGTTCAAAACCATAACCGGGTTAACGCCGAGCCAGTATAAATCCTCCGATCAGCTGCCCAGAAAATCATTAGATAAGGTATAAAGCATTTGTTATGAAAAACCTGAAGACAGTACTCCTAATAAGTTATCTCTGCGTGACTTTGGTTGCCCATGCCCAACAACATGAAATGCCCGGTATGAACATGAATTCATCGCAGAAAAATCAGCCTGAAAAATCAAAAATTTCGCAAACAAACCCGAAAACGAAAGCGAGTACGGCGCAAAAGCGATCGAGGAAAAGAACGGCGAACAGGAAAGGTGTGGGTAGCATGATTGGAATGAAAATGAACCATTCCGATAGTGGTATAATGCCCGGAAGAAAAATGCCGGAAAAGTCCGCTGCAAATAGCATGCAAAATATGGACATGTCTGAGCCAGCACATGGAATGAGTATGGGAACAGGCAGCATGCCGGGCATGAAGATGACCGCACAGCCGGCGAATCCAGGCGATACCATTAAAAGTACGTCATCCACACTAAATGATCACCTTATTCATGCAGGCAAACGGGTATATTATGATCTTAATATCGGCGATACCATAGTTAACTACACCGGTAAGCGCGTCAAAGCCCTGGCTATTAACGGCCAGATACCAGGCCCTGTTTTAAGATTTACGGAAGGTGACACGGCTTATATCCGTATCCATAACCACCGAAAAACTACAACATCTATCCACTGGCACGGCTTGCTCGTACCCAATAAATACGATGGCGTACCTTACATCAGTACCGTGCCCATAGAACCAGGCACGACGTTTACGAACGTCATACCCATCCGTCAGACCGGTACCTACTGGTATCATACTCACACCGAGTTAGACGAGCAGGCTGGCCTATACGGCCCTATTGTGATACAGCCGCAGGTTCGCAAAGATAATTACCCGGAACAGGTCTTTATGTTGTCCGATTGGACCGATTACCGGCCAAAAGAGGTTTTAAGAATGCTTAAGCGGGGCAGCGACTGGTTCTCTATCCAGCGGGGCAGCGTACTGAGCTATGGCGGAGCTATAGAAAAGGGTTACCTGAGCGACAAATTGAAGCTGGACTGGATGCGTATGCCAGCGATGGACCTTGTGGATGTAAAATATGACCGTTTTCTGGCCAACGGGCAAGGCAATCAGGATTTTACACGGTTCAAGGCTGGGGAAACCGTGAAGATGCGCATCATTAATGGTTCAGCGTCCAGTTACTTCTGGCTTAATTATGCAGGCGGGTCAATGACCGTGATAGCTGCGGATGGCTTAGCTGTAAAGCCAGTTCAGGTCGATAAAATTTTAATTGGAACAGCTGAGACTTATGACGTGCTCATTAAGATACCTGCCTCCGGTAAATATGAATTCCGGGCCACGGCGCAGGATATTACCGGAAAAGTTTCGGCATGGTTTGGTAGCGGCAAAGAATTTAAAACCACGGACATTCCAAAAGTGCCCTATTACCGGTTTACCCATACTTTCAATCAAATGATGGGCATGATGAATATGCCCATGAACTCCGTTCCGAATTCCAAAGTAAAAAACGACGGTCTCGAGTTTTCAAAAAGTGATGGGATGATGAAGATGGGAAATATGAAGATGAATGGACAAGATCCCAGTCGTCAAAATATGCAGAAAATGAACATGCCCGGAATGAAGATGGATCAAATGTCCGGAATGGCCTCCGATAGTTCAAAGAATGGAAAGCAAGATAAGGAAAAAACGCCGGGTATGGCCATGCAGCCGGGAATGGACGATATGAACATGGGTGGGATGGCTATGAAAATGAAAGATGATGGGAAAGGAACGCCTATGGGGCCCGGCCAATCCATGCTGCTGGGTTTAGGCGGGAAAGGAAAAATTCTAAGCTATGATATGCTGGAGGCTAATTCTACTACAGCCATTGAAGGAAAACACACTGTTCGAACCTATCATTTATATCTTACTGGCAGCATGCTACGTTACACCTGGTTTATCAATAATAAACCGCTATCAGAAGCAGACAGGTTACTAATCAGGAAAGGAGAAATTGTCCGCTTTGTGTTTCATAATACGACGATGATGGAACACCCGATGCACCTGCACGGACATTTTTTTCGTGTACTGAATGCTAAAGGCGATTCCGCACCACTTAAACATACGGTGAGTATTGAACCGATGAAGGTACAAACGATAGAGTATCTGGCCGACGAAGCACACGACTGGTTTTTCCATTGCCACACACTTTATCACATGATGTCAGGTATGGCAAGGGTGGTACGTTATGAAGATTCGCCAAGTAACCCTGATGTAGCGAAATATCAGCCGAACAACCCGGTAATTAATGATGACCGGCAGTTTTACACCTGGGCGCAGCTGTCCTTTCATTCTCAGACCAACACCGGAAGCATCTTTGTCTCCAATACCCGTTATGAGTTCAATGCAAACTACCGTGCGAGCTACGATGGAAGATACGAATTTGAACCGCGCGCGGAACGTTACCTGGATAACCCGCAATACCTTGCGGCTTATATCGGTGGAAGCTTTGAAAAAAACACGAAGGGTGGCCGGTTCACACAGTATAGTGAAAATAGTGCAGTTGTAGGCTTAAGATACTTGTTGCCGCTATTTATACAAACGGATGCACGCGTCAGCTCAAAAGGAAAGTTCCGATTTGCTTTGAGCAGGGAAGACATCCCGCTTTCCAGCAGGCTTTATCTTGGTGCGTCTTATAATACTGACAAGGAATTCCAAATGGATACGCGGTATGTGCTCACCAAATATTTTGCGTTATCACTCAGTTACGATAACCAGTACGGCTTTGGAGGGGGCCTTACTGTCATTTACTAATTCAAACGCATTAAATTTTAATAATCAATAATATCTATGAAAACATCAATTGTAATGATTCCACTTTTTGCGCTAGGCGCAACAGGAATGAACGCCGAAATGGCAATGAACGGCCGATTAATGAGCAGCCACTACTATCCAACGACGGATGTATCAATGTTAGCTCAAATGCAAGGCGACCCGCTTATGGAAGCAATGAATAAAATGATGAAGGAGATGCATGCTCAGCAGATGAAGGGTAATATCGACCTTGATTTTGCAACTATGCTCAGAATTCACCACATGGGCGCAATTGACATGGCCAAGGTGGAAGTGCAGCAGGGTAAAGATGCCGTAATGAAAAGTTTGGCACAAAAAATAGTGGACGCGCAAACTAAGGAGGTTACAGAGCTTGATCAATTAATCCCTACCCTACAAAGCGGAAATAAAAATTATGATCCGGCCAATAAAAATTCAGGTGCGGGTAAGGCTATGAGTGACAATATGATGGCGATGATGAAAACTGGGAACATGTCCATGTCTTCCATAGATCATGAATTTGCAGATATGATGACCAAGCACCACAAAGACGGGTTGATAATGGCGAAAAGCATCTTAGCAAATGCAAAAAATGGCAAGCTCCGATCGATGGCTCAAAAATCCATTCCTGAACAAACCAGTGATATCAGTAAAATGGAACATTGGATGCAATCACATAAATAAATAAGGGGATAACTAAAAACTGAAACCATGAAAAACGTAATAAAATTGACCTGGCTACTGGTTATCGCAGGCTTTTTTGCTGCCTGTACGAAAGACAACAATGAAATCAAAATTCAGAATCACGATCAGGATCAGATGATGAGCATTATGCATCAAATGATGTCGAAAATGGATACCATGAAGATGACGAAAGATCCCGACAACGATTTTGCTATGATGATGCGCATGCACCATCAGGGCGCAATTGATATGGCCAATCTCGAACTGAAAAGTGGCAGCGATGCAACAATGAAACAAATGGCCCAATCTATTATGACCAGCCAACAAGCAGAAATAACGCAGCTTACCGCCTTTCTCGCCTCACATCCACCTCATACCAACGATCCTGATTTTGATACCATGCAGATGGATAACATGAAAAAAGCAGGAAAACAGGCGGATTTGCAGATCATAAACGGGGACATCGACCACGACTTTGCTATTCTAATGATCGGCCACCATCAAAGTGCAATTGAAAACGCTCGTCTCGAACTTCTGCATGGGCAGGAACAGCGTATGAAAACGATGGCTACCAATATTATCGATGCACAAATGAAGGAAATAGATCAGTTCCAGGACTGGCTATTGGCCAGGGGCAATAAATAATGTAATTCACTAAGTTTATAACTATAAAACAAATGATTATGTCACATCAAAAATTTCAGGATTGTATCGATGAGTGTGTTGCCTGTGCAGTGGCTTGCAGCCATTGTGCAACTTCATGCCTTCAGGAAGAGGATATTAAGATGATGTCCCGTTGTATCCAATTGGATTTAGAATGCGCGGCAATATGCCGGGCTGCAGCAGAGGTCATGAGTTTGGGAAGCGGGTTCAGTGCACACTTGTGCAGGGTCTGTGCAGATGTTTGTAAAGCGTGCGGAGATGAATGCGCCAAGCACGATATGGAGCATTGTCAGGCTTGTGCGGAAGCTTGCCGCAAATGCGCCGAAGCTTGTGAGGAGATGGCAACTGCCGCTTAATCAACAAATTCAGCCATTGCCCCGTTTCGGGGCAATGGCTATTTAATTCTTTAATCAAAATTTACCAAAAAATGGAAAAAGGAAATTATAAAAAATTCGTCTTGATGCTGTTGGCATCCTACATCGTCATGTACGCCATCATGTACCTGGACGATGACCAAATTGACCATATTTATCTTAATATGACGCGGTTTTATATGACGCTCATCATGATCAGCGCGATGGCTCTCATCATGCTTGCCATGATGCGGATGATGTACCAGAATAAAAAGCTCAATGCGATCATTGTTATTTCCAGCGTCGCTGTTTTTGGGTTAGCACTGACAGGCGTTCGTACACAGGCCGGTATTGGTGACGTACAATACATGAAAGGGATGATCCCGCACCATTCCATTGCCATTATGACCAGTAAACATGCCAACATCAAAGATCCGGAAGTGAAAAAACTATCCCGTGACATTATTGATGCACAGGAAAAGGAGATTGCTGAAATGAAGCAGATTCTAAGTAGAATGGAAAAATAAATATCCGCAAAGGAAATTATCAATAGGAATATGAGTCGAGTGAAGAAAACATTGGTCTGGCTTTTTAAAGTGCTTTTCGTAAAAAAATGCTGTAGATAACATCTTCTCGCTTTTATAGTATATTAGTTTTTTTTAATACATGAGCGATCACTTATTATCTATAATTCATCAGTATAAAAATGATCAGGAATCAGTTTACAATACCTGGTTTATCAATAATGAAGAACGCTTAAAAGCCTTCCGCTCGATCCGGCGGGGTGTATTGCAAGTGATCGAAGACATCAAAAGCAAGCGTTTCGGGAACGATTTTAAAGGCAGTTCCCTGGAATTTGTGCTGTCCTGCATTACGGAACAAAAGCAGGTTTTCGAGGGCGCTTCGCATCCCTTTTACTGGAAGCCCAAATTGAGAATTCCTGATATCTACGAAAATCAGTCGAATAAGATCGCTTTCGGGCAATTCCTGGAAAATTGCATCCATGCAAAAAATGAAGAGCAGGTGGTTAAAGAGATTGAAAAATTGGATGCGCTTAAGATCAAAGGCCTGGGGCCTGCGGTAGCGAGTATCCTGTATTTCCTGCACCCCACCTGGATACCGCCGTTCAATACCGCGATCATCAATGGGTTCAATTACCTTTTTAAGGACAAAAAAAAATTAGGCAGTTGGGGCGAATACCTGAAGATCAGGGAGGTCATTATGGACATGAACCGCCAACATTGCAATGAATTATCGCTTGACACCGGTGCGTTCTCTGGATTGCTATTTGAGATCGGCACCCAAAAACTGCTTTTAGGAAAAGATGAATACCTTTCAGAGACCGAGCGTAACCGGTTGGAAAAACTCATTGAAAAACGTCATAAAGAAAAGCGTGCGGAAACTGCCGATGAACATCTTCACAATGAAATGCAGTTCCATCTGCTAAAGATCGGGCATGCACTCGGCTACGATGTGATCGCCGCCTCTAACGACCGCTCTAAAGAGTGGAACGGAAATAAGTTCACCTTTATTTCGCTGGCCAACTTCCCCCCGTTAGTTTTGGACAAAGAGGTACTGAACACCGTTAAGTTGATCGACGTTCTTTGGTTCCAAAAAGGCACCCCTAAAGTCATCGCCGCGTTTGAAGTGGAGAAAAGCACAAGTATCTATTCCGGGATACTGCGGCTGACCGATCTGAGTTGCAGCCTGAATAGCAAGGAGGAAGTATTATATCTCGTGGTGCCTGACCAACGCGAAAAAGATGTTGTTATGCAGCTTACCAGGCCATCGATCCGGCAAGGGAATATGGAAATGAAATACATTTGCTTTTCTGACCTTCGGCAGCATTGTGACGCGCTGTGCAAATTTGGCGACGATCATTCCATTATGCAGAAGATTGCAAAGGAAGCAGTGTAATGTTCGTAGCCTATAAAATATTGACGGAATTATATAAATGTTATTGCTAATGGTTTTTTAGTTTTGTATAGGATGAAAAGTAAAGCGCTTTTGTTACTCTTTATATTTATGCTGAATACCGTTGCCGGGTTTAGCTGCGCTTTACATATGTCCCACGATAACCATCACGAAGCTGTCGAAAGTCATGAACACCATCATGCTGCCGTTAAACACACGCATCGTCAACTGCTTCCCGGACAAACTACGATAGGCACTGATGAACCTTGCTGCCAAAGCGCGGTAAATAACTTTATTTCATTGGCCAAGCTTGTCCCGTCGACCGACCACCTGGTCTTAAAAGCGCCACTGTTATATACCAGCGACAACCTCATATTTTCGTTGGTGCCTGATCCTGGCGTTATTATTATACCCCGTATCGTTATTGACGAGCGACAGCGTCCCCCGACAAGAAATATTTATATCATTCATCGCAGCCTGTTGATCTGATTACGATTAAGTTTAAACCGTTACATGGCGTAGCCATGCCCGAATTTTATACTTTATTTTAATTCTCAGATCATGAAAAAGACATTTTTACTGGTTGCCTTCATTGCAACTGCGTTTACACAACAACTTTTTGCCCAGGATGCGAAAACATCATCCCTTTCTTCTTTATTGTCCTCTTATTACGGCGTCAAAGACGCGCTTGTCACCTCAAACAGCCCGGACGCAGCCACTCATGCTACCGAGTTCCTGAAAGCGATCAATGGGGTCGATATGAAGACGCTGGACAAGCCGGAGATGGACACTTTTATGCTTTTACAGGAAAAGCTTGCCTTTGATGCGCGGCATATTTCGGAGAGCAAGGATATCGCCCATCAGCGGGAACACTTTGCCAATTTCTCGTTGAACTTCTTCAAACTGGCAAAAGCAGTAAAATTATCGGATAAGCCGGTTTATTATGCTTATTGCCCGATGAAGAAAAGCTATTGGCTTTCTGCTGAAGCTGCGATCAAGAACCCATACTACGGAAACCAAATGCTCACCTGTGGCAAGGTTACCGAAACCCTTAATAAATAAGTTTATCCATAAAGCTTAACCGGCAAATGTTGATCATTTGCCGGTCATTGCTCATTACAAAATTTAGACATCATGAAAAATTTAATCATAGTTAGCTTAGCCATCACCGCAGTTTCATTCACAGCTTGCAATAACAATAAATCCACATCAACCTCCACGGCTACTGATTCAACCAAAACGGCAAATACGCCAGGACAATCCGCTACTTCTTCAAAGCCTGCTACAGCGGTAAATGGCCTCGTTGGCAGTTATTTGGAATTGAAAAATGCGCTGGCGCAAGACAACAGTAAGGACGCTGCAACGGCTGGTAAAGCCCTCGCTGATGGTTTTGGAAAGTTTGATAAGTCCGCACTTTCAGCCACCCAGAAAAAATCTTTCGAGGACATTGCCGACGACGCGCATGAAATGGCCGAGCACATTGGCGAAAGCGCGGGAAAACTGCCGCATCAGCGTGAACACTTTGATATGCTGAGCAAAGATATGTATGATCTGGTCAAGCTTTTCGGTGCGGGACGGTCATTATTCGTCGATCATTGCCCCATGTATAATGATAAAAAAGGGGCGATCTGGCTAAGTGAAAGTAAAGAGATCAAAAACCCCTATATGGGTTCAGGCATGTCAACCTGCGGAAATGTGAAGGAAGAATTAAAATAAATGACCATGAACAGGACGGTTAAGATCATCGGATCAGGGGCGCTGCTGCTTGCTGCTATGCAATTTTTCCCGCGCGACCATAACCAAGGAAAAGCTCCTGCCGGTAAAACGATGGCAGAGGTTATCCAGGTTCCATCAAACGCTCAGGTCATATTGAAACGGTCATGTTATGATTGTCATAGCGATCATACCAACTATCCCTGGTACGCGCAACTGCAGCCAGTCCGATATATACTGGATGGTCATATCAGGCGCGGCAAAGATGAACTGAATTTTGACGAATTCGGTGATTACGCTGCCAGGCGGCAGCGAAGCCGCATAAGGGCAATCGGCGAAAGCCTGGAGGAAGGCGCTATGCCCTTGGGTTCCTATACAATGATACACCGTGATGCAATACTTACAAAAGAAGATAAGGCAACGTTGCTGAATTGGGCTAAAGAGACCAGCAGCACACTGCCGTAAAAGTTAAAAGATGAAAAATATAACACTTATGGTGCTGATACTTTTATTCGGGCAGATAGCGAAGGCTCAAACCGATATGCAGGGTATGCCGGGAATGCAGAAACAGCAGCAGGTCACTTATACCTGCCCTATGCATCCGGAAATCCATGACGCAAAACCTGGTAATTGCCCCAAATGCGGCATGAAGCTGGTTAAAGAAAAACCAAAGGCAGTTGCCCCAAAGACAGCCGCTAAAAACATGACACTAAAGGGAAAAAACCTGAAGGCGGATAACAAGCCGATGGAAAAAGCGCCTGCGGCAAGTGCTGTCAGTTATACATGCCCGATGCATCCTGATATTCATTCGGCCCAACCAGGCAACTGCCCCAAGTGCGGGATGAAACTGGTCAAAGAGCAACCAAAAGCTATAAATATGTCTGGACTGAACATGCCCGCAACGGACAGTGCGAAAACAGGTGGAAAAATGGAGGGTATGAAGATGGATGGTATGAAAATGAGCAGCGGACCGGCCGATATTCAAGCTGCAAAAGACCATTTAGGGTCTATCAAAACCATTAGCACTAAATATCCGCCCCGTACGGTTCGGTATGACCTTTTTATAGCCGACACTACCGTTACCTATGGTGGAAAACCAAAGCGTGCCATTGCCGTAAACGGCAGTATTCCCATGCCGACATTGACATTTACGGAAGGCGATACTGCGGAAATCTATGTTCACAACAAACTGAAAGAAGAAACCTCGCTGCACTGGCACGGACTGTTTCTACCCAACCGTTACGACGGAGTGCCTAACATGACCCAGATGCCGATCAAGCCGGGTGAAACGCATTTATATAAGTTTCCCATCAAACAACATGGCACCCATTGGTATCACAGTCATACCGGTTTACAGGAACAGATCGGCATGTACGGTGCATTTATCATGAATAAACGCCAGGAATGGGACATTCCGACCATTCCGCTGGTATTAAGTGACTGGACGAATATGAATCCCAAGGAGGTTCAGCGGAGCCTTCATGCCGCTACGGATTGGTTCGCCATCAAAAAGGGAACAACGCAAAGCTACCTCGAAGCGATAAGATCAGGCAACTTCAAAACGAAGGTTGCCAATGAATGGAAGCGTATGACCGCCATGGATGTGAGCGATGTATACTATGATAATTTTCTCATCAATGGAAAAAATCAAAATGAACAACCACAATTCAAAGCCGGTGATAAAGTGAGATTGCGCATCGCCAACGGTGGTGCTTCCTCTTATTTTTGGTTGAAGTATGCAGGTGGTAAAATGACCGTGGTTGCAACGGATGGCAATGACGTAGCGCCTGTTGAAGTCGACCGGCTGATCGTTGCAGTTTCCGAAACCTACGATGTGGTGGTGACCATACCGGAAAATAAAAGCTATGAATTCCTGGTCACCCCCGAAGACCGTACGAAGTCCGCGTCACTTTGGCTGGGCAAAGGCGATAAAGTTTATGCCGGTAAAATGCCAAAGCTGAAATACTTTGCCGGTATGAAAATGATGAATGATATGATGGACATGAATGGTAATATGGTACAGATGGATGGCATGACCATGCAAAACCAGATCATGGATATGAACACCGTCATGTACCCGGAGATTACCGGCGAGGAAAAACCAGCCGCTAAAAAAACAAAAGCTACCATGGCTGGAATGCAAATGGCAAATGACCAAAGCATGTCAGGCATGAATATGGCCGCTGAAAACCCGGACATCGTAACATTGAATTATAACATGCTTCGCGACCCTGGAAAGACCAGCTTGCCTGCGGGGCCGTGGCGGGAGCTAAAGTTTGACCTGACAGGAAATATGAACCGTTATGTCTGGACACTGGATAATAAGACGGTATCCGAGTCTGATAAGATCCTGATCAAAAAAGGCGAGAACCTGCGGATCATCCTCTACAATAATAGCATGATGCGGCACCCGATGCACCTGCACGGACATGACTTCAGGGTGCTCAACGGGCAGGGCGAGAATGCTCCTATGAAGAATGTCCTTGACATTATGCCGATGGAGAGGGACACGATAGAATTTGCGGCCAATGAGCCTGGTGGTGACTGGTTCTTCCACTGCCATATCCTTTACCACATGATGAGCGGCATGGGACGCGTATTCAGCTATGAGAACTCCCCGCCGAATCCTGATGTGCCTGATCCGAAGCTGGCGCAGCGCAAGCTCTTTTGGGACGACCAGATGCCACACCTAATGGGAAAAGTCGGATTGGAAAGCAACGGAACAGACGGACAGGTAATGCTGGGCAGTACACGCTGGAAAGCGATGACCATGTGGCATCTTGGCACGGATGCCATGATGGGTTACGAAAGTGAAACGACGGTGGGCCGTTATATCGGACGGAACCAATGGCTTTTTCCATATGTTGGTTTTGATTATCACTACAAGAAGTTTAACCCAGATGAAAAAAATATTTTTGGCAGCGATTATAAGAACCTGTTCGGTCAGGTGAGCAACAAGGAAAACCGCCACACGGTAGTCGCGGGTGTTGCCTATACCTTGCCCATGTTATTTGTGGCGGACATGCGGATTGACGGGAACGGCAAACTGCGTTTCCAGTTAGGACGTGAAGACATTCCGGTTGCGCAACGGCTGCGTATGTCATTAATGATCAACACGGATAAAGAGTATTCAGCAGGATTTCGGTATATTCTAACTAAATACTTTTCATTATCCACGCACTATGACAGTGATATGGGTCTCGGCGGGGGTTTGACGTTAACTTATTAAAACATTAGAGGAATGGAAAATCAACACGATCATCACGCCATGACAGGGCACCAACAACCTGCCCGTACACAGGCAAATTATAACGCTGAAGCTGGATCAATGGATCATGGTAAAATGCTTAAAGGTCATGGTCCAAATATGGGAATGGCTGGTCATGATCATCATGCGATGATGATCGCTGATTTTAGAAAGCGTTTTTATGTGGTACTGGTATTGACGGTTCCGGTGATGTTACTGTCTATGCAAATTCAGCAATGGCTGCATTTGGATTTTCGGTTCGGCGGCTCAGGCTACCTGCTTTTTGGCTTGTCAAGCATCGTTTTCCTTTACGGCGGCTGGCCATTTTTGAGTGGGTGGTTTAATGAATTAAAGGCTAAAAACCCCGGCATGATGACCCTGATCGGCTTTGCCATAACAGTAGCCTACATTTACAGCGCGGCAACGGTTTTCGGATTGAAAGGAATGGACTTCTTTTGGGAACTTACCACGCTGATCCTGATCATGCTGCTCGGGCACTGGATCGAGATGCGGTCGGTAGCGGGAGCTTCCAGGGAATTGGAGCTTTTAGTGCAACTCATGCCGGCAGAGGCGCACTTAATTAAAGGCAAAGACACGACCGAGATTAAAACAGAAACCTTAAAGACAGGAGACCTGATCCTGATCAAGCCAGGTGAAAAAATTCCCGCCGACGGGATTATCGAGGATGGCGAAAGCTATCTGAATGAATCCATGCTTACCGGTGAGGCTACACCCGTACAGAAAACTAAAGGACAGGACGTGATTGCCGGGTCGGTCAATGGCAACGGCTCTTTAAAGGTTAAAGTCACGCATAGCGGCGCAGATTCATATCTGTCCAAAGTAATAACCCTGGTCAAAAATGCACAGGACGCCAAATCAAACACCCAACTGCTGGCTGATAAGGCCGCCAAATGGCTAACCGTCATCGCCCTTATTGCGGGGCTTAGTACCTTTGCTTTTTGGCTTGCGGATGGCAAAGATCTGGCTTTTGCTATGGAAAGAATGGTAACAGTGATCGTGATCTGTTGTCCACATGCTCTGGGTCTCGCCGTGCCGCTTGTGGTAGCCAAGTCTACTTCGCTTTCTGCCCAGCACGGGTTGTTGATCAAAAACCGTACAGCATTTGAAAACTCCCGCAAGATCAGCACCATTGTTTTTGATAAAACAGGTACGCTGACCGTTGGAAAATTCGAGGTAGCCCGGGTGGTTGTTATAGATCATCAAAGTAATGACAAAAAGCAAAATGAAAACGAACTGTTGCGAACCGTAGCAGCGCTGGAACAAAATTCAGAACACCCGATTGCCACCGGAATCCTCGCCGAAATAAAAAAACGTTCATTAAGCATTCCCGAAGTAAAAGATTTTAAGGCGATCACCGGTCAGGGTATTGAGGCGTTGGTAGAAGGCAAGCAACTCAAAGTCGTCAGCCCCGGCTATTTAAAAGAACACGAATTTTCCGAACCTGAAGACTTTGTCGCTAACGGTAACGAAACAGTTGTCTTTGTCATCATCAATGAGATATTATATGGTTATATCGCATTATCGGATACCATTCGCCCGGAATCAGCTGACGCCATACAGACGCTGCATAACAATGGCATTAAATCATTGCTGTTAACAGGAGATAACCAAATGGTGGCGGAAAGCGTGAGCAACCAGTTAAAAATGGATGGTTTTTTTGCTGAAGTTCTGCCACATCAGAAGCTGGATAAAATCAAAGAATTGCAGCAAAAAGGTGAGTTTGTTGCCATGACGGGCGATGGCGTAAATGACGCCCCCGCGCTGGCGCAGGCAGATATTGGGATAGCCGTAGGCTCCGGCAGTGACATTGCAGCGGAAACTGCAGGTATTGTTTTGGTTAACAGTAATCCAAAGGATATTGTTAGCCTGATATTATTCGGAAAAGCGACTTATCGTAAAATGATTCAAAACCTGGCCTGGGCTACGGGTTATAATGTGGTCGCATTGCCGCTGGCGGCAGGCGTGCTGTATAATCAGGGGATTGTTTTGAGCCCGGCAGTGGGAGCCGTATTAATGACGGTCAGCACGGTTGTTGTGGCTATTAATGCCAGCTTGTTAAAAGTAAAGACTTAGTACAATACGATATAAATTTTTGTCCGAATAGTATAAAATAATAAAAGCGTACTTCCTTACCTTGTCGCAGTAATAACGTGAAATTTATTGCACTATCTTTAAAAAATAAAAGTTTAACACATAATGAAAGCGATCGCTGTTTTCCTCACCGTATGTATCTTGTTGGTATCCCCAATGTCGCGGATGGCAAATACTTTGCATACTCAGGTACATGCGTCCTGCTACAAAAAAAGTGCGTACAAGGCTTGCGGTAAGCATCAAAAGCAGGCTTCAGATAACAGTTGTTCCAAAGGTACCTGTAATGCAATGCTATCTTGCAGTGCCTGCGGGTTTAGGATTATTCAATCTGTTTCCCTTTCACCAGCAATCATTGATTTGCACGATCAGACTACCCGGTTTTTTGCTTTAGGTGAATTATCGGATTACCAGGACAACGACTGGAACCCGCCGAAAGTTTAATAGTTAAATCCGAACCCTGTTAATCTTAGATTGACAAATCGTTTTATTATTAATCTTAAATATTCAAATCATGAAAAAGTTTCTTTTCATCACGATGGTGATGCTATTATCTGTTATATCGATTACTTATGCCAATACTCCTTGCTGCAACAGCAAATTCACCTGTTCTAAATGCGCAAAAGGCTGCGGGCCAAACTGCAAGGATTATTGCAGTAAAACCTGTAAGGATTCCGGGGAATGCAAGACTAAATGTAAAGTGTAACTAAACCAAGAGCCGCCCCTTAGCCGGGCGGCTCTTGTTACCTGCCTTTAATTAAATAAAAAATTGTAATTTCGATTTGTGAAACGTACCGCACTCATATTTTTAACGGCGATTTATCTTTTATCCCTTGTGGGTATCGGAATAAGTCGTTTTTATTGCTGCGGTAAACTTGCTGGCATAACATTGACCCTTGCTTCAGCCGATCATTCAGATAAGGATAACTGCTGCAAACATGAAAGCAAAAGTTTTAAAATAAAGGATAGCCATGTGTCGGTGAACGCCACGGTGCTAAACCCAATCACACCGGCTATATTGCCGGAGCCTGCTTACGGGATTGCAGTTAACATCCTTTCGGAATCAGCCATTCGTACCGGTTACCAGGCGAACGCTCCTCCGGGAGACCCTGATATACCCATCTATACCCTCAACTGCGCCTACAGGATTTGACCTGTACTTTTCATAGCCATACAATCCTGTACCGGCTATAATTCAATTAGAATCCATCTTAATTCATAATTAACGCATTGGCTTTGCCTGTGCTATTTATTCATTTTCAATTTTTTAACACATGAAAAAAGTAATGCTGATGGCTGTTGCCATCCTGTTTTCTGCCACGACCGTTTTTGCTTCCAATGGCACCAATGCTGTTTCAGACACGACTAAAACTAAAAAGGTAAAGCCTGCCCCAAAAGTGCAGTACACCTGCACCATGCACCCGGAAGTGCTGAGTGATAAACCCGGCAAATGCCCGAAATGTGGTATGACCCTGGTTAAAAAGACCGATAAAAAGAAACCGGCAGAAAAAATGAAAATGTAATTCATTCAACCCTCCGCTGTTTGGCGGAGGGTTGATTAAAGCAATTAAGATGATAAACCAATTGATCAGCCTGTCCTTAAAAAACAGGTATATCGTACTGCTGATCGCCATTGCCCTGTTTGCGTGGGGGGCTTATGCGGTCAAACAAAATCCGATTGACGCCATACCCGACCTGTCGGACAACCAGGTGATCGTTTTTACCGAATGGCAAGGGCGCAGCCCGCAGATCATGGAAGACCAGGTAACCTATCCGTTGGTTAGTAACCTGCAAGGTATCCCAAAAGTAAAAGCCATTCGTGCGACCTCTATGTTCGGGATGAGCTTTGTGTACATCGTTTTTGAGGATAAAGCCGATGTGTACTGGGCGCGTAGCCGGGTATTGGAAAGACTAAACTACGCACAGCGTTTATTGCCGGAAGGCATTACACCCACATTGGGGCCGGATGGCACAGGCGTCGGCCATGTGCTTTGGTACACGCTCGACGCCAAAGGCATGGATCTGGGCGAACAGCGCGCCCTACAGGACTGGTATGTGAAATTAGGCCTGCAAACCGTATCCGGTGTAAGCGAAGTGGCCTCTTTTGGCGGCTTTGAAAAGCAATACCAGGTCAGCATCGATCCGCACAAGCTGAATTATTACAACATATCCTTAGCGCAGGTGCTTAAAGCGGTTAAAAGCAATAACAATGATGTGGGCGGGCGTAAGTTTGAAATGAACGGCACCGGCTATATCGTTCGCGGCCTGGGCTATATTAAAAGCTTAGCGGATGTCGAGAACATGCCTATCGGTGTGATCAATGCTATACCAGTTAAGATCAAAGATGTGGCCACCGTTCAAATGGGCGGCGATGAACGTCTGGGTATCTTTGACCGGAATGGCGACGGAGAAGCCGTAGGTGGTATCGTCGTGATGCGCTATGGTGAAAATGCCGACAAAGTTATCCATGCCGTTAAGGATAAGATGGCCGATATTCAAAAAGGCTTGCCTGCGGGTGTAACGTTCAAGATCGCTTATGACCGCAGCGAACTCATTGAAAGCGCGGTTAATTCAGTGAAACATACGCTGATAGAAGAAATGGTCACCGTATCCATTATTGTCATCCTGTTCCTATTTAGCTGGCGAAGCGCTTTAAGTATCATTATTCAGATACCCATTACCATTGCTGCCAGCTTCATTTTGTTAAACTTCTTTGGTATCAGTTCTAATATTATGTCCTTAACAGGTATCGCTTTAGCTATCGGGGTTATCGTGGATAATGGCATCGTCATGGTCGAAAACTCGCACCGGAATTTATCCATCGCCCAACAACAAGAAAAATCATGACCACAGCAGAAAGAATAAAGATCATTGAAGCCTCCTGCAAGCAGGTTGGCCGTGGCGTGTTTTTCTCTACGCTCATCATCGTCGCGTCCTTCCTGCCGGTTTTTTTACTGGAGGGACAGGAAGGCAAATTGTTCGGCCCTTTAGCCTGGACAAAAACATTTATACTGGCCATTGACGCCATACTTGCAGTGACATTAGCGCCTGTTCTCATCTCTTTCTTTCTGAAAGGGAAGTTAAGGACGGACGACCATAACCCGCTGAACCGTGGCCTGGAAAGGGTTTATCGCCCGGTACTGGATTGGTGCGTGACCTGGCGTAAAACAACCATAGGTATCAATATCATTGCTTTAGTAATTAGCATACCCTTATTGCTTTCTTTAGGCAGCGAGTTTATGCCGCCACTGGATGAGGGAACGATCCTCTTTATGCCGGTTACCCAGCCGGACGTCTCCAATGCCCAGGCCAAACAGGTTTTACAGGTACAGGACAAGATCATTAAAAGCGTACCTGAAGTTGCTAACGTTTTGGGCAAAGCCGGGCGGGCGAATACCGCTACCGATAATTCACCGATCAGCATGACAGAAACCATTATCCTGTTGAAACCAAGGGAAGCATGGCGAAAAGGGATTAAGAAGGAAGATATTATTAATGAGCTGAATGCCAAACTGCAAATTCCCGGTGTGGTGAACGGCTGGACACAGCCTATCATCAACCGTATCAATATGTTGTCTACGGGTATCCGCACGGATGTGGGGCTAAAAGTTTACGGCCAGAACCTGGACACCATCAACACACTTGCAAATCAGATGAAGCAGGCTTTGAACGGCTTGAACGGCGTCAAAGACCTCTATGTTGACCCGATAACCGGCGGCAAATACCTGGATATCCAGGTCAATAAAGAAGCAATCGGTCGTTACGGTTTAAGCGCGGATGATGTCAATGAAGTCGTGGAAAGCGCCATAGGCGGCATGAACCTGACCAGGACAATTGAAGGCAGGCAGCGATTTAGCGTCAATGTCCGCTTTGCGCAGGATTACCGCAACAACCTGGATGCTATCAAACGCACGCTCGTACAAACGTCCGGCTATGGCCCCATACCACTATCATCCGTGGCGGATATCAGGATCAGCAATGGCCCGGCCATGATCCAATCGGAAAATGCTTTATTACGGGGCACCGTATTGTTTAACGTACGTGACCGTGACCTGGGCAGTACCGTCAAAGAAGCCCAGGACAGGTTGAATGCGATGGTTAAAACTTTACCAAAGGGCTATTATATCGAATGGAGCGGCCAGTATGAGAATTTGATCCGGGCAGAGCATACCTTGAAGCTGATACTGCCGATTGTCCTCCTTATCATTTTTGCCTGCCTGTACTTTGCTTTCCATTCTATCCGGGAAGCATTTTTTAGCCTGATCTCCATTCCTTTTGCCCTCATTGGCGGGGCTTATATGGTTTACTTCTTCGGCGTGCATTTATCTGTCGCAGTTGCGGTTGGCTTTATCGCCTTGTTTGGCATCGCTGTAGAAACGGGCATCGTGATGGTCATATACCTGAACGATGCCATGCAACAAATGGTCGCCCTGAAGGGCAACAGTAAAGAAACGATCACTAAATCTGATTTAAGGGAATATGTGATGAACGGCGCAGTAAAACGCCTGCGGCCAAAATTGATGACCGTTTGCGTGGCGTTATTTGGTTTAGTACCGGTGCTGTGGGCAACCGGGACAGGCAGCGATGTCATGTTACCCATCGTATTGCCGATGATCGGCGGGGTATTAACTTCTTCCACACATATCTTGCTCGTCACACCGCTTATCTTTTTGATGGTAAAGGAATATGAGTTGAAGAAATATGGCAAACTGGAAGTATTGGAGGTAAAGGAATAATGAAAAAGTATTATATTATATTAACGGCGTTGTTAGGTCTGGCCGGCTTTGCACAAGCACAGCGCTTCCCTTTAGACAGCGTGACCGCCCGTGTAAGCACCAACCCGGCCTTGCAGGCTTATGATGCCAAAGGCAGCGCACAGAATGCTTATGCTACGGGGGCAAGGAGTTTGGATGCCCCTAAGATCAGCGCAGGCCAGTACCAGGTGCCTTACCAGCTGAACCCCAGCGGCGGCTCATTTATGGTACAGGCAGAGCAAATGTTTACCAACCCGGCCAAGCTAAAAGCCAAAGAAGATTATATGAAAGGCCAGTCACAGGTAACGGCAGCCGATAAGGGCTTTCTCAAAAATCAACTCATTTCCCAGGCCAAACAATACTATTATGAACGCGTGGTTTTGGAAAAGAAACTGGCCCTGTTACAGCACACCAAAGAATTACTGGATTATATGCTCAAAGATGCCAATATCCGGCTAACCTATAGCAAGGAGAAGCTGCCGAACATCTATAAGGCCAAGGCAGAGCTTTTTCAACTGGACAACGTCCGTGAGCAGTTGACCAACGATATCAGCCAGAAGAATATCATGCTCAATACCTTGATGAACCGGGATAAACAAGCCGCTTTTTCGGTGGACACTACTATCATTTTAAAAGATTACGAAACCATCATAACGGACACCGCCCGCCTTGCTGCCGGCCGGAGCGATATTAAAGGGATCAACCGCAATATTGACCTGCAACAATTAAATGCAAAAATGGAGTATGCCAAACGCAAACCCGATTTTGGCATTCAGGCGGGACATATGCAAAGTTACGGCGGGTTTGCGAATCAATATATTTTAATGGGTACCGTAACCATTCCAATTGTGCCCTGGGCAGCTAAGGAATACAAAGCGAACCTTAAAGGTATCCGCTATGAGGTGGAGGAACTGCAACAGAAAAAACTGGATATCCTCAACCAGGCACAAGGTCAACTCGCGGCATTAAGAACGGATATGGGCAGCAAAAAAAGGCAGTTGAAAAACTATGAACAGAACATCATACCCGCTTTGCAAAATAGCTATAAAACGGCACTGCTGGCCTATGACCAAAATACAGGCGATCTCCCGTCGGTTTTAGATGGTATCAAAAGCCTGCAAACCGTACGCATGGAGGCTTTAGACCGATTACAGGAATTGTTAACGTTACAGGTAGCTTATGAAAGGGAATATGAAAGCAATTAAAATCCTCCTGATCGCTTTTGTGGCCGTCATGAGCGCCTGCACGAATCCAAAAACGACTGCTGTCGCGAACCAGGCAAAAAGCGAAGTCAAATACACCTGCCCGATGCACCCGCAGGTACTCGAAGATCATCCCGGTAGTTGCCCGATCTGCGGCATGACGCTGGTTAAAAAATCTGGACAGGCCAGTGAAGGTGCCGGCATTAGTTTAAATACCGTGCTTCAACCGGTCAATTCTACGGTCGTTTCTTCGGTTAAGACGATTACACCCGAGCAAAAAGAAGTACCAACCACAATTTCGGCGGACGGTTACCTTGATTTTGATACGCGGACGTTCAATAATATCGCCTCTCGCTTTTCAGGGCGCATTGAAAAGCTTTACATCAAATATGCCTTTCAGGAAATCCACCAAGGTCAGCGCATTTTCGACATTTACAGCCCGGAAATGGTAACGGCTCAACAAGACCTGCTCTACCTCAGCAAAAATTCACCTGCGGAAACAGCCTTGCTGAATGCAGCCAAACAAAAGCTATTGTTACAGGGCATGACCTATGAACAGGTGAAGCAGGTCATAAAAAGCGGTAAGCCGTATTACAGCCTGCCGGTTTACAGTCCTTATGAAGGCCATGTACATGATATGCCGCATGGCCAGATGGGCAGCACGGCAGATACGCGCCCAGTAACGGAGTTTGCTAATAACCTGCCTTTAGCCATCAAGGAGGGCATGTATGTCCAAAAGGGGCAAACCTTGTTCAATGTGGTTAACCCGCATCAGTTATGGGCGATCATCAAAATTGACCCTTCGGATATGGCGGCTTTAAAATTGAACCAGCCGGTTAAGATCACGTTACCCGATCTGCCGGGCAAAAAGATCAGCTGCAAGGTGAACTTCATTGAACCTGTTCTACAGAATGGAGATAAGACGACAAGCATCAGGGTTTACCTCGACAACATGGATCACAATCTAAAAGTAAACAGCCTACTTAAAGCCGAAATCCAAACCGGGCGGACTAACGGCTTGTGGATACCGCGTTCTGCTGTTATTGATCTGGGCCGGACACAGATCGTATGGCTGAAACAAGGAGCAGCATATCAGGCAATTCAGGTAAGCACCGGTGCGATAACTAACAATCAAATACAAGTGACAAAAGGTTTAACTGCTACTGATACCTTGGCAGCAAACGCCCAATATTTAACCGACAGCGAAAGCTTTATTAAAACGGAAAGTCATGACTAAATTGAAAATTTTATTGCTGCTCTTAATTTTAGTAGCGACTGCGTGCAAGCAAAAACCGCAGCAAGTAGTTCAGCAGCAAACCAAAGCTTATTATACCTGTTCCATGCACCCCCAGATACATGAGGATCATCCTGGTAATTGCCCGGTTTGCGGCATGAAACTGATCAAAGTGGAACTTACCGGCTCAGGTAACACCGCATCAGATAAACTCACCCTGACAGCAACGCAGATTGAATTGGCCGGAATCCGAACCGATACCGTGCGCGAACAAAATACAGGTAATGAAAAAACGCTCACTGGCACAGTAACCACTAATGAAAACACAGCTGCCGAATTGAGTGCAAGAATAGCGGGCCGGGTACAGCAGCTATTCGTAAGAACCGTTGGAGAAAAAGTCGACGTCGGGCAACCCGTGTATGCTTTATATAGCGAGGATTTGCAGGAAGCGGAAAAGGAATACCTGTTGGCTAAACAGCAGCAAAAGCTTTTACATAATCCTGATGTAGACTACCTACAACTGATCAGCGCCGCTGAAAATAAACTCAAATTATGGGGTTTAACCGCCGCACAGATCAATAAGCTGGCCGCTTCAAACAAAGTAGCTGCTACAACCACCGTATTAAGTCAAGTCAGTGGAACTGTAAGCGAAATAGCGGTGCACGAGGGAGATTATGTGACTGAGGGGATGATGGTATTGAAAACTCAGGCATTGAACAGCTTATGGGTGGAAGCCCAGTTATACGCCGGTGAGGCCGGGAGCTATAAATTAAATGATCGGGTAAGCGTCTCCTTTCCTGATCTGAATGGACAAGTAATCAATGGCAAGGTAGCGTTCATTAACCCTGAATTATCGGATGCGTCCAAAGTTGATCTGATCCGCGTCAGCATTCCTAATCCACAGGGGCTGATCCGGCCGGGTATGCTGGCTTATATTTCACTTGGTGGTAATGGTGCACGTTCGTTAGCTGTTCCGACATCTGCGGTATTAAGTGACGGCAAAGGCAGTAAGGTATGGGTAAAAAATGCAGAAGGCAGCTTTTCACCAAGGATGATTAAACCTGGCCAAGCCAATCAAAACTATGTGCAAGTGCTATCCGGCTTAGATGCAGGTGCCATTGTCGTTACCAATGGAGCCTATTTATTGAACAGCGAAGCGACCTTCAAGAACGGGAATGATAACATGGCTGGCATGAAAATGTAAGTCGATCTCTAATAAGCTTTTCGTAACCTGTCCGCCAACTCGTCCGGTAAGGGGCTTGCTTCAACAGCGTTAGCGGCTCTTTCTATATCGTACGCAAATCTGATAAATTCAACCTTGATACTGTCTTCTATAGTTAATAGCACGTAACAACCGTCGGGGTTGCCATCTTTGGGTTTGCCGACCGAGCCGATATTAACGACATGTTTTTCGCCAATGATCCGGTGGTATGGTAAGTGCGAATGGCCTACGCAAAGCACATCGGCTTTTGCTTCACTCATCATCCCCAGCACATAGCTTTCATCCAGGTCTTCGAGTACGTATTCATTAATGCTACGAATGCTACCGTGTGCCAGTACAATATTCACGTTTGAATATTCGAGCCTGATATGAGCCGGTAACGTATTTAGGTAAGCGCGGTTATCAGACGACACCAATTCATAGGCATGCCCTTTTATTTTTTGGTCGTGATTGCCTGCTAAAGTAGCGATACCACGATTACGTATTTGCGCAATGACTTCATTCGGCCAGATGTTATAACCAATCATATCGCCTAAGCAATAAACCGCATCAACTTTACGGCTACCCAGGTCGGTCAAAAACGCTTCAAATGCCGGTAGGTTGGCGTGTATATCTGAAAAAAGTGCAATCCTCATCTTAACCGTTCTTTAACATGTCTGCGTACTCGTTAGGTAGGGGGCTATCCTCAACCGCTTTCGCTGCTTTTTCAATATCATAATCAAAGCGGATAAACTCAACCTGGATGCTATCCTTAGTTGTTTTAGAACTATGCTCGTTGATATGCAATAACACATAACCGCCACGCGGGTCTTTATCTTTCGGCTTACCTACGGAACCGATATTGATAGCGTGATAAAACTGGTCATTCGCTGTCAGTATTCGGTGGTATGGCTGATGGGTATGGCCAAAGCATAGCACGTCCGCATCCGCAGTTTCCATAATGCGCAGCATGCTCTTTTCGTCCCGGTCTTCAAACAAGTACTCGTTCACTTTACGGGGACTGCCATGTACGAACATTACATTAAGCTTGTCGCCATTCAGTTGGTATTCTAACCTGATATGTGCTGGCAGTGTACGCAAATAAGCGCGCTGTTCATCTTTTATAACTTCGTTGGTATAAGCGATTGATACTTTACCTAAAGCCTTCTCCTCGTCTGTTTTATAGGCGCAGCCACAATCATCGCTATGTCTGCCGATACCAAAGTCGTAATTACCGGTTATGCACGGAATATTACGCTTACGTATTTCATCGATCACTTCGTTTGGCCAGATATTATAACCTACCAAATCACCGAGGCAATAAATGGCATCAGGTTGTTGTTTTTCTACGTCGGCAAAGAACGCCTCCAGCGCAGGCAGGTTGGCGTGTATATCAGAGAAAAGGGCTATTTTCATTTAGCTACAGATAATGGTTTGTTATAATATTTCTTACGGAAGTAAAAGGCCAGGTTCACTAAAGCGATCAGGGCAGGTACTTCAACGAGCGGGCCGATCACGCCAGCAAAAGCTTCACCTGAATTGATACCGAACACGCCGATGGCTACGGCAATAGCCAGTTCAAAGTTATTGCCGGTTGCCGTAAAGGCGATAGATGTAGAACGCGAGTAATCCGCACCGAACGACTTGCCAATA
This sequence comes from Mucilaginibacter ginkgonis, assembly GCF_009754905.2. Taxonomy (NCBI): domain Bacteria; kingdom Pseudomonadati; phylum Bacteroidota; class Sphingobacteriia; order Sphingobacteriales; family Sphingobacteriaceae; genus Mucilaginibacter; species Mucilaginibacter ginkgonis. The sequence goes on along the minus strand of NZ_CP066775.1, from coordinate 771,038 downwards.
AAAAAGCTCAGCACGAACATAATCGTAAAGTAGATCACGAGCGGTAATGCTATACGAAGCACATCAAAAGGGATCTGCACGATCAGGTTACCTTTCAAACTGAACATCACAACGATGGTGAACAGCAAAGCAATCAGGGTGATCGGTGAGATAAAAGGCACATATTTGGTTTGGAACCATTCTTCACCTTTTAGTTTGATCAGCGTATAACGGCTGATGACACCCGCAGCGAAAGGGATGCCCAGGTAGATACCGACGCTTTTGGCGATCTCCCCAATTGTAATATTCACAGCCAAACCTTTCAGGCCGAACAATGGCGGTAATACCGTAATAAACAAGTACGCATAAACGCTATACAATAGCACCTGGAAGATACTGTTTAAAGCGATAAGGCCAGCAGCATATTCACGGTTACCTTCGGCTAGTTCATTCCAAACCACCACCATCGCAATACAGCGGGCAAGGCCGATCAGGATCAACCCAACCATATAGGCAGGATGGTCGCGCAGCAAAGTGATAGCCAGAACAAACATAAGAACCGGCCCAATGATCCAGTTGAGGATAAGTGATGCGCTCAATACTTTGGTGTCTTTAAACACTTCGCCCATGTTCTCGTATTTCACTTTTGCCAGTGGCGGATACATCATCAGGATGAGACCAATAGCCAAAGGAATATTGGTCGTTCCGCTGGAAAACGAATTGATGAAAGTGGACGACGAGGGAATGAAATAACCTACGGCTACCCCAATGGCCATGGCCAGGAATATCCAAAGCGTTAGATAGCTATCGAGGAAACTTAGTTTTTTACGTTCGGCCACCGGGGCACAATTGTTTGCTGACATAATTGATTGCGTATATCGGGTTTTAATGTGAATTGAATATTAATTATTTCCAGTTTTCTTTGAATTTAGAAGCGGCAAAAAGCATTTCTGCGGTCACCAATTTAGCCTGTGCCTCGTATTGTTCATCAGTTGCATCCGCAGCCAATGGCGCATATTGTAATTTCACCGCAAACTTATCTTTGCTGGCCAGCAGCGATGCCGAACTTTCCTGCGCCAGTACGTGAATAACTTGCGGATTAGATGCTGTAGTTTCTAATGTTACCGAACCGCCCTGGTCGTTGTATTTGATTTCATTGCCGTTTACTTTAAAGCCAAGTTTTGCCAATGCGGGTGCAACTTTCGCAGAGGTTGCCGAACCTGCCAAGACAATCTTAACATCGTTTATACCGTAAGAAGCCAGTGCTGCTTTTAATACCGCCATCGCTACAGGCGCACTAAAACCGTCATCGCCCAAAAATTCCACGATCACCGGCTGTTTCCGGGCCCTGGTCGTTATTCCCAACTGTTGTATGCCACCAAGTACATCCTGACGATCATAAGTGACAGCGTTACTCTTTTTGAGCAGTTTGAATGACTGTGCCAGTTCTGGAAAAACAGGTTCACCCACAGGGGCGAAAGCGGAACTTACTACCAGTAAAGCCGCTAAAAATACAAAGGAAAATTGTTTCATGATTTAGTTTTTAAGATTAATTGGTTTATTGCTATTTAACGATAGAATTGGTTAAAAAAACAGTTAGTTAACGTGTTCATTTACAAAGTCAGCAGCATAAACTTTGATCATATCCCTCACACGGCGAAACTCATTTATTACTTGTTCGGGTGTGCCGGTTGCTTTGGCCGGATCAGGAAAATTCTCATGGAAACGTTCTACCTTGCCGGGAAAGAACGGACAAGCTTCGTTCGCATTATCACAAACGGTGATCACCTGATCGAATGAGATAGCCTGATACTCATCCACGTGATTAGAGGTATGCCCGGAAATATCGATATGATCCTCAGCCATTACTTGCACAGCTTTGGGATTGACACCATGTGTTTCGATACCCGCACTGTAAACGTTGGCTTTATCGCCTGCAAAGTAACGAAGGTAACCTTCAGCTAACTGACTGCGGCAGCTGTTACCGGTGCAAAGCACTAATATATTTTTCTTGCTCATAATGTTTTTTTCATCACTATTGCCGACACCGGACAAACATGGCTAAATTCAGTTGATTGCTGTATTTCTTGGGGCACTTCGACCCTCGTTATTCGAACAAAGCCTTTCCGTTCAAAGTAATCAGGCGCGGTTTCCGTTAAGAGGTACAAAGCCGATAAGCCTTTAAGTTTACTCACTTTATCCAGCCGTGCCAGCACTTTGGCTGCTATCCCTGTTCCGCGATAGTCTGATTGGGTGGCTAAAGACCGAAGCAAGCCGAACTTCCCGTAAACTTCAACGCCACCAACTCCTACGACTGAACCATCTTGAATGGCTACGATAAAGTTGTCGAGTGTTTTTGGCAGATCTGCTACTGGCAGATTTTCAGCTGCCAGCAGTTCGATCACTTTATCTTTATAGGGTTGGGCCTCGTCGAGTATCATCTTTAATTTATTAGCAGCAGCCGCCACCTGGTGTGCAGCAAGCTTCAGCAGGAGCAGCAGCGAGGTTCACTAATTGTATTTTCGGTTTTTCGGCAACGGCAGGTGCACAGCATTCTTCACCGTTATCGTTCGTACCACAACTGCCACCACGGCTTATTGCTTTGCATTGTACTGCATCTGGGCGCAGGTCAACTGTTAAAGCGTTGCCATCAATGATCATTTCATTAGGAAACATCTGGCGGGTATCAAATTCGGAATTGCCGAATTCAATCTTCACCGTACCGTTCGGATTAAGCGGCAGCATTTTTTCAACAATATCAACGATTGATAAGGCCTTAGCAACTTTCATGGAGCGTAGCTGTTGCTCGCCTTCAGGAACCCATAGCTGGACGATGATCTCTGTCCAGGCATTCATTACACCACCACAGTCAACGGATGTAATCGGCGCTTGCTTAATTTCGGTGATATGGTAGGCCGCATCAACTAATTTGCCTTCTGCGTATTGAAATTGCAGGTCAAGATCAGGATGCTGTAATAAGGTATCTTTAAAGGTTTTCCAGTTAATCGCTTCTGCTTTATTCATGGCTTTCTATTTATTTAATATTGTAATATTACGATGGATGTATTCAAATTTTTTTAACAGCAGGTCGCTTTCACATCAAAGGCGGAAAAAAAACTGCCCATCTGTTCTTTTAGCTCGTTCCAAACCGGTGGATTAATACAGTAACAAACGCTAACGCCTTCAATGGTGCCTTGTATCAAACCGGCGTTCTTCAGTTCTTTTAAATGCTGTGAAATGGTCGGCTGCGCTAAACCCAGTTCATCCACCAGGTCGCCGCAGATACAGGTATTCGATTTAATGATCTCCTGTAAAATAGCGATACGTGCAGGATGCGCAATGGCTTTCAGCATCACAGCTAACCTGTTTTGTTCGTCGGTGAATATTTCTGTTTTTGTTAAGCCCATTGTTTATATTGCAATATTACGATTAATATTCAATAGCAAGAAACAAATTATCAAAATTTAATTAGCTTTGGGATAATGATATAAAATGCAAGCCAGCGAATTATATAAATTAGTTAACCAGGTGGATCTTGTGTCGTTGAGAACGGTACTTGAGGGCGACCCAAGCCTGGCTAATGGGGGTATTCCGTGCAGCGATGCTCAGCCGGAGATGAAAGGCCATCCTTTGCATCGGCTATGTGATTTGGTTTTTGCTAAGATCATTACTGAAGAAAAAGCTATTGAAATAGCAAAAATCTTACTTGAGTTTAATGCTGACATTAATGGTTATCAATCAAAAGGCGATAACAACACCCCATTGCTCGCGGCAGCAAGCCTCCACGCGGAGAAATTAGGAATATTCTACATTGAGCAGGGTGCGGATTTTTCTTACACCGATCATGACGGGGCCACGGCCTTGCATTGGGCGGCTTTTTGCGGAAGGGATCAATTAGTTGAAGTATTAATTGCAAAAGGAGCAAATATTGATCAACCCGATATCACCTTCAACTCCACACCGATAGGCTGGGCAGTACACACATTAACTTCCGGTGACAATGGTAACCAGTACCATCAGATCAATTGCATTCAACTGCTGTTGAAAGCGGGTGCGGATAAAACAAAACTGGATGCGGATACAATAGCTTATGTTAATACTTTAGCGGCGGTTTAAACGATGACAAAATTAAAAGGAAGCATCCCGGCTTTACCTGTGGTAAACATTCCCGAAGCTGTAGCTTTCTATGAAGGTAAAATGGGTTTTAAAGCGCGGCATCAAGAAGATCGCTTTGCTATTTTAACGCGTGATGGTTTAGATATACACCTTTGGGCGGCTTGCGACCACGATTGGCGATATAAGTTCTGGCTCGTTTTACGGCCCGTCAGTACCGGTGCGGAAAGTTTTTTGGCAGGCACTGCTAGTTGCCGAATAGAAGTAACCGGGATCGATGAACTTTACGAGGAGATGAAAGCCAGTGGCGTAATCTATAACGCCGAAACAGTAGTAGAAGATCAGCCCTGGGGCAACCGTGATTTTCCCACACTTGACCTGCATGGTAACCTGATCACTTTTTTTGAGATCGTAAACTAACTTAGCCGCAGCAGGAAGTACCTTGCTGTATAGGCGGGCATTTTACGGTTCCATAGCTGCAAAAAACACAGCAATCACCAGCCAGCGGCTTTAGTCGGGCTTTACAGCTTTCACATTCGTAAAAATACTGACAGGCATCTGTCGGCATTTCTTCTTCTTTTTGAAAGCCACAGTTAGGACACATAATTACCGAATTGAGTTGGATGGTAGCAGCCATATTTAATTGTTTTTGATGAGCGTTGGCTGATAGCCTATTGCTTTGATTTTATGATCGATACTATCTGCATTGGTTTTGGCCGGATCGTATCGCACAATAGTTTGCGCTTTTTCAAACGATGTATTCGATGACGTCACACCGTATAGGCCCATTAATGAACCGTCAATATGTTTAGTGCAATCCGCGCAACCCATACCTTTAATATCTATACGAATGGACTTTAAGTTACCTTGCAAATCAACAAATTTTGTCTTCGGGGTCACTTTATAGATCATTGGGAAATAATAAGGGAAGGCCGTCAGTACCGCTGCGAACAGGGTAACGATCAACAGGAACTTTTTAGATTGCCAAAAGGAACGGTTGGCTGGTGTGCAGCAGTCTTTTTCTTTTATAGGCGTAAACACCAATTGCTCGTACCAGGCAAAAGCGAATACCAGTATCGTTATACCGATCAGATAAGGCCGGTAAGGTGCTATCCAATTAAAATAAGTAGCGGCGCTGCTTAAGCCGCCAAAGATGGATAACAAAGGCGCGATACAGCAAAGCGATCCGGCAATTGCAGCAAGCAAGCCACCTATCCAGCCTTTATGATCTGTTTTTTTCACGCTCTGACTTCGATTAAGGGTTCTTGTATAATCTGGAAGAATGGTTGGAGTAAGGTAATCTGCGAAGGGTCGACTGAATAGAAAACGGTTTGTCCCGACTTGCGTGATCGGATAACGCCACCATCCTTCAATTTGCGGAGGTGCTGCGACACTGCCGGGATCGTCATGTCAAGTATGTCGCTCAGATCGCAGGGGCATAATTCCTTCTCTTGTGTCAACAGGAATAAGATCTTCAAACGAACTTCATTACCTGCTAACGCCACCACTTGTGAAAGATCCGTAAAAGCCTGCTGATGTTCTTTTACCACATTACGGCAGATATTGATCTGCCTGCTGTCTGCAAATATCCGGGTGCAATTATCCATTGGGTCAAAGATAAGCATTTAAGCAACTGCTTAAATATATTTGACGTAATTTAATGGTTTTTTGTATATTTGTTTAGTCAATAGGGCGTGTTACCTATGTAACTACCTTAAACAACAAGAATAAAGGCAAATCATTGAAATACAGTGATTTAAGGAAATAGGTTCGAGCCCAGGTGGGCGCACAAAGCCCCTCAGTTTATGCTGAGGGGCTTTTTTTATTCACAAACGCCCCGTTTGTTGCTCTTAAGTTCCCGGTATGCGTAAATCGAAATAGTTTGTTTGTTAAATAGCGACTTTAAACGGAAGCGGGAAACTTCACTCTGAACAAAACTTACAGCTATTATCTATGGTTAAGTAGATTGACCACCGTCGGACCATTTATACATGCCATGGAAAAGCTAAAAGAGTACAATAAGAAAAGGGATTTTAATAAAACTGCAGAGCCAAAAGCCGGCAAAAGCAAGGACAAAGATCATTTGATCTTTGTTGTGCAAAAGCATGATGCGTCGCGCCTGCATTACGATTTCAGGCTGGAAATGGACGGCGTTCTAAAAAGCTGGGCTGTGCCGAAAGGGCCATCCCTCGACCCAAAGATCAAACACCTGGCCATGATGGTCGAAGACCATCCGTTTGACTACCTCAATTTTGAAGGCATCATTCCTAAAGGCGAGTATGGCGGTGGAACGGTCATTGTATGGGATGAGGGCACATATGAGCCTATCGAGCCAATCAAGGGTAAAAAGGCGCAGGAAAAACACTTGTTAAAGCAGTTAGCAGCAGGATCGTTAAAAATAAAATTACACGGCGAAAAATTGAATGGTGAGTTCGCCCTGGTTAAAACTCATGGCATGGGCGAGAACGGATGGCTGATGATCAAACATAAAGACGACTACGCAACCAGCAAAGATATCACCAAGGCAGACCGGTCTGTTTTAAGCGGAAAGACCATAGACGAAATGGCCAAAACCAGTGAGAAAGTTTGGCAAAACGGGCACGAGGAAGATGTGGTGCCCGATGAAGCATTAGCAGAAGAAATGGATGATGACGCACAGGAACCGAACGAAACTGATGAAACAGATGTGAAAGCGTTGTTTAAAAAAGCGCCAAAATCTAAAATGCCTGCCAACATTAAGCCCATGAAGGCCACCCTTGTGGACGAACCGTTTGATGAGCCGGGATGGGTGTTTGAGGTGAAATGGGACGGTTACCGGGCAACGGCTTTGCTGGATAAGAAGAACGGCGTGCAACTAATTTCACGTAACAATCTGCCTTTCGAAAAATATTATCCTATTAATGAGGGTCTGCAGGAGTGGAAGATGGATGCCGTGCTCGACGGCGAATTGCTGGTATTGAATGACAAGGGCGTATCAGACTTTGGCGCCATGCAAAACTGGCGAAGCGAAGCCGATGGTAATTTGGTCTACTACATCTTTGATATACTATGGTATGAGGGTAAAAACCTGATGGGTTTATCATTGTCTGATCGACAGGCGATCTTAAAATCCATATTACCAACAGATAACGAACACATTCGCCAAAGCACCGTATTTAAGGCAAACGGCAAAGACTTTTTTGCGGCTGCCGAGAAAATGGGGCTCGAAGGTATCATTGCAAAAAAGGCCGACAGCACTTACACCTCCGATCTGCGTTCGAAAGAATGGCTGAAGATAAAAGTTCAGCGCAGGCAAGAAGTGGTGATAGCCGGCTTCACCAAAAACGAGGGCACTGCTAAAGCTTTCAGCGCGTTGCTGCTTGGGGTCTATAAAGGCAAAGAGTTGGTATTTGCAGGCAAAGTTGGTACCGGCTTCTCTGACAAGCTACAAAAAGAGATGATGGGACAGTTTAAGCCGCTCATTACAGACAAGAGTCCGTTCGATGTAGAAATTGACGTAGACAAGCCGTCGCGATTCAGGCCGCAGCGACTTGGTGCTAAACCTACCTGGTTAAAACCCGAATTGGTTTGCGAGGTCGCCTTTGCCGAAGTCACTAGCGACGGCGTATTCAGGCAAGCATCATTCAAGGGTATGCGTACCGATAAGGAAGCGAAGGATGTTGTTCTTGAAACTCCTGTTGATGCAGAAGCTACCGTTGCGGAAACTGAAGAAAAACCCGTTAAGAGGTCGGCTGAAAAGAATAAAAAAGCCGACTTGAAACTGGCGCCAATAAAAAATACAGACCGCAAAACACTGCTCAACCCTACCGAAGATACCCAAGTAAAAAAAGTGTGCGGACACGAGCTTAAATTTAACCATGTAACCAAACTCTACTGGCCCGAAGACAAGATCACCAAGGGCCAGATGCTTAATTATTACTACAAGGTTGGCGAATACATGATCTCCTATTTAAAAGACAGGCCGATGTCGCTTAACCGTTTTCCGGGCGGTATTCATGGCCAAAGCTTTTACCAGAAAAATGTGTCTGATAAAGCACCAGACTGGGCCAAAACATTCGCTCACGATACCGACGAAGGTAAACATTCTAAATACCTGGTGGGTACTGATGAGGCCAGCCTGCTTTGGATGGCGTCTTTAGGATGTATCGAGATCAATCCGTGGTTTAGCCGGGTGCAATCGCCTGACAACCCAGATTATTGCGTGATAGACCTTGACCCTGATAAGCATACTTATGACCAGGTTGTAGAAGCCGCACGTATTGTAAAAGACATTTTAGATGCTATAGACGTACCATCATACCCTAAAACTTCGGGCTCTACAGGTATGCACATTTATATCCCGCTTGAGGCAAAGTACACCTACAAAGAATCGCAGCTGTTCGCCAACATCATTGTAAAACTGGTGCACAAACAAATACCTGACTATACCAGCATAGAACGAAGTATTGCGGCGCGTGGTGGCAAAATGTACCTCGACTTTTTACAAAACCGCCCCGGAGCAACCATTGCCGGTCCCTACTCGCTGCGACCAAAACCCGGCGCGACAGTTTCCATGCCGCTGGCCTGGGACGAGGTTAAAAAAGGTTTAACAATAAAGCACTTCAATATCAATAACGCTATTGACCGCCTCAAAGAAACAGGTGATCTGTTTCACGGTGTATTAGGAAAAGGCATCGATCTGAGGAAAACTATCGAAAAATCGCAGAGTGTGTTTGGCTAAACCATTATTGAAAATGTAACTAAAAAGCCATTTCGGGCACGTCCCCGTCGATGATCAATTTACCGGCTGTTGCTTTTTGAATATCCTCGGTATTTACACCAGGTGCACGTTCTAACAATTTAAATCCGCCGTTTGGCAGCACATCCAAAACGGCAAGCTCGGTTACGATCTTTTTGACGCACCGTACCCCTGTAAGCGGCAACGTGCATTGAGGTAATAATTTAGACTCGCCAGCCTTGTTAACGTGTTGCATAGCTACAATGATGTTTTCTGCAGAGGCAACCAGGTCCATGGCGCCGCCCATACCTTTTACCATTTTACCGGGAATCTTCCAATTGGCTATATCACCACGTTCGGAAACCTCCATTGCGCCTAAAATAGTAAGGTGAACCTTTTTAGCGCGTATCATCCCAAAACTCATTGCCGAATCGAATATCGCCGAACCAGGCAACGTGGTAATGGTTTGCTTACCCGCGTTTATAGTATCAGCATCCTCTTCTCCTTCATGTGGAAACGGCCCCATGCCCAATAACCCGTTCTCTGATTGCAGTACCACATCCATATCTGCGGGAATGTAATTGGCTACCAGTGTAGGAATGCCAATGCCAAGGTTAACATAGTAACCGTCCTTAATTTCCCGTGCTATCCGTTGCGCGATTTGTTCTTTACTTAACATCAGTCATCCCTTTCCGCACAGTACGCTGTTCTATTCGCTTTTCATAATCCCTACCCTGAAAAATGCGATGCACATAAATTCCGGGTGTATGGATGTGATCCGGGTCCAACTCACCGGGTTGTACCAACTCTTCTACTTCGGCAATAGTGACCTTGCCAGCCATGGCCATGACCGGATTAAAGTTGCGGGCGGTTGAGCGGTAAACCAGGTTGCCCATGGTGTCGCCCTTCCAGGCTTTGACAATTGCAAAATCTGCGTCAAACGCCATCTCCATTAAATATTCTTTGCCATTAAAAATCCGCGTTTCCTTATCTTTCGCGACTTCGGTACCTACCCCGGCAGGCGTAAAAATTGCAGGCATCCCGTAACCTGCTGCCATGCATCGTGTAGCCAATGTACCCTGTGGTATCAGCTCAACGTCGAGTTCGCCGCTCAACAATTGACGTTCAAACTCGGCATTTTCTCCCACGTAGGATGCGATCATCTTTTTTACCTGGCGTTGTTTGAGCATTAGCCCGATACCAAAATCGTCGACACCGGCATTGTTGGATATACAGGTTAGATCCTTTACCCCGCTTTTTACCAATGCTGCAATAGTATTTTCGGGAAGGCCGCATAAGCCAAAGCCGCCCAGCATAAGCGTCATGCCATCCTGGATGCCTTTAATAGCCTCATCGGCGTCAGCAACTACTTTATTCATGGATGAATAGCATTTGTTTAATTACATGTCAAGGTTAAAAGCCGTATCCATCTTAGCTTCGCGCATTACGAAGGTGCTTTCCAGATGGCCTATTACCGCGGTTGTAAACAACTTATTGATCAAAAAATCGTGATATGCACTAAGGTCGCTTACAGATATCTTCAAAATAAAATCATAACTGCCCGACATGTGGTAACATTCCATCACCTCGTCATACGCAACCACTGTCTTTTCAAAATCGAACAAAACCTGCTTGCTATGATCTTTAAGCTGGATATGCGTAAAAGCGTTTAATTGTCTGTTCAGCTGGTTGGGGTCTAGGATAGCAACGTAACGTTTGATCACACCCTGGTCTTCCATCCGCTTTATACGCTCATACACCGCGGTAATAGATTTGTGAACCCTTAACCCTATTTCTTTATTGGTAAGCCGGGCATCTTTTTGCAGCAGGTCCAGAATTTTAAGGTCAAGGGCGTCGAGCTTAGTCATGGTTAAAGTTTATCTGATTGCCTTGTTTGACAATTGATGCAATTAAATAAACTTTAACCGTATTGACCAAATCGACAGCATAGTTTACAGGTTGCCCCTTAGCTCCTGCTCCCGCTCGATTGCCTCAAATAAAGCTTTGAAATTACCCGCGCCGAAAGATTTAGCCCCCTTACGCTGGATGATCTCAAAGAACACAGTCGGTCTGTCTTCAACCGGTTTGGTGAAAATCTGCAGCAGATAGCCTTCATCATCACGGTCTACCAGTATGCCCAATTGCTTCAACGGTTCCAGGTCTTCATCTATGTGTCCCACCCTGTCTAACAAATCGTCATAATAGGTATTGGGCACTGTCAGGAACTCAACGCCGCGACTTTTGAGATCGGTAACAGTTTTAACGATATCATGGGTAGCCAGTGCCATATGTTGCACGCCCTCACCTTCGTAAAACTCAAGGTATTCTTCTATCTGGCTTTTCTTTTTGCCTTCTGCAGGTTCATTGATAGGGAATTTTACGAAGCCGTTACCGTTACTCATCACCTTACTCATCAGGGCAGAATACTCGGTCGAGATCATCTTGTCATCAAACGTAAGAATGTTCCTGAAGCCCATAATGTCTTCATAAAAATTCACCCAGTCGTTCATTTTGTTCCAGCCTACGTTGCCTACGCAATGATCTACATAAAGCAACCCAGTGGGGCCGGGATTATATTCCGACTTCCATTCCTGGTAACCAGGCATGAAAACGCCGCTATAGTTTTTACGTTCGATAAACATGTGTACCGTTTCGCCATACAGTTTAATGCCGCTGATACGCACTTCGCCATGCTCATCTGTTATGGTCTGTGGCTCTAAGTACGGTTCGGCACCGCGTTTGATGGTCTGCTTAAAAGCATCGTACGCGTCATCAACCCAAAGTGAGATAGACTTTACACCATCGCCATGTTTTTTGATGTGTTCGCTGATAGGGTGATCTGAATGTAAAGGCGTGGTCAGCACCAAACGGATTTTTTCTTGCTGTAATACATATGAAGCACGGTCGCGCACGCCAGTCTCCGGTCCGGCATATGCCAGGTCCTGAAAACCGAAAGCAGTTTTATAAAAATGAGCTGCTTGCTTGGCATTGCCCACATAAAATTCAATGTGGTCTGTACCGTTTAGTGGAAGGAAGTCTGTGGCTGCCTCACCCCCGCCCTCCCCAAAGGAAAGGGAGTTGTCTTTCTCGATATCTTTAGTTAGTGTTTCCATAATTTATATTTAATTGGTTTTTTAAAGCCCTCTCCTTCGGGGAGGGTTGGGTGAGGCGTTACTCCGCCCAGCTTTTATAGTAATCAGGGTCTTCAATTGCTAAAGCGTTTTCAGTAAGCATCAACGGGCGAAAAGGGTCTATCATTACGGCCAGCTCTTCTGTCGCTTCTTTGCCGATAGATTTTTCGACCGATCCCGGGTGCGGGCCATGCGGGATGCCGCCCGGATGCAGGGTGATCTGTCCCTTCACCACGTTTTTGCGGCTCATAAAGTCGCCGTCAACGTAATATAAAACCTCGTCGCTGTCTACATTGCTGTGATTATAGGGTGCCGGTATAGACTGCGGGTGATAGTCGAACTTGCGCGGCACAAATGAGCAGATCACAAAGTTATGCCCTTCAAACGTTTGGTGCACCGGTGGTGGTTGGTGCAAGCGCCCTGTTATCGGTTCAAAATCATGAATAGAAAATGCCCAGGGGTAATGGTACCCGTCCCACCCTACAAAATCGAAAGGATGAGTTCCGTAGGTGTAGGGATAAATTAATCCTTGTTTTTTGATCAGCACTTTAAAGTCGCCCTTTTCATCATGCGTTTCTAAATCCTGTGGGCGTTTAATGTCACGTTCACAATAAGGCGAATGCTCCATCAACTGGCCAAATTGGTTGCGGTACCTTTTAGGTGTGCGGATGGGGCTAAAGCTTTCTACAATGAACAGGCGGTTATCTTCCGTATCAAATTGCAGCTGGTATATAGTGCCACGCGGAATGACCAGGTAATCGCCATATTCAAATTTGATTTTGCCGAAGCCTGTCTTGAGAGTCCCTGTTCCTTTGTGGATGAAAACCACCTCATCTGCCTGGCTGTTCTTGTAAAAGTAATCAGTCATTGATTGGCGCGGCGCAGCCAAAGAAATGTGCAAGTCGCTATTCACCAATACAGGTTTTCGGCTTTTCAGATAGTCGTCTTCGGGCTGAATATTGAAGCCAACAAGACTGGTATGTTTTAGATGTTTCTCAAGCGCAATCTTCGGTTCCACGCTGTATGGCTCGCCTAATGCTTTAACAATCGTTGGCGGATAAGCATGGTAGATAAGCGAATACATGTTAGAGAACCCTTCTGTAGATACCAATTCTTCGGCATACAGGTTGCCATCCGGTTTGCGGAATATGGTGTGCCTTTTGTGCGGGATCTTTCCCAGCGTGTGGTAAAATGGCATAACAACTATATTTTAGAAACAGTTAAACATTCCTGACAGGACAACAGCAAAGCCCATGTTTTATTAATCTCGTCTTTTCTTATTAATTTTTGCACCTCAGCCCAAAAGCGTGCCTCAACACCGGAGTCCAAATCAGCATTACTAAAACCAGCGATCAAGCTTTGATATTCTACTTTTAATTTTTCGATGATATCCGCATCCGGGATCACCTCGATATTAGCCAATCTGGCTAAGTCATTCTTTGACAAATAATCCGATTGGATTATAAATTCAGGCAGTTTATCCACACCGATGCCCAACGCCACGTTCGGCTTAGGTACTTTAAACAAGTTTTCAGGCCTAATTTCGCAATACCAGTCACCACCAAGCCTTGCGGCCAGTTGTATTTTGGTTTGGTCGATACCGTTGCCCTCGGAGCTTAGAACAGCTTCGCTCACATGGATCTTCTTTATTTCTGCCAGCACCAGGTTGCCCGCGCCGGGGCCATCCCCCGTTTCAATGATCTGTGTTACCATACATTCCAATTGCACGGGCGACTCTGCCACACGCGGCGGCTTCACCAATTCTGACGGTAAAGCAGTAAAGCCCGCTTTTACAAATTCATTTTGAGCTTTGTCGTACTCACAGCTCGACAATGAGGTTTGATGCAGCATATCCGGAGTAACAACCTGGATCACACACTGGGGTACCTCTCTTAGGTTGTCAAGCGTATGCTTGGTGGTATTATCCCTCACCCGCCTAGACGGTGAAAACACACACAGTGGGGGATTTACGCTAAACAGGTTGAAGAAACTAAACGGACTAAGGTTTACGTTCCCATGGCTATCAACTGTAGAAACCAGCGCGATAGGCCGCGGCGCAATGGCATACTGCAAATAATTTTGCAGCTGCAAGGGGCTTAGCTCATTCGCGTTTATGGTTTTCATTTTTTTAGTTTTAAGATGCTCCATACGGTATCTGCTTTTTTGATCACGTTGGTCAACGTGCCCAGGCCGGTCACCTGCATTTCGACAAGATCTCCAGGCTGCAGCCATTGAGGTTTGTAAGAGGCATCATTTAATAAGCCGGTACCGTTAAGTTCTAAAAAGCACCCGGTGCCTACAGTACCACTACCTATTACGTCGCCCGGCAGCACATCGCAGCCATAAGAGCAGCGTTCAATGATCTCTGCAAAGGTCCAGTCCATATCGGCCATGTTACCTGCAGACACCCGCTGATTGTTAACGCTGCAAATCATTTTCAAATCATAAGCGTTGCCAACATGCCCCGGCTTGCATGGCACTTTGTATTGTTCTAACTCGTCGGGTGTAACCAGCCATGGACCAATTACCGTCGAAAAATCTTTACCCTTTGCAGGGCCAAGGTTTAGCAGCATTTCTTCCATTTGCAGAGTACGCGCGCTCATATCATTCATGATCATGTAGCCTGCTATGTAGCTATCGGCATCAGCTGCTTTAATGTTCCTGCCTTTTTTGTTGAGCACCACAGCCACTTCCAATTCAAAATCAAGCTTTTCAAAATGGTCGGGCATGCATTCTATTTCCCCAGGGCCTTGTATGGCGTTGTGGTTTGTAAAATAGAAGATTGGATACTGGTCAAACTCGGCTATCATATCCACCTTGCGGTTGCGGCGGGCAGCGGCAACATGCTGTCTGAACGCATACCCATCACGGCAAGAGGTTGGGTATGGCACCGGTGCAATCAGCTCAAAAAACAATTCTTCTTTGGCTTTAATACTACCGTTACGCAGACTTGCATCAACTTTACGCGCGTGTTCCATCAACTCCTCACCCTCCCATAAAAAAGCTTTCATGGTATTGGGAATCAGTTTGTCTACAGAGTGCAGATTGTAGATGTTCCCATTTACAAAAATGCCCAGATGTTCAAGGTTATTACTGATGTATGATACTAGTTTCACGGCTAAAATTGGTATTATAAAATTGATGAATAAAAAACTTTTAATCTACAAAAAATACAATTAAAGGAAATAAAATCCATATAAATTTCTATAATAGATTTTAATTCTATAAAAGATTCAATTACGCATGGCTTACAGATTTTCTTTCCAAAGCGGGCGGTTTATAAATGGCAATGTAATATCTGTAACTAATGTTATCGCTTAAGGGTTTTTGTAGTGAATAAGATTATTGTAAAAGCCGTCGCGGTTTTGGTCGTACAAAAGATCTGCAATAATCTGCTTTTTATCATCGAATAAAAGTGGGGATATATTAAGGGTGCACCTGTTGCCGGCGTTATCTTGCAGTAAGAAACCATACTGCACCAATCCTTCATTCTTTTTAACAGAAACATGCAGCACTTTAAAAACCGAAGTGGCCAAAGCTTTAATGGTTACCGTTGATCTGTTAATAATAAAAGTAGTTACTGTATTGCTGGTATGTACGCCGGGTACAAAATCACCTTTGGCGGCAGAATATTTCGAATAGATGGCATCTGTACAGGTAAATCTGCCGTAAGGCGATTGGGCATGCACATTTACGCTGATACATAGTAATAAAGTAAGCCAAAATATTTTCGGGCGTTTCATCAACAAGCAAATATCCTGATTATAAACTACACTACCGAAACCGCAAAATGTTAAAATTCGCGATTGTCGGTATAAGCCCCCTTATTGTCACGTCTGCCCCTTTTTAATTTGCACCCCGCGATTAAATTTGATTCATACAATACCTGTTATAATAGACCACACTAAATTAAAGACCTATGCATCCTATCAAACCGCATTTATGGTTCAACAACCAGGCAAAAGAAGCCGCTGAGTTTTATGTTAGTTTATTACCAAACTCTGCTATCAGTTTTGTAAGTAAGATAGCTAACACGCCGAATGGCGACTGCGATATTGTAGAATTTACGCTGGCAGGTCAGCCGCTGATGGCTATCAGCGCCGGACCGCATTTCAAATTTACCCCGGCAATATCGCTTATGGTAAATTTTGATCCGTCGCGCGAAGCCGGCTCCTCCGCGCAGATAGATGAGATGTGGAATAAATTACTGGACGGCGGCTCTGTTTTAATGCCGCTCGACAGCTACCCTTTTAGCGAACGTTATGGCTGGATTGCAGATAAGTATGGCCTTAACTGGCAACTGATCTTGTCTCGGCCGGAAGGCGAACCGCGCCCGGTGATCGTTCCATCGCTGCTGTTTACCGGCGATGTGGCAGGCAAGGCATTGGAAGCGATCGATTTTTATTGTTCAATATTTAAAGGTGGCCATCGTGGCAACATTGCACCCCGCCCGGAAGATGTTGGCCCGGACAAAGCGGGAACCCTAATGTATGGCGACTTCAATATAAACGATACCTGGATAGCCGCTATGGACAGCGCCCACCCGCATGGATTTGTTTTCAACGAAGCCTTGTCTTTCTTGGTTGAATGTGACACGCAGGAAGAGATAGACTATTATTTTAACGCCCTTTCTAATGATCCTAAAGCAGAGCAATGCGGCTGGCTGAAGGACAAATACGGCGTTTCATGGCAGATCACCGCGAGCATGATGACAGACGTTTTCAAAAACGGTACGCAAGAACAAATAGACCGGGTAACAAAAGCGTTTATGCCGATGAAGAAGATCGACGCAGCAACTTTAGAAAAGGCATATCGGGGTAAGTAGAGTTTAAACCAGCCTTGCCAACTGCTGATACAACTTTTCTGTAGGCAAGCCTACCACATTGGTGTAAGAGCCGTTGATGCGTTCTATGCCGGTAAGGCCGATCCATTCCTGTATGCCATAAGCCCCGGCCTTGTCAAGGGGCTTGCATTGGTGTACATAAAATTCAATTTCGCTATGGGTCAACTTGCGGAAAAATACTTCAGACACGTCGAAGAATTTATTGAGCTCGCCTTTGTACAATATGCAAACGCCGGTTACCACACGGTGCACCCTGCCGGATAGTTTTTGCAGCATCTCGATGGCGTGCTGCTCATCCTCGGGCTTGCCTAAAATTTCGTTGTCAATGCAAACTATTGTATCCGCGGTAAGAACAACGCGCCCGTGGGCGGTTCCATCATAAGCTTTTGCTTTTTTTTCGGCAATGTAAACCGCTACTTTTTCCGGTGTTAGATTGTCCGGGTATGACTCATCAACCTCTTTCAGCACTACTTCGAAGTCAATGTCCATCAACCTTAGTAGTTCATGCCTGCGTGGCGACTTCGATGCTAAGATAAAAGGCGGAAGATTGTGGATGGATTTCATAGGATAGTAAATGGTTCATTGATCATGGTTCATAGCAAAATGTTATCAGGCATTCAAAGACCATTAGTACCATGAACTATCATCTATGAACCATGAACAGTCTACCAAGAGTATGCCTGTTCGCCCATCCATTTTTGCTGGATCTTTAGCGTTTTTTCAATCACGTCGCGAACACAGCCTTTACCGCCGTTCAGCGGCGAAATATAAGCACTAATTGCTTTGATCTCTTCGGCAGCATCCGCAGGGCAAACCGGCAGGCCTACCAGCTTCATCACTTCCAGATCAGGAATGTCGTCGCCCATATACATTACCTTTTGCGGATTAATACCGCGTTCTTCGATAAAGTTTTTGAAGTTAAGCGTCTTGGTATGGGCACCTATGTACACATCCTTCACACCAAGACTATTTAATCGATAAAGTGCAATTTTAGACCTGCTGCCGGATATAGCTGCAACGTTAAAACCACATTTTACCGCGAGCTGAATGGCATAACCGTCTTTTATGTTAAACTGGCGCGTTTGCTCACCACTTTCGGTAACAAACACACCGCCGTCGGTCAGCACGCCATCTACGTCAAAAATAAACGTATCAATATCTTTAAGCTTATCTAACATGCGCAGGCTTGTTATTGATTATCGCGCCATTCATAAACCCAGGCGCTCTGTATCTGCTCCAGGTGGCCTTCAGTACTTTCTTCGCGTGTACCAGCAAAATTCGGGATGGTTAAAACCCATTCCAGCAGGTCTGTAAACCTTATGCGGTATATCTTCGATTCATTAAAATCATCGCCAAATTTCTCATAAAGTCCCATGGCTATGTCTTCATGGTCGTTCCAGTGAATCGGCAGGGCAAATTTATCTTGCATATCTTTTATGTTTAACGTAGTACGTTATAAGTAATACGTTTTGATGTTTATTATTGATTTTGAGCGGAACTTAATTTTTTTTGAGTTGATGTTAGATTTTGATGTATAACAAGTCTTCTTTCCCGCATTACAATTAACTTTGGCGTTGCCCTGATTCATCATGGCCGGGCTATACGCTGCAAGTCCTTATTTCGCTTCGCTTCATTCTCGGCTTTCCGCTGCTATCCCTAACGCAACCAACTCTTTAACTTCCTCTCCTTTAGAGAGTGTTGGGATGAGGCCTAGTGCCCCATAAAGCCCGACTGATCTGGCAGCGTCACTTCAATATCACCGTCTATGACCACACACTGGCAACCCAGGCGCGAAGTAATTCGCGGGTTCACAGCCCGGTCTATAAAATCTTCTTCCTTATCAGATATCTCCTGGATGTTGTCCATCCCTTTGTTCACATAAATATGGCAGGTACTGCACCCGCAAACCCCGCCGCAATTATGCTGCAGCTCAATACCATTCTCCAGGCAAACATCCAGTACCGATTCGCCTTCTGCTATTGGCAGGGTTATCGTATCGTGGTCTTTCTCCTCAAAGTTTATGGTAACATTATAAACATTCATTGCCGCAAAAGTAAGAAAATTACTCAGGCGGTTTTTCCGTTTTTTGCCATATTCATTATGCCTTCACTCAGTAAGCGGTAAACGTTTTGTAAATAAGCATTGTCGCCCAGCATCTGTAAATGCGCTTGCATGGTTTGGCCATCCTTACGCACTGCGGGCCCTGTTTGCACGGCCGATGGCAGCTGCCCTTGTACCTTGTCAGCAGTTTCTTTGATCAGTGGTCTTAGCAAGTTAAAATCAATATTATTGTCTGCCAGTAATTGCTGTGCGATATGATACAGGTAATTTGGAAAGTTGCAGGCAAATACCGCGGCCAGGTGCAGCGTTTTACGTTGAAGGCTGTCGATCTCATATACCTTGTTGCTGATGGTCTGGCCGAGCTGTTTTAAAGTAAAGGTGATATCATCATCTGCGCCCTCTATACATAGTGGTACTTCCCAAAAATTCACCTCCTTTTGCTTGCTAAATGTTTGCAAAGGGTAAAGCACGCCGGCATAACCAGTGATGAGCATCAATTCACCAATGTCCGTAGCCCCGGACGTATGCACCATCAGCTTTCTATGCCCGGCCAGTTGGGCAGCAACATCAATGATTGCATCATCTTTTACAGAAATGATGAACAGATCGGTGTCGGCGGTAATTGCGTCAAAATCATTTACGGGTTCTGCCCCGACATGATAAGCCAGCAATGAAGCGTTTTGCATACCGCGGCTGTAAACCTGCACAATATTATGCCCTGCATTTTTTAGCGCCGCGCTTAAATGTGTCGCCACATTCCCCGACCCGATCATGGTAATACGCATGGGGTAAAGATAATTGACGAAAATGCCAATAGCATATTATTCTCTGAAAGATTATCAAATGGAATCATCTTGCTTTCATTTCGTTCATTCGTCGCTGTTTTCGACACTTTTGTCTTAGCCACAAAAGTGTCCAAAAAGGCCAAGTCAGCGCAAGGCTTCTTTTGCCGCACAGGCTTTTGCCCTGCAAAATATTTTGCAAGCCCTCATCACACCAGGCCTCAGTAGCGCAAAATATTTATCACCGAAGCTGTGCGCTGAGAAAACACAATACAGAAATGTTGGCACTACCACAACAACACCTAAAAATGCGGCATCAGCGTGTGCGGTAGTTACAGACTTTGAAGGTTTCAAAAATATTGTAGCTCACGGTGCAGCCGCGAGTTTCTTTGGTTACTTTCTTTGACGGTCAAAGAAAGTAACATTGAAAGTTAAAACCAGTTATGAGGCAATGGTTCGATTTTAACTTAACCTGACCTTTCGCAAATTCGCCTAACCTTTTACCTTTACCACAATGCATTTTCTGTTCGCGATTAGTTGGGGAAGCGTTTCGGGCTGGTGGGTATTACTTTGTTTGCTGGCCGGCGCGCTTTACGCCTGGTTGATGTACCGCCTACCGGTCGTCTTTAACAATAGATTGCGTTATGCGCTTACCGCCTTTAGATTTCTCGCGGTGACGCTTATTGCATTATTGCTTTTATCGCCTATCATAAAATCGACAAATTATCAGCCGCAAAAGCCGCTGGTGTTGGTTGCAGTTGATAATTCAGCATCTATTCAGAAATTCAATCCGCCGTCAGTTAATCTAAAACAAGTGGTTAACGACATGGGCCAATTGAAACAGGCTTTAGGCGACAAATATGATGTGCGTGAGTTTCATTTCGGAAAAGACTTACAACCTGGCTTGCCTGCGAATTTTACCGCTAAGCAAACTGATATTGCAGGCGCCTTGCATCAACTTAATGACGGCTTCGCCAACCAAAATATTGGCGCCATTGTGCTTGCAACTGACGGCCTTTACAATGAAGGTACCGACCCTGCTTATGAAGCCAAAAATATAAAATCGGGCATTTACACTATTGGTTTGGGCGATACCACAACCCGCCGCGACCTGTTTATCACCAATGTCAACTATAATAAAACCGCGCTATTAGAAAACGACTTTGAGGTGGAAGTTTCTGTGGGCGCGTACCTCGGCAAAGGCGAAACCATGCACTTAACTGTTGCCGAGGATGGTAAACCGGTTTTAAGTAAAGAAATACTTGTCAACAATAATAACTTTCAAAAAACCGTATCGCTTAAGTTGCATGCCGACGAAAAAGGCCTGCATAAATTTACTTTCAGTATCGCCCCGGCTAAGAATGAGGCGTCCCTGCAAAATAACACCGAAACAATTTATGTAGAAGTGATTGACGCCCGCCAAAAGGTACTGCTGGTGTATAACGGCCCCCACCCCGATATCGGCACACTCACACACGCTATCGAAGCTAACCGCAACTTCGAGGTAAAGTCCGTTAAGTTAGCGGACCTGGTCGCTGCAAAAACTGCTAACTATAATCTGGTCATCCTTTACCAGATCACCGACTTTAATCAAACACTGCAGGCGCTTACCGCCGGTACATCCACATGGGTAATAGGCGGCGCACAAACAGATCCCGGCGCATTTAACCGCGAGCAAAGGTTACTTCAGCTGATTATTACCCGCGTGGATAATCAGGAGGTTTTTGCCTTACCGCAAACCGGCTTTTCCGCGTTTACGCTAAGCGATTCAACCTTGAGAAAGATAGCGCAGATGCCGCCGCTCATCGCCATGTTCGGGAATTACAACGCGATCGGTAATGCGGCTGTGCTTTTCAAGCAAAAGATCGGCAGCATTGGCACTAATTACCCCTTAATGGTTTTCGGTGACGATCGCGGCAGACGCACTGCAGTTCTGGCGGGTGAAGGTTTGTGGCGATGGCATTTGGCCGAGTATGAAACGTTCGGCACCCATTCAGCATTGGAAGAATTGGTATCACAAACTGTAATGTACTTAACTGCCAATGCGTCGCGGCAGCGGTTTAGGGCATACGCGGCGAAAAATATCTTTAACGAAGGTGAGCATGTATTGCTGAATGCCGAACTCTATAATGAAGCGCTCGCACTTACCAACGCACCGGACGTTAAGCTCGACCTAAAAAATTCAAACGGTAAAAACTATAGTTTTCAATTTAGCCGCAACGGGCAAAGCTACCAGTTAGATGCGGGCGACCTGCCGGCAGGCGATTATAGCTATACCGCTGCCACACAATTGGGTAAAGAAACGTTTAAAGCAAGCGGGCAACTAAGCGTAAAAGCCATCGGCCTGGAAGCCAAACAAAGTCGCGCGGATCATAACTTACTATATAACATTGCTAAATCATCGGGCGGGCAACTGCTGCAGCCAAACGAGATCGGAAAACTTGCTGACCTTATCCGCAAGAATGATAACATCAAAACCATCCTTAACGAAGACAAGCATTATTCTGAACCTATTGACCTGAAATGGGTGTTTGCCATAATACTTCTCCTCTTGTCGGCCGAGTGGTTTTTACGTAAACGGGAAGGAGAAATATAAATAAAAACAAACCATGTCATTGCGAGGAGCGTAGCGACGCGGCAATCTTATAGGACATTTTTATGCTAAGATTGCTTCGTGCCTCGCAATGACACTTGGTTATAGCCCTCTCCTTTGAAGAGAGTTGAGTGAGGCCTTTACTTCTGCAAAAACGGATACCTGTAATCCTTTGGTGGGTCAAATGTCTCCTTGATCGTTCTGGGCGACACCCAACGCAGCAAATTTAGCATTGAACCTGCTTTATCGTTGGTACCCGATCCGCGTGCACCGCCAAAAGGCTGCTGACCAACTACAGCGCCGGTAGGTTTATCATTTATGTAGAAATTACCTGCAGCGTATTTCAACTTGTCCGACGCTTTGGCGATCGCGTAACGATCCTGACTGATGATAGATCCGGTTAACGCGTATTTGCTGGTGGTGTCTATAATGCCCATAATGTTGTCAAACTCGGCATCGTCATAAACATAAATAGTCAGCACAGGCCCAAAGAGTTCGTCGCACATGGTTACGTAATGCGGGTCTTTGGTGACAATAACCGTTGGGCTGATGAACCAGCCTTTGGTTTTGTCGTGAGTGCCACCTGCTATCACCTCAACTTCAGGATCAGCGTTAGCGGCATCGATATATTTAGCCAGTTTATCGAACGAGCGTTCGTCAATAACCGCATTCACGAAATTGCCAAAATCTTCAACCGGGCCAACTTTAAATGACGCGATTTCGTTCACTAACTTGTCTTTCAGCTGCGGCCAAAGTGAGGCGGGAATATATGCCCTTGATGCGGCAGAACATTTCTGCCCCTGGTATTCAAACGCGCCGCGGAGTAAAGCCACATTCAGCACATCAACGTCGGCGCTTGGGTGCGCAAGCACAAAGTCCTTACCACCGGTTTCGCCCACAATCCGTGGGTACGATTTATATTGATGGATATTCTCACCGATGGTTTTCCAAAGATTTTGGAACACGCCCGTAGAGCCGGTAAAGTGCAAACCTGCAAAGTCGGGGTGTTTAAAGATCACCTCACCCGCGGTCGGGCCATCGCCATAAATTAAGTTGATCACGCCGGGAGGCACACCTGCTTCGAGGAATAACTGCATGGTGATGTTTGCTGCATAGATCTGCGTAGGCGCAGGTTTCCAAACCACTACATTACCCATCATGGCGGCAGACGCGCAAAGGTTGCCTGCAATAGCTGTAAAATTGAAAGGCGTTATCGCGAATACGAAACCTTCCAGCGGCCTGTACTCTACCCTGTTCCAAACGCCTTTGCCGCTTTGCGGTTGCTCCGCGTAGATCTGTGTCATGTAATGCACATTAAAGCGCAAAAAGTCTATAAACTCGCATGCGGCATCAATCTCGGCCTGGTAAGCGTTTTTAGATTGGCCCAACATGGTAGCCGCATTTAGCCTGGCGCGGTAAGGGCCTGCTAACAGATCGGCGGCCTTTAGAAAAATAGCTGCGCGCTGTTCCCAGGGCATATTTTCCCAATCATGCTTAGCTGCCAAAGCCGCGTCAATAGCCGCAGTAACATGTGAAGCGTCGCCATCGTGGTAGGTAGCCAATAGATGCTGATGATCATGCGGTGGGCGTACCTCTAAAGTTTTGCCTGTCCGAACTTCCTCGCTGCCGATATACATCGGTATGTCGGTCACAGAAGCGCGCATTTCGCTCAAAGCGGCTTGCAATTCGGCACGTTCAATACTATGCGGACCGTAGTTTAAAACGGGCTCATTGACAGGGTTAGGTACGTTGAAAAATCCTTTTAACATGGCAGGTAATTTGGTGCTGCAAAGATAAGGGTTAACGGTTGTTTATTTGTTTTGCGGGTGTAAATTCTGCCATCAATATCACGTCAAGTTCGTTTCGCATCTCACAGGACATTCAACGATATAATACCGCCCCACCCAACCCTCCCCAGAAGGGAGGGCTCTACTTTTTTTAGCCCCTCTCCGTCGGAGAGGGGTTGGAGTGAGGCTTAAACAAAAAAAGTCCCGGTTTATACAACCGGGACTTTCAAATATTTAAACCGTTCAGCTTTCGCCGTTCGGCCGTTAACCTTTTTTAGCCAATTCTTCAGCCATTGCAGCACCTATCTCGGCAGGCGATTCCACCACGCGGATACCGCACTCGGCCATGATGCGCATTTTAGCCGCAGCCGTATCATCTGCACCTCCAACTATAGCACCCGCGTGGCCCATACGGCGTCCCGGAGGCGCAGTTTGCCCGGCAATAAATCCTACAACAGGTTTAGTGCCATGCTCTTTTATCCAGCGTGCAGCTTCGGCTTCCATGCCACCGCCAATTTCGCCTATCATGATAATGCCATGCGTTTCAGGGTCGTTCATCAGCATTTCAACAGCTTCTTTGGTTGGTGTACCGATGATCGGGTCACCTCCAATGCCAATGGCAGTAGTAATACCCAAACCGGCTTTCACCACCTGGTCGACAGCTTCGTAAGTTAGGGTGCCCGATTTTGAAACTACACCTACATTACCTTTTTTGAAAATAAAGCCCGGCATAATACCAATTTTGGCTTCATCGGCAGTGATCACACCAGGGCAGTTAGGGCCAATCAACCGACTGTCTTTACCAACCAAATATTCCTTAACCGCGATCATATCTTTAGTTGGGATACCTTCGGTAATACAAACGATCACCTTGATACCTGCCGCGGCAGCTTCCATAATGGCATCGGCTGCAAATGCCGGCGGAACGAATATAATCGAAACATTTGCACCCGTTTTGTCAACCGCGTCCTGCACGGTATTGAACACAGGGCGGTCAAGGTGCTGCTGCCCGCCTTTGCCCGGCGTAACACCACCAACCACCTGTGTACCGTAGGCGATCATCTGCTCTGCATGATAAGTACCTTCGTTACCGGTAAAACCTTGTACAATTACTTTCGAATCTTTATTTACGAGAACGCTCATGATGTTTTTCTGTTAGCGATGGCAAAGCTAATGTTTTTAAGGAAAAAGCCTTAATGCGAGGAAAGAGAAATAAAGATTTTACGAAAAGTTTGTGAGGTAAGAATGGTGTGTTGTGTGAGTTAAGAGTTGCTGTTATGAATTTGATGAAGATGGTAAATCAAATTACTATTGCCAATAAGCACTCCCAACGCTTTATATTTTGGGCGTTGCCCGCTTCGCGGGCCGGGCTATCCGTTACAAGTCCTCTCCCGATATTGCGGAATGCGGGCTTTTCACTACTATCCCTAACGCAAATGTCTGAACTGGAATTTACAGAATGTAAGAATGCCATCGGCTTATTCAATAAAAGGTAACTTTTTTTTGCGCGCTGCTTCGGCAATGTTGGATGAAGTTATTTAAAAGGCAGTGGTAATAACGGAAATTGGGCCTTATATGTCAGCGCGCAGCTTCGGTGATAAATTGCTGCAGGTACTAGGCCTGCGGGGTTGAGGGCCGATGCAGCAATTTTGCAGGGCAAAGGCTTTGTGCGGCAAAAGAAGCCTTGCGCTGACTTGGCATTTTTGGTTCTTTTGTTGCTAAGACAAAAGAACAAAGCCTTTGCGGCACCTGAGCCGCCGACAATCATCCTACGGGATTGCTTCGTGCCTCGCAATGACAAATTTGTCACTTTTGATTATTCAAGCCTTGCATCTAAGGTGTTATACTGATATTTCCGAAATATCAGTAGCGCGAAAGCCCTAAAATATCGCCACCCTAAATAGCCAAACAATTATTCCGCTAAACACACTTATCGCCATAAACATCACCAGCATATAACTGCTAAGCATTTGCGTGTCTTTTGCATTAATTGCATTGCGCGCAGTCAGGAAGCGTTGAACGATAAATAACAAAACGCCCAATATCAGCCCAATGCCCAAGCCGTATTCTACCCCATCGTCCCATGCAAAACCAAGCGCGAACGAGTAGGTAAGTCCGGTAAAGAGTCCTAAAAGCGCGGTGTAAAAGGTGATGAGCATTTTTGTCTGAATCCGAATTTACGGAATTTGAGAATTAACAGAATTAACTTTCGTTCAAAGTTCGAAATTGAAAATTCGACATTCGAAATTCTTCCCCCTTCAGGGGGTTAGGGGGTTAATCGCCTTTTGATATTTCGCCTCATCAAACTCCTTTTCACTTTTAGCGATCACCACGCTGGCGAGTCCGTTTCCGATCACGTTCGTCAATGCCCGGGCCAGCGACATAAACCTGTCTACGCCTAAAAGTATAGCAACGCTTTCCAGCGGAATGATCTTTATCGCCGTCAAGGTAGAAGCCAGCACAATAAAGCCGCTCCCGGTCACGCCAGCCGCGCCTTTCGAGGTGATCATCAAAATACCAATGATGGTCAACTGCTGACCAAGTGACAGCGGGATATGAAACACTTGTGCCAGAAAGATGACCGACATGGATAAATAAATGGTTGTGCCATCCAGGTTAAATGAGTAACCCGTCGGGATCACCAGTCCGACAACCGATTTAGCACAGCCAAATCGTTCCATCTTTTGCATCATGGCAGGTAATACCGGCTCTGACGATGAGGTGCCCAAAACAATAAAGATCTCTTGCCTTATATATTTTAAATACTGCCATAAACTGATCTTGTAGATAAAGCAGATAATATTAAGCACTACAAAAATGAATATGAGCATGGCCAGGTACACCGCTCCCAAAAGCTTGAGCATTGGCACAAGTGTCGACAAACCATAAGTGCCGACTGTATAAGCCATCCCCCCAAAGGCACCTATCGGCGCTACGCGCATCACCACTCCCATTATATTGAAGAGCACCTTGGATATTTTATCTATACCGCGGACTACACCCTTGCCTTCTTCACCCAACTTGCTCAGCCCATAGCCAAATAATATCGCGAAGAATAAGATCTGCAGAATGTCGCCATCTGTAAACGCCTTAAAAGCGTTACCGGGGATAATGTGCGTAAAAAAATCGCCCCAATGCATTTGCGTGGCTTGCTTCTCATAGCCCGCCAGTTTGATATTCTGTGCGGCGCTAACGGCCTTAACAACCATACCATCGCCGGGCCGCAAAACGTTGGCCAATACCACACCCAGCAGCAAAGCAAAAGTCGTAACGATCTCGAAATATAAAATAGCCTTACCTCCTACCCTGCCCACCTTTTTCATATCATTCATGTTGGCAATGCCTAACACGATGACGCAAAAAATGATGGGCGCTATGAGCATGGTGATCATCTTGATAAAGGTGTCGCTGATATCTTTCGCCGTTGGCGCGAACGATTTAAAATAGATACCTACCAGCACACCAAGAACGATGGCAAGCAATACCTGAAAGGTTAGGTTAGAGAATAAGCGTTTCATTGATAACAATAATAATCATAAAAATCATCCGGCACTACAATGCCAGTAATGATTTGAGTTTGTCAGTAATATTAGTGTTTCAAGTGCTTAAAAGCCCACGTACTGACAAAGTAGTGCTTGCAGGTAAACGCTGTTAGCCCCTGATAACCAGCAAAGAGCAAGTTCCTGTCACATACCTAAAAGTATGGAACAACTGTTTCAACTGTTTCAGGTGAAACAGTGAAACAGCAAACGCGTTGGGTCATCTGTTCATTAAGCCATTGCCTGCCCAAAAACCGCCCAATTTTCTTAATTTCGCCATCGCTGAATATTTACAGCGATTGCGATAATGGACTACCAGTTTAAAGATATAGAGAAAAAGTGGCAAAAGTTTTGGGCCGACGATCAGACTTTTAAAGCCGACAACCACTCCTCAAAACCCAAATATTACGTGCTGGATATGTTCCCCTACCCTTCGGGCGCGGGGCTGCATGTAGGGCACCCGCTGGGCTATATTGCTTCTGATATTTTTGCGCGTTATAAACGCCTCAAAGGCTTTAACGTGCTGCATCCTATGGGTTACGATAGCTTCGGCCTGCCGGCCGAGCAATATGCGATACAAACAGGCCAGCACCCTGCCATCACTACCGAGCAAAATATAGCTACCTACCGTCGCCAGTTAGACCAGATCGGCTTCTCTTTCGATTGGAGCCGCGAAGTGCGCACCAGTTCGCCGGGATATTACAAGTGGACGCAGTGGATATTTATGCAGCTGTTCAACTCGTGGTACAATAAAGACGCTGACAAAGCCGAGTCGATAGATACGCTGGTTAAACATTTCGAAACCAATGGATCGGCAGGCATCAATGCCGTTAGTGATGAGGATACACAAACCTTTACCGCCGGCCAGTGGGATGGATTCAGCAACGAAGAACAACAAACCGAATTGTTGAAATACCGCCTCACCTACCTGCGCGAAAGCACGGTAAACTGGTGCCCTGCCTTGGGAACGGTACTTGCGAACGACGAAGTTAAAGACGGCTTCTCTGAACGCGGGGGCTACCCTGTTGAGCAGAAGAAAATGATGCAGTGGAGCATGCGCATCACCGCTTACGCCGACCGCTTACTGCAAGGCCTGGACACCATCGACTGGCCTGAGCCGCTTAAAGAAATGCAGCGCAACTGGATAGGTAAAAGTGTGGGTGCGCTGGTTCGATTTCCTATTGCCTCCCTCTCCTTTGGAGAAGGCCGGGGTGAGGCTCCTTTCATAGAGGTTTTCACCACCCGTGCCGATACCATTTTTGGCGTTACGTTTTTAGTGATAGCGCCTGAGCATGAGTTGGTTTCATCCCTGACTACTCCTGAACAGAAAGCAGCGGTCGAAGCGTACATCGCTCAAACTAAAAAGAAATCGGAACTGGACCGAATGGCTGATACCAAAACGGTATCAGGCGTGTTTACAGGTAGTTATGTAATTAACCCGCTGAATAATGAGCAGGTGCCGGTCTGGATAGCCGACTATGTGCTGGCAGGCTATGGTACAGGCGCGGTTATGGCAGTTCCGTCGGGCGACCAGCGCGATTATTTGTTTGCCAAACATTTTGATCTGCCGATCATCCCGATCATCGACATACAGAATATAGAAACAGAGGCCGATCCGACCAAAGAGGGCAAATACATTAATTCTGATTTTATAAACGGACTGAATTATAAAGAAGCTACATCGGCGGTTATTGCCAAGCTGGAAGAAGTAGGCTCGGGCAAAGCGCGCGTAAACTTCCGTATGCGCGATGCCATTTTTGGCCGCCAGCGCTATTGGGGCGAACCCGTGCCGGTTTACTTTAAAAACGACCTGCCATACCTGATCAGCGAAAGCGACCTGCCATTAATACTACCCGAAGTGGACAAATACCTGCCCACAGAAACCGGCGAACCGCCATTAGGAAGAGCCGAGGGTTGGACTTACAAAGCCCCACCCAAACCCTCCCCGGCAGGGAGGGCTTTAGAAAAAGTCTCCCCTCCCGGGGGAGATTTAGAGGGGGCTCAAAGTGAGGCTTTCCCTTACGAACTTTCCACCATGCCTGGTTGGGCAGGCAGCAGCTGGTACTGGTACCGTTATATGGATGCTGATAACAATGCTGAATTCGCATCTAAAGACGCGGTGGATTATTGGAAAGCGGTTGACCTATACATCGGCGGTTCCGAGCATGCTACCGGCCACTTGCTGTACAGCCGTTTCTGGAATAAGTTTATGAAAGACCTAAACCTTGTGGTAGAAGAAGAGCCTTTTAAAAAGCTCATTAACCAGGGGATGATACAGGGCCGCAGTAACTTTGTGTATCGTGTAACAAAATTTGATGAGGACGAGTCGCCAAGTCACTATTTTCTATCAAAAAAGCAGTGGAACCGGTACAACGACCCTAATGCAAGTGCAGGAATGTTATTCGAGGAATGGGGGTTTCCTATAAAAAGTAACTTCGCAACTCACAGTTCACCAATACACGTTGACGTTAACATAGTTGAAAACGATAACCTAAATATCAAAAAGTTTAGAGACTGGAGACCGGAATTTGCAGACGCCATTCTGATACTTGAGGACGGTTCTGTCTCCCTCCCTTCCGGGGAGGGCCGGGGTGGGGCTCCATACAT
The DNA here is from genome assembly GCF_009754905.2 of Mucilaginibacter ginkgonis. Taxonomy (NCBI): domain Bacteria; kingdom Pseudomonadati; phylum Bacteroidota; class Sphingobacteriia; order Sphingobacteriales; family Sphingobacteriaceae; genus Mucilaginibacter; species Mucilaginibacter ginkgonis. The sequence goes on along the minus strand of NZ_CP066775.1, from coordinate 740,886 downwards.
CTGCGGCGTCGAGGTCGAAAAGATGTCGAAGTCGAAGTTTAACGTAGTTAACCCCGATGACATTATAGAACGTTACGGTGCCGACACCCTGCGCATGTACGAGATGTTCCTTGGTCCGCTCGAGCAAAGCAAACCGTGGAATACCAACGGCATAGAGGGTGTATTCAAATTTCTACGCAAGTTTTGGCGTTTGTTTCATAATGAGCAGTGGGAGCTAAATATATCTGATGAAGCGCCAACCAAAGCAGAACTGAAGTCGCTGCACAAGATCATTCGCAAGGTTGAAGAAGATATTGACAGGTTCTCTTTTAACACCTCAGTATCCAGTTTCATGATCGCGGTCAATGAACTCACCGACCTGAAATGTAACAAGCGGGCGATATTACAGGATATGGTGATCATCCTGTCGCCGTATGCACCGCACATTTGCGAAGAGCTTTGGGTGTTGCTGGGCAACCAGCCGGGTACGCTGTCTTACGCACCTTATCCGCAGTTCAACCCGGGTTACCTGGTAGAAGATGAGTTTGCCTATCCTATTTCTATAAACGGCAAAATGAAAATGAACCTTAACATTCCGCTTTCATTGGAGACTAAAGAAGTTGAGGATTTCGTTCTGGCCAACGCCGACGTGCAGAAATACCTGGAAGGTAAAGCGCCAAAGAAAGTGATCGTTGTTAAAGGCAGGATAGTGAATATGGTGGTGTAGGATAGAAGCAAGAGACAAGAACCAAGAGACAACAAGCAAGAAGCAAGAATTAAGGCTTAATAAAACTTTGTCAGGCTGAGCCTGTCGAAGCCCACGCTTGCGTCATGCCGCCCGATTTAAATCGGGATTGTTTCGGTATCTCAAAGGACGGCATGTGGTTACGCTCATTCGCCGCTAAAGGCTCGTTACTTTTTCCTTAGATGAAAAAGTAACCAAAAAATCAAGCCAGCGAAAGGCTTCTTTTCCGCACAAGCTTTGCCCTGCAAAACACTCGCATGGCCCTCATCACACAGCCCTCAGTAGCGGCTCGTTTTTTCGCCCGAAGCTGCACGCTGGCGTTTGAACATCCGTTGATTTGATAGCTTATAAAACACGACGCCGCTGCATTTCTGCAGCGGCGTCTATCTTGATTCGTTAATGCAGATTCCTGATTCTCTTATATATCGAACCTGAAAACTTCTTCCATACCGCTGTTGTCTTTGCGGCTAACGTTAAGGTCTTTAATAAGCCCGGTGCTTAATTCATATACCCAGCCATGTACCTGCAGCTCACGGTTCGGGTCTTTCCAGGCGTTTTGTACGATGGTTGTTTTGCCCAAGTTATATACACCTTCTATCACATTGCACTCCACCAACCGGTCAGATTTCGTTTTCTCGTCAGTGATGGCATCCAGCTCATCGGCGTGCAAACGGTATACATCCTTAATATGGCGCAGCCAGTTGTCGATCAGGCCAAATTCTTTGTTGGTCATTGCGGCATTCACGCCACCACAGCCGTAGTGGCCTACTACGATAACGTGCTTCACCTGCAACACATTTACCGCGTAATCCAGCACGCTAAGCATGCTCATATCGGTGTGCACTACAACGTTGGCAATGTTGCGGTGCACAAATATTTCGCCCGGACTGGTGTGGGTGATCTGGTTTGCAGGCACCCGGCTGTCCGCACAGCCTATCCATAAAACGGGTGGCTTTTGACCGGCGGCAAGTTTGGTGAAATAGTCGCCGTCCTCTTTCAATGCTTCGGCGACAAAAGTTTTATTGCCCTCTAAAAGCGATTGGTAAGTAATATGATCTGTGTTGTGTGGTTTTATGTCTTGATTCATGATTTCTAAAATTTAAATAGTGGTTGATGTTTTTGGTTTTTTTGAAAATATACGTAACAGTTTATGCAAAGCAATTGGCGACAGATCATAATACAAAATGGTGAGCAATATAAACGGTACCACATAAAATATCGCGAATTCATAAATATTGAAAAAGTATCCGCCTCCAACAGCGCCAATAAAGTAAAATCCTAATATGGTCAACCTGATCAGTATCTTATTACGGATCACGGTTGTTTTAGCTGTTTTTGGATGGAACCATTCAGCTACCTCACCGCCCAAATCTGTAAACAAGCCTGTCAGATGAGAGGTCTTGATCAACCCTCCGGATATGGTAGAAACCATACTGTTTTGCAGGCCCATTACAAATAACATCAGGCTGATGAGTACTTCCTTTTCAAATTGTGTTTCCTGGTAAAGATGGTGAGCGTACAAGGCCGCGGCTAACATCAAAATGATCTCAATACCTATGATGGTGGCGTTCGCCTTATACAGGCTCTTTTCCTGTACAGACCTGATGATAAATGTGGCCGCGAAAGCGCCTGCAAAAAACATGAACAGCCAGATCAAAAATATACCTATCTCGTGGTAATTCTGTTGAACCACATGATTGGCCAGGTTGGCCACGTGACCGGTAACGTTCGATGAAAACGCCAGGAAGGCCAGTAAACATACTACGTTAACAATACCCGATACAAACGCCGTAGACGATGCCAGCATCAGGTTTTCGCGAAGCGATCTATTCTCCTTTTCTTGCCTCAGCATAAACTAAAATTATAAATAAATACAATAAAGAATTGTTTCAACCCATTGAAGGCGTTGAACAAAAGTTGATAATAAACTAAAGTTTATTAGACGTTTGGAGGCGGCACAGGTACCCTTGGATGGTAAACCTGCTTAAAAAGGGCCTTCTCTTTATTATGAAGGATAATAGTTGCAGAAACTATGAGCGTATAGTCGTGGTGATGAATAAACTTCTCGTCAAAGAATTTCTTCTCCTTTGAAAAATCTTTCTCAGCGCTGTCCTTATCACCCTTAGTTTCCTGCTCTAACTGGGTGATCACGGCGTTAACCGTTTTATTGTTCATGCTCACAAAAATGGGCGCAATGCCGATGACCATCTTAGTCATAAAGATGCCCAAAAACAAAATACAAAGGCCTATTTTAAAATCGCGTAGCTTCATTAGCAGTGCGCAAACTTACAAAAAGCGAGCCAAAGCAACAGGCTAAAAACCATTGATGACATTTTGCCGACCGTCGCCTAACTTTTTCATGCATCCAAACACTTTTATTTTAAATTTGAAACACCAACAGAACCGCACTATGAAGAGATTTTTATTAGCTGCCATTTGCTGCATACTTTACAATACTCACCTTCTAGCGCAGCTACCCGCCTTAGACAAGGTAGAACCCATGAACTGGTGGGTAGGCATGGCCAACCCAAAACTGCAATTGGTAGTTCACGGCAATAATATAGCTTCGCGGCAGGTGCAACTGGCTTACCCTGGTGTAAAATTGGCAGCAGTACATAAGGTAGAAAACTCAAATTACCTGTTTTTAGACTTAGTGATATCACCGTCGGCCAAGGCAGGCACATTTGCTATAAAGTTTACTGCTAAAGGCGCGCAGCCTTTGGTTTATAATTACAAACTAAATACCCGCGACCGCAGCGCGAACCGTGTGCAGGGTGTAACCATTAAAGACCTCATCTACCTCATCATGCCCGACCGCTTTTCAAATGGCGACCCCAATAATGATGTGGTTAAAGGAATGCGCGAAACGGGCCTGCACCGCGACTCGATGTTTAGCCGCCATGGCGGCGATATACAAGGCGTGATGAACCATCTCGACTATCTGAAAGATCTGGGAGTTACTACCGTTTGGTTTACCCCTGAGATAGAAAATGACGAGCCGCAGGCATCGTACCATGGCTATGCCGTTACAGACTATTATAAAATAGACCCTCGCTTTGGCACTAACGAGCTTTACAAGCAATATGTAGAAAAATGCCACAGCATGGGGCTAAAGGTCATCAAAGATATTGTGCATAACCACGTGGGTACCGAATGCTACCTGATACAGGATATGCCGATGAAAAGCTGGGTGCACCAATGGCCTAAATTTACCAACTCCAATTATCACGACATGGTGGTGATGGACCCGCACGCTTCGGCCAACGACAAGAAGATCATGCTCGACGGTTGGTTCGACCGGCGCATGGCCGATCTCAATGAAAACAACCCTTACGTACAGAACTACCTGACCCAGAATCATATCTGGTGGGTTGAGTACGCGGGCATTGACGGGTTGCGTTTGGATACTTACCCTTATAACGACGGCCCATACATGTCGCAATGGGCAAAAGATATCCGCGCCGAGTTTCCAAACCTTTCCATTTACGGTGAGACTTTAGTTTGGAGCGCTGCCGACCAGGCGTTCTTTACCGAGGGCAACAAATTAAATCAGGGCTTGGATACACACTTGCCGGGCGTAACCGACGGCGTAGTTAAAGACGCTATCTATGAAGCGCTTAATGGTAAAGATGGCTGGACCGATGGTGCAAGCCGTTTGTATGCTGTGTTAGCACAGGACTTTTTGTACAAGGACCCGACTAAGAATGTAGTTTTTCTGGATAACCACGACATGAGCCGTGTTTTCTCGGTGGTAAATGAGGACTATACCAAATATAAATCAGCATTCGCACTTTTATTAACCACACGCGGCATTCCGCAAATGTATTATGGCGATGAGATCCTGATGAAAAACTTTTCTAATCCGGATGGCTTGGTACGCGAGGATTTCCCGGGTGGATGGCCGGGCGACAAGAACAATAAATTTACCGCAGGTGGCAGAAACAAAAAAGAGAACGATGCCTTTAACTACATTAAAAAACTGGCCAACTACCGCAAGAATACAACTGCCCTGCAAACGGGCAAACTATTGCAATACATTCCGCAGAAAGGGGTGTATGTGTATTTTAGGTACGATGCCTTGAAGACGGTAATGGTGGTTTACAACAGCAATGAAAAAGAACAGGAAATGGAAACTGCCTACTTTGCCGAGGGATTGAATGGCGCGCGCAAGGGCAAAAACGTAATTACCGATGAAGCAGTCGACATTGCAAAACTAATTATCCCTGCAAAAACAACTTTGATCTTTGAACTGATGCCGAACGGCATACATTGAGTGAGGGAAAAGGTGAAAGGCAAAGCCGGAACGCTAACGGAGGAACAATAATTTGGATCAGTTAGACAAGCGCGTTAGCGATTGACGTGCAAAGCCCGGAGTGGAACGAAGTGTAATGAGGACTTGAACAAAAAGCGCGGCCCGACGCAGGAGGGTAACGCCTAATCATTTCAACGGTCAAACTTCAAATAAGCTTTCCCCTCCTTACTTATTTTAACCAACGTAACTATAGAAGATAACAACCTCCATACATTGCTAATAACATCATTTATAGTTTTGTAAGTTTACCCAGAACATTATTATTAACATAGCACATATGCCTGATATAAAAGCTTGCCTGTTCGACCTCGACGGCGTTATTGTAGATACCGCGGTTTACCACTACAAAGCCTGGAAACGGTTGGCCAATTCGCTTGGGTTCGACTTTACCGAAGAACAAAACGAGCACCTGAAAGGCGTAAGCCGTGTGCGCTCGCTGCAATTAATATTGGGCTGGGGCGGCATCACCAAGACCGAAGCAGAACAAACAGAGCTTGCTACAGAAAAAAACAATTGGTACGTAGAAATGATCAATAAGATGACACCTGCTGAAGTGCTGCCCGGTGCGAAAGAATTTTTAGAAGGTTGTCGCTCAGCCGGTATTAAAACCGCTTTAGGATCGGCAAGTAAGAACTCCGGTATCATTTTAAAAAATACAGGCATCGAGCATTTATTTGATGCCATTGTTGATGGCAACCATGTAACGGCACCTAAGCCAGACCCTGAAGTTTTTATTAAAGGCGCAGAAGCTTTAGGTGTACTTGATACCGAATGCGTGGTTTTTGAGGATGCCATAGCGGGCATCGAGGCGGCTAAGAACGGCGGCATGAAAGCCGTAGGCATCGGCTCGCCGCAGATATTAACCCAAGCCGATTTGGTGATCAGCGGCCTGGATCAAATGACGATGGAAAAGTTGAGAGAATTATAATTATCACTTTCTTGTCATTCTGAACGGAGTGAAGCCCGATAGCTATCGGGATTATCCAGTAATGCATTAACGGATAAGATGCTTCGATAGGCTCAGCATGACATTGTAAAAGATAAACAATTAGCCCCCTCCCCTTTGGAGAGGGATGGGATGAGTCTTATGAAAAACTACATAAAAACAGACGAGTGGAAGATCATTGAAGAAGGATTTGATCCACATCTGAACAAAATTTCGGAGAGCATCTTCAGCCTGGGTAATGGCCGCATGGGTCAGCGCGCCAATTTTGAAGAGGCTTACAGTGGCGACACCTTGCAGGGCAACTACGTTGCAGGCGTTTATTATCCCGATAAGACCCGCGTAGGCTGGTGGAAAAACGGCTATCCCGAATATTTTGCCAAAGTACTTAATGCTGCTAACTGGATCGGCATTGGTGTGGAGATAGATGGCGAAGAGCTGGACCTCGCTAAATGCAGCGTTCAGGACTTTCGCCGTGAGTTGAATATGAAAGACGGCTATCTGAAACGCACTTTCACCGCCACTACAATTAACGGGAAACAGGTTGCAGTGGAGGCCATCCGTTTTTGCAGCATGGTTGATGACGAGGCCGGCGCGATCAAATACACCATTATGCCTGTGAACTTCCCGAGTTCGATAAAACTTACGCCTTACGTAGACGGCGATGTGGTTAACAAAGACTCAAACTACGATGAAAAGTTTTGGGACGAAGTGAAAAAAGGTACTTCCGGCAACGGCGGTTTTGTTCAGCTGAGAACCAAAAAGACAGGATTTGAGGTTGCTACCGGCATGCTGGTATTTGTCAATTATAACGGAAAAGCAGTTGACGCGAGTTTTTCGACTAACGAAAAGGAAAAGTTTGTGTCACTAAGCACTACCATCGATGTTAAGCAAAACGAAGCGGTCACGCTGTATAAGTTCGCGGCAAATCTGTCGTCGCAAAACCATCCGGCAGATCAGTTGGAAACAAAACTGAACGAGGTCCTGCAAACTGTTTCAGTTAAAGGCTTCGACAAAATGTTAGAAGAACAGGCAGCGGCCTGGGCTGAAAAGTGGAAGCACAACGACATCATCATCGAAGGTGACGCGTCTGCACAACAAGGCATTCGCTTTAATATATTCCAGCTAAATCAGACCTATACAGGTGAGGATGACCGACTGAACATCGGCCCAAAAGGTTTCACCGGCGAAAAGTACGGCGGTTCTACTTATTGGGACACAGAGGCTTACTGCGTGCCTTTTTATTTGGCTACAGCTCCGCAAAAAGTAACCAGGAATTTACTATTGTACCGGTACAAGCAACTGTGGAAAGCCATTGAAAATGCAAAACTTCTTGGTTTTAAAGACGGTGCAGCCCTCTACCCTATGGTTACCATGGATGGTACCGAATGCCATAATGAATGGGAGATCACCTTCGAAGAGATCCACCGCAACGGTGCCATTGCATATGCCATTTTTAACTATGTGCGTTACACCGGCGATGAAGACTACCTTGCTGATTACGGCCTTGAGGTGCTGATTGCCATTACACGCTTTTGGTCGCAGCGCATTACCTGGAGCGATGACAAGCAACAGTATGTAATGCTTGGCGTTACGGGGCCTAACGAGTACGAAAACAACGTTAACAACAATTGGTACACCAGCAAAATAGCGGTCTGGTGCTTGAAATATACGCTTGAAGTTATAGATAAAGTAAGCTCTTCAGACCGCGGTAAACTGGATGCGCTGCTCGAAAGGGTTAACTTCAGACAAGCAGAAGAATCTGCCAAATGGCAGGATATCATCGCTAAAATGTATTTGGGCGAGTCCAAAGAACTGGGTATTTACCTACAGCAGGACGGTTACCTGGACAAGGAACAAATACTGGTAAAAGACCTGCCTGCTACCGAGCGGCCGATCAACCAAAAATGGAGTTGGGACCGCATCCTGCGCTCATGCTATATTAAACAGGCCGATGTGCTGCAAGGCATCTACTTTTTTGAAGACGAGTTTGACATCGATACCATACGCCGCAACTTTGACTACTATGAACCACGCACGGTGCATGAGTCGTCTCTGTCGCCGTGTGTACACTCTATTTTGGCATCTAAACTTGGTGACGAGGCAAGGGCTTACGAGTTTTATCTGCGTACCTCACGCCTCGACCTTGACGATTATAACAACGATACGGAAGATGGCTGCCATACCACATCGATGGCCGGCACCTGGATGTCTGTTGTTGAAGGTTTCGGCGGCATGAGGGTAAAGGATGGTAAACTATCATTTGATCCGTTCTTGCCTGCTAAGTGGGATTCGTTCTCTTTCCATGTTGGCTTCCGCGGGGCTTTGCTGAATATCAAAGTAAGCAAACAGGCCGTGCAAATCACCAATAGCAGCAATACGGATATAATGGTGATTGTTCGTGGTAATGAGCAATTGGTAAAAGGGAATAGTGAGGTTATAGGATAATAAACATTACCCAAGCGTCATTGCGAGGAGTTTCGATGAATATCGCAATGATGTGTAGAAGAACTAAAAATGAAACGATTAACCTTTGCATTGGTGGTAATCGCGTTCGCTTTAACAGCAATGGCGCAGCCGCATGTAAAGCACCCGGATAAAAAGAAGAATATGTCATCAACACCAAACGATAAACTCACCATTTACCAGTTAATGCCGCGCCTGTTCGGCAATAAGAATACTACCAATAAATTTTACGGTTCTATAGAAGAGAACGGCTGCGGTAAGTTTAACGACATTAACGAAACAGCGCTTACCGAACTAAAGAAGCTGGGCATCACCCATGTATGGTACACCGGAGTGGTATCGCATGCTACCATGACAGATTATTCCGCGTATGGCATTCCTGTAGATGATCCGGATGTGGTTAAAGGCCGTGCCGGTTCGCCCTACGCGGTAAAGGATTATTACGATGTAGACCCTGATCTGGCTGTCGACGTTAAAAAGCGCATGGATGAATATCAGTCGTTGATCGAGCGCACGCATAAAACCGGTTTAAAAGTACTGATGGACTTCGTGCCGAACCACGTCGCCCGAACCTATCACTCTCCTGCTGCAGGTAAGCAAAGTTTTGGCGTCGCAGACGACAAAACCAAAGCCTTTGATCCTAAGAATGACTTCTACTACATTCCGGGTAAGCCTTTTGTAGCGCCTCAGGGATATAATTCCGGGGGCGCAAACTTTAATAGCCCGCTAAAAGATGGCAATTTTGACGAAAACCCGGCTAAAGCTACCGGGAATGATGTGTTCAGCGCGTCGCCATCGATTGACGATTGGTTTGAGACGATTAAGTTGAACTACGGCATAGATTATTCAACTCACAAAACTTTCTTCGATCCCATCCCGCCCGTGTGGCAAAAAATGTTTGATATCCTTAACTTCTGGAGTAAACAGGGTGTCGATGGTTTCCGCTGTGATATGGTGGAGAACGTACCGACGGAGTTTTGGGGTTGGGTTATCGGCAAACTGAAAGAAACACACCCCGACCTGATATTTATTGGCGAGGCTTATGACAAGAGCAAATACAACAACTACCTAACCAATGGTAAGTTCAATTACTTGTATGATAAGTCGGGTTTGTACGATTCTATCAAAAAGCTGACGCGTCATGAAGACAGCGGCACCATTTGGGACATCAACGGTGTATGGAACTACGACACCAAAGGCATAGGCAGCCATATGGTGCGTTTTATGGAAAACCATGATGAGCAGCGCGTTGCATCTCCGTTCTTTGCGGGTAACGTTTGGTATGCTATTCCGGGGATGATCATAACAGCGACATTATCTACCGGACCGGTGATGATTTACTTCGGTCAGGAAGTGGGCGAACCGGGCATGGGCACCGAAGGTTTCAGTGCCGAAGACGGCCGGACAAGTATATTCGACTATTGGGGGGTGCCGCAGCATCAAAAATGGGTAAACGGCGGCAAATATGACGGCGGTGCACTGTCCGACGAACAAAAGTCGCTGCGCAACTTTTATAGCAAGTTGCTAAATGCCGTTAAAGACAACGAAGCGCTAAGCAGGGGAGAATTTTATGAGTTGATGTTAGCAAATGGCAAGAGCCCGGGTGTCGACACGCATACTTACATTTACCTGCGTTACACGGCTAATAAACGTGTTTTGATTATCACCAATTTTAATCGCGAAGAGCGCAATATGAATGTACAATTAACACCCGACCTAATCAGGCTGTTGAAGTTAAATGGCGTGGTTAAATTTACTGATCTGCTTCATGGCGCGTCTTACAGCACTGCAGATATTACCAAAGGGCTGGATATTACGCTGCCCGCTACCAGTGGGGTAATGCTGGAGTTTTAAATCCATGTTTGTAATTCTGAACATAGTAAAGAATCTTATTTAGCAGTGCTTTAACGCATAGATCCTTTGTTTCACTCAGGGTGACAAGATTAAAAAATATGTCAGCCTGAGCCTGTCGAAGGCCTTTAACTAATGCTTCGACGAGCTCAGCATGACATTTGCGGGTTAATGTATCGGCTGTTTTTCCATCTATAATGTTAGATTTGCATCAGCATGGCAGGCAATACATTCGGGCAACTATTCAGGATAAGCACATTCGGCGAATCGCATGGCGAGGCGATAGGTGTCATCATTGATGGCTGCCCCGCCCAACTGGATATCGACCTCGAGTTCATCCAAACCGAGCTTGACCGCCGTAAACCCGGCCAGTCTAAAATTACTACGCAACGAAAGGAAAGCGATACAGTAAAGATTTTGTCCGGCGTATTTGAAGGTAAAACAACGGGGACACCTATTGCCATGCTGATCCCTAATGAAGACCAGCGTTCAAAAGATTACAGCCATAATACCGATGTGTTTCGCCCGTCACATGCAGATTACACTTATTATGCTAAATATGGTATTCGCGATCACCGCGGTGGCGGCCGCTCATCAGCCCGCGAGACTGCGGCGCGTGTAGCAGCAGGTGCTGTCGCTAAGTTGTTGCTAAAATCGCAGGGGATAGATGTGATATCTCATGTGAGCAGCGTTGGCAAGATCAACGCGCCCGCGCCTGATTTTTCTAATGCAGACCGTTTTATAGAAGAACGCGAGAAGAACATTGTGCGTTGTGTTAACCAGTACGTTGCAGAAGAAATGATCACGCGTATTGACGAGGTACGCAAGCAAGGCGATACCATTGGCGGCAAGGTTACGTGTTACATTAACAACTGTCCTGCAGGCTTGGGCGAACCGGTATTTGATAAACTACATGCTGATCTGGGCAAAGCCATGCTAAGCATAAACGCCGTGCACGGTTTTGAATACGGGTCTGGTTTCGCAGGCAGCGAAATGCTGGGCAGTGAACATAATGATAGCCCCATCCCCCACCCTTCCCCGGTTGGGAAGGGAGCACTAATTCAAACGCTTACGAACAACGCGGGCGGTATTTTAGGTGGGATTAGCAACGGCATGCCAATCGAGTTTACGGTTGCCTTTAAACCGGTAGCCACCATTATGCATAACCAGCAAACTATTAATGCAAAGGGCGAAGCTGCGGAAATAAGCGGCAAAGGCCGCCACGACCCATGCGTTGTTCCCCGCGCAGTACCGATCGTCGAAGCGATGGCCGCGCTGGTTATTGCCGACCATTTGTTAAGGCATAGGGCGTCAAAACTTTAAATATTTGCAAATGAGCAAATATGCATATGTGCAAATGTTAACGCCTAGGTGGCATATGCACATACGCACATCCTCGCATCTATAATCAAAATGCGCATCATCCAACTTTATAAAAAAGCATATAGCGGTTTATCCCTAAACAGCTGGTACTTGTCGCTGGTGATTTTGATCAATCGCGCGGGGACTATGGTGGTGCCTTTTATGACCATTTATTGCACACAGAAGCTGCATTTCAGTATCACACAGGCGGGTGTAATTATGGGATTATTTGGTGCAGGATCAATCACGGGCGCGTTCATTGGCGGCAAGGTAGTAGACAGGCGCGGTTTTTATGATGTGCAAGTAGGTTCGCTATTAAGCGCCGGCTTGCTATTTATTCTATTAGGCTATCAAACCGGTTTCGCCGCTATTTGCAGCTGCGTGTTCGTTTTAAGTTTATGTAATGACGCTTTCAGGCCGGCCAACTCAACCGCGGTGGCGCATTACAGCACTTCAGAAAATAAGACCCGCTCTTATTCGCTTAATCGCTTGGCCATAAATTTAGGTTGGTCTGTAGGCGGCGCGTTAGGCGGTTTCCTGGCTGCACACAATTACCAGCTGTTGTTTTGGGTTGATGGCGCAACCAATATTTTATCCGGATTATTATTGTTGAAGATCATTCCTCGGGCTAAAAGTTTCAAAGCGAAAGAAACTGTAGAAACATCAGAGATGGGGTCTTCACCCTACCGCGACGGCGTGTATCTGCTGTTTATATTATTGGTAGTACTATTTGCCTTCTGCTTTTTTCAGATGTTTACCATGCAGCCGGTATTTTATAAAACGCAGTGGCACTTCAGGGAGACCACCATTGGCTGGCTAATGGCTTTAAACGGATTGATGGTGGCATTTATCGAGATGATACTGGTGCACCACCTCGAAGGTAAAAGGCATCCGTTAAGATACATTTGTTTTGGTGTGTTGCTCACCAGCTTAAGCTTAACATTGGTAAACTGGCTTCCTTCAACGGTTGTGGTGGCTATAGTGGTGATGGTCGGCGCATCGTTCGGCGAAATGTTTGCCATGCCCTTTATGAATGCCTTTTGGGTAATTCGCACCAACAGCCACAACCGGGGGCAATATGCTGCACTTTATACTATGGCCTGGTCTACCGCACAGGTACTGGCGCCATTGGTTGCCAGCCAGATCATCATGTATGCAGGTTTCACCACACTGTGGTGGGTTTTAGGGGCAACATGCCTTACGGCCAGCGCAGGCTTTTATATATTATACAAAACCAGGTTTCAAAAACAACTGGTTACGGTAGCGGTTAAATAAGCATGATAAAGGCCCTGATATTAGATTTGGATAATACCATATTCCCTACTAAAACTATCTCTGATGAAGTATTTGCTAAGGTTGAAAAATTAATGGCTGCGCCGGGCAGCAACATGAGCAAGGAACAGCTGGAAGAAGCGCGTATGGAGTTAAGCCGCACACCGTTTCAAAAAGTAGCCGACCAGTTTGGCTTGAGCGAGGAATTGAAAACCAAGGCTACTGAAATACTTAACAATACTACCTACGACAAGCCTATAGCGCCATATAAGGATTATGAAATGGTACACACCATTCCGCTGCCGAAGTTCCTGGTTACATTTGGCTTTGTTAAATTACAGCAAAGCAAGATAGATTGCCTGGGCGTGCGCAGCCATTTTAAAGACGTGTTTGTGGTCGACCCGGAGCGAAGCAGCAAAACCAAAAGAGACATCTTTCTGGATATTATGGCTAAATACGGTTATGATAAAAAAGAACTCTTAGCTATTGGCGATGATCCCGAATCTGAAATTGCCGCGGCGATAGACTTAGGCATCCCCACCTATTTATACGATCCTGAAAGCCGCTTTAAAACGGGGAAGGTAACCTATCACGAGCAGAGCTACAAAAAGCTTGTTAAGCTGATAGATGAGCAGAAATAATACCTTCAGTATTATAAACTGCCGAAGAACCTAAGCGCTTCGTCACGTTCTGAGGGGTGGTTGATATTTCTGAACTCCGAAACATCGGGTGCTGCCAACAACTTTACATCGCTATTGATCAAAACCTTGCGCGGGCAAGAGTAACCCTGACTTAAAAACTGCAGCATCCGTGGATAGGCACGCGGTTCCCAAATGGTGATCAAAGGTTCGGGAAATTTACCCTCACTGTCCAAAAATGCAGTGGCCGTTTTTGATGGATCGCGATTCTGTGTAAGGTATCGTAAAGTGTCTTCCGTAAGGTATGGCAGATCGCAGGCAATGGTAAGCCAGGCTGCATCAGGGTTTTGTTGCATAGCAGACACAATGCCGCCCAGAGGCCCTAAACCTAAAAACGTATCTGCAATAATGGGGTAACCATCCTCGGCTGCGCCGGATATAAACACTTCGTCAACAATCTCTGACAGCAAATCATAAGAATGCGCGCGCTGGCTTTTGCCATGATAAGCAATTGCCCCCTTGTCGGTGTGCATACGTGTACTCTTTCCGCCCGCCAAAACCAATCCGTAAACCGGTGCAACATGTGCTTCTATGTACCGCACTAAAAATTCACCAATGCCGGCTTCATCATCCAGTGACAAAACGGGAACGTCTCTGCCATCCACCAATTTCGAAATAAAATCAGGTACAACTTGCCCGGGTGATAAAAGAATAAGTATAGCGTCTGTCAGCTTATCAGTTTTACCGTATAAACTTTTATCGGGATGGATAATAACCACCTGCTTTCGTGCATTAAAATGGTTGCCGTTTACAAGCACCAGGTCTGCATTATTAAACACTGCATGCCTGTCGAAACTATTAAACGGTTGCTGCTGGTTAAGATATTCGTTTTGGATACCTTTTGTGTAGCTTATACTAATTGAGGATACTTCCTCTCTCTTGTTATGACTTTCATCTGCAAAAGCCAATTTAAATTTCTCGCTTAAAATATCTGCCCATGCCTCAACAGATTGCCTGATGACGTAACATGGTGCGCCATATATGGCCAGTTCCAGTCGGCCAAACTCACCTAAATCTGCTCGCGCTATCTCTTCATGCTTGCGATGTTGCTCAGCGGGCCTGGTAGTCACTCTTCCCTCCTGTTTTCCTTAATAATCTGGTTTCCTTTATCACCATATCATGCGAAACTGCTTTGCACATATCATACACAGTAAGTGCAGCTACACACGCCCCGGTTAATGCCTCCATCTCTACGCCTGTTTTCGCAAGCACACTTACAGTACATGTTATGATCACATCTTCATCATTGGTGGTTATATCAAACTTTATCGCGTCAACAGGTAACGGATGACACAAAGGAATAAGGTCGCTTGTTTTCTTGACTGCCATGGTACCGGCAATAATAGCGGTTTGAAAAACGGGGCCTTTTTTTGTGAAGATTTCGTCGTCTAAAAGCAAGGCCATTACCGCGGTACCGATCCATATTGTACTTTGAGCAATAGCTATTCTTTTAGTGGTTTGCTTGTCGCCAACATCAACCATTCCGGGCTGATTAGTGCGTTCATCTATATGCGAAAATTGCGAAATGCTTGTACTCATGGCTGTTAACAAAGCTAACCATTAGTTAACTCTTTTAAATATTTTTTGGCTTTACAGCGCAATTTGATTTGTGAGACACAGTTTCGGGCATTCAAATTGTAGTTTTAAATTTTTAAGGATGCGTAAAAATGATAACCGCTAACAGTGTAACTACTCTAGATCAGATCGTTTTGATCGGTGGCTCTGCAGGCAGCCTGCATGTGGTGATCAGCATCCTTTCCGGCCTAAAGCGCGATCTGCAAATACCCATCGTTATTGTTATCCACAGAAAAAACGATGCTGCATCAAATTTAGGGCACTTGTTGGATATCCGCTCGCATCTTAGGGTTAAAGAAGCAGACGATAAAGAAATAATTCAGTCCGGAATAGTTTACCTTGCGGCAGCGGATTATCACCTATTAGTTGAGCAAAACAAGCACTTCGCTTTGGACGATTCAGAAAAAATAAACTTTTCCCGTCCGAGTATCGATGTTACTTTTCAATCCATTGCAGAGGTTTTTGGCGCAGGTGTCACTGCCATACTCCTCTCGGGCGCTAATGCCGATGGAGTTGAGGGCATGCGATTTATTCAGCAGGCGGGTGGTAAAATATTGGTACAGGACCCCGACAGTGCACAGGTTGCTTTTATGCCGCAATCTGCTGTAGACGAACTGAAGTTGGACAAGGTGCTCGCCATAGACGACATTGCTCCTTATATAAACGCCCTGTAATCAGACCCAATTTTTAAGGACATTTACTGTAACCAATAACTGGCCGGTGTGCCGCATGGTATGCTCGGCCATGTGAAACAACAAACCGCCAACGGTTGATGGTAAATTCTTTCGGCCAACACCGCGGAAATCTGTGAGTGTGGTAACATCGGTAGCTTTAAGTTCTGCGATCGCTTTCTCAATTTGATGATTAAGTATCACGAGTAACTTGTCGACTGTTACATCATCGGTTAGATGACCCTCCTTGTTAAGATAATCGAACTGCTGTTCGGATAATGGCAGGTTATGTTTGTAAGTGATCATGCGGTCTATTACCCCCGCAATATGCTGTAAATGAAAAGCAGGTGACGCTAAACCTGCCGGCTTGGTCCATAACAGGTCCTGCGGAAATTCCTTTATCAACTCATTTATTTCCAACTGCGCCTGGACTAACGCATGCGCTATAGGTTGTAACAGACCTGGCACTCCTTCTACCGGTCCTCGCAGCCAAAATTCAGGAAGTTTTACATTGTCCATTCGCTAATACTAACTGCACTAAACGGGATATGTTTATTCACATCAAAGCTCTTAAAAAGTTTATGGTATAGCAATTGCTATGTATGCGGCATATCACAAATATCATTGTAAAACTATATTCTGATGCGTAAACAATATACTTTAACTCTTTTAGCAATAACCTGCGCTTTCCTGTTTACTCTACAAAGTTGTAAAAAAAGCCGCTCTGAAATGGGCAAAGAGCTTTACCAAAAAACTAAAAATAAGGTTTTTAAAAACGTTACTCCCGAAGGCTTTTTACCCGTGTTTCAACAGGAACTGGAAGCCGAAAAATCTACGCTAAGCAACCCGAAACTCATTGCCGCGTTTTATGAACAGCATGA
This sequence comes from Mucilaginibacter ginkgonis, assembly GCF_009754905.2. Classification (NCBI taxonomy): domain Bacteria; kingdom Pseudomonadati; phylum Bacteroidota; class Sphingobacteriia; order Sphingobacteriales; family Sphingobacteriaceae; genus Mucilaginibacter; species Mucilaginibacter ginkgonis. Next base: position 724,131 of record NZ_CP066775.1, on the reverse strand, counting down.
TTATGATCCCATTTTTGTGATGGACCATCTCAAAACCGATGACCTGAAATTATTTGCGGGTTATCTGGAACATGCGAACAGCCATGGCATCAACCCCGAATATTTTAACGCGCAAGAGTATTCTTCTTTGCTAAATAAATTTTACGATAAAAAAGGTATCAAAACAACAGATGAGGCATACCATGATATGGCCAAGCTAGAGGTGATGACAGCCAATCTGTTGATCGCTTATTCTGATGCCTTGCAATACGGATTGGTTAATCCCAAGCAGCTTTTCCAGCGTTATTACATTGCCACGGCCCGTCCTGACAGTGCTTTTCATAACCGTGTGCTGGCGGTAAGCAACTTTAAAACTTACTTGGATAGCATCCAGCCCAAAAACCCGCAATACCTTGCGCTTCAAAAAGCATTGGCAGATAGCTCTACCGGCGCGGGAACGTTAGAACAAACTAAACGCGTTATCGCAGTGAATATGGAACGGTTACGCTGGAAGAATAAGCCCAATGCAGATAAATATGTATTCGTAAACGTACCAGACTTTAGGCTCGATGTTATTGAAAATGGCAAGTCGACTTTGAATATGAAAGTTTGCGTTGGCCAGGGCCGTAACAAAGACTATACGAAATCTTTAATTAGTTATCAGGATACAGATAAAAGTGACAGGCCATTTTCGCGCGAGACCCCGTTGCTAAACAGTATGATATACGAAGCGCAGGTAAACCCGATATGGAACATCCCGCAAAGCATTGTAAGCAAAGAGATTGTAAAGCATGCCCAGGATGACCCTAACTATTTAGATAACTCACATATCGACGTTTATCATCATGGAAAGAAATTGGATGACACAGAAGATATAAATTGGGGTAGCGCAGATCTGTCTGACTATGAATTTAAACAGCAGCCCGGCGAGGACAATTCATTAGGTAAAGTGAAATTTTTATTTCCTAATAAAAGCAGTGTTTATCTTCACGATACCCCTGCGCAAAAACCATTTGGATATGATATGCGCGCGGTGAGCCACGGTTGTGTAAGACTGGAAAAACCACTTGATTTTGCGCATGCCATTTTTGGCGATGGCAGCAAATATAATTTGATAGCCAAGTACATGGGTGAAGATAAACCCGAGCCAACCGATATTAGCTTGCCTAAAAAAGTGCCCGTGTATATAAATTATATCACCTGTTGGTCTGATGAAAGCGGAACCATACAATACCGTAAAGACGTTTACGGTTTAGACATAGTGCTTTACTCGCACCTTAAGAAATATTTAACGGCATAAAAAAAGCTCCCCGATTTCGGGGAGCTTTGAATTTTATCATTATCAGAATTACAATGCTGCACGCAATGTAATTGGATGTGCGCTGGTATCTGTAACAGTTGGCAATGCATAGTTGGCAGCCATAGTCATATCCAGATACTTTGAAGAGTATCTGCTATCAGGTCCGTTAACAAAGATAGCTGTCTTTCCCTTTAAAGTGCCGATAACCTGATCAACCACTTCGGGCGATACCGCAGGGCAACCAAAACTACGGCCTAAGCGGCCTAACTGGTTAATAGTATTCTGGCAAACATAATCTGCCGCGTGTAATACAATAGCGCGGTTACGAGCATGGTCATTAAAGCCCTGGTCCATACCGTCTAATCTTAACGAGCGACCATGTTTGCCCATGTAGATATCGTCTGTTACATAGAATCCTAAGCTGCTTTGATGCGACTCGTCATTATTAGAAAAATGGCTTGCCATGTCATCACCACTACCCTGGCCATGCGCCACCCAAGTATTCAACAGCAACGATTTAGAAAACAGATCTACGATCCACAGGCGTTTCTCTCGACTTGGTTTAGAGAAATCAACAACCGTCAAAATATTGCTGTTTTGCGGCAGTTTATGAGCTGATTTAAGATTGTAAAAACCTGTCAAAGCCTTTTGGAAGACACCCATATCCAAACCGGAAGCTTGCAAGCCTGCAGCCTGATAAATATCTGATACCATGGCGCCAAAGCGCATCTCGGTAGTTAAAACTTTAGGATTTGTTACACCGTTGGCAGCGCCTTCGGCATGTTTATCAGCTACAGCACTTTTAAAGCTGACAGCGATAACAGAAAAGATCAATAAAATGCTTGTTACCCACCAGAATGTTTTCTTCATTACTTTCTTTTTAAGTTTAATCAACAGTTAAAAGCAAAGCGATCAATTAGGTTGTAGTCTCGCAATTGGTACATCAAAGATAAGAAGCGTGACCGAAATTCCGGTCATGCGAGTATCACGAATATTTAAAGTTAAATAATTATTCTTAAAAGAGAAGAAGGAAGAAGAAATAAATTATTTCCAGGATATCTTTTCATCAAGAGGGACCTTGCGGCGGCCTTCGGGCTGTACATCTGTGTATCCTAAATACAGCACGCCCATCACCTGGTCAAGATCGCCTAACTGAAGATATTCTTTCATGGCGGGTTTAAGCGTCATGCCGCCTGTGCTCCAAAAAGTGCCGATGTTTAGCGCGGCAGCGCCAAGCATGATATTCTGAATAGCGCACGCGGTAGCTGCTATCTCTTCAAACACAGGGATCTTAGTGGTTTCTTCGCGGTGCATATACACGATTATCGCATGCGATGCTTTGGCACCTGTTTGGCTTAAACCGCTGTATTGCGCCTCATTGAAATTTTCTTCAGCGGTATTTTGTTTATAGAGTTGAGCGTGAACGGCATTAAATTCGAGCGGGCGTTCATAAACAACAAAGCGCCATGGTTCTGTCAAGGCATGTGTAGGTGCCCAGTTTGCCAATTCCAGCAGAGCAGCTATTTCACCATTAGGCACCTTATTACCATTCATGGTGCCCGGTTTAACTGTCCTGCGGTTTTTTATGTTTTCGGCAACTGCCGTAAAAGTGGTGTTCATCTTGGTGTTATTTGTAGATTATAAAAATTGTGGTTCTTGCCGGTTTTCCCAGAAATACATGAGAAGTATTTCTGTTTCTGATATTTTGTAGAAAACAGAGGTTTGTTCTGTAATAAATCCTTTCCTGATCTCATTTCCTAAATGAATGCTCTTAAACATCATAGGATTTTCAGATATCAGTGTAACAACTTTTTCTGCTTTGTCAATAAATTTATCAGCTACGCGAGTTCCGAATCGAAGGATTATAAAATCATGTATAGCGTTAAGTGTGCTAATAGCATCGTCCGAATAAATAATTTTCAAACTCACTTTGGTCTTATCATATCTCTGATACTCGTGAACGGATACACTTTCCCTTCTTCTGCATCTCTCAAAGATCTCTTTATTCCTTCAATTACATGAGCAGGATATTCTTCAGATTTCTGCTCAAAAGCGATCTTCATTGAGTTGATCACAGACTTCAATGCGGACAGTTGCTCTTCGTTCTCAGGATAAACAATTAATGAGTCCATATACAAAGATAATCCTTTTAATATATCGCCGGGAATTTAGCGGGGTTAGATTCGCTCATCATCTGGTAAACTGCTTCGATGATATCATCATGCGACGGCTTGCTAAAGTAATCACCATCAGAACCATAAGGCGGGCGGTGTTCTTTAGCGGAAAGTGTGCGTGGCTGCGAATCCAATTGGTAATAACCCGCCTGGGCTTCCAATACTTTCTGTAAAATATAGGCCGAGCCCCCGCCCGGCAAATCTTCATCTACAATGAGCAGCTTGCTGGTTTTGGCCAGCGATTGCGCGCATATGTTGTCTGTGTCGAACGGAAACAAGGTTTGCGGGTCTATAACCTCGATGTTGATGCCCATATCCGTTAATTCTTCTGCGGCTTCCATTACAATTCGCAAGGTTGACCCGTAAGATATTACGGTAACATCAGTTCCTTCTTTTATCACTTCTGCCTTACCCAGCGGAACTGTAAACTCGCCAACATTTTCAGGTAGCTTTTCCTTTAAACGATAGCCGTTAAGATTTTCTATTACCAAAGCCGGCTCATCTCCGCGTAACAGGGTGTTGTACATACCGGCTGCCTGTGTCATATCGCGCGGAACGCAGATGTGCAGTCCACGCATAGCGTTTAATATAATTCCAAGCGGAGAGCCCGAGTGCCATATACCTTCTAACCGGTGCCCGCGTGTGCGTACAATAAGCGGGGCCTTTTGGCCGCCACGGGTGCGGTAGCTCAAGGTTGCAAGGTCGTCGCTTAAAACTGTAATCGCGTACAATAAATAATCGAGGTATTGTATTTCAGCAATAGGTCGCAGGCCACGCATAGCTAAACCCATGCCCTGCCCTATAATGGTAGCCTCACGGATACCGGTATCTGTGATCCGCAGATCGCCGTATTTGGCTTGTAAACCTGCAAAGCCCTGGTTAACATCGCCGATATTCCCTACATCTTCGCCGAAGGCAACAATGGTTTTATCGCGCTCAAAGTTTGCGTCAAAGCAAGCGTTAAGCACTTCGCGGCCATCCAGGGTACGGGCATCATAACCATATTGGGCGGAGATCACAGGCACATTTAATGGCGAGTGTATGGTATTGGTAAAAAGTTTACTGTTGAACCGTTCATTGTCATCTGCCGACTGCTTTGCAAACCATTGCAGCAGCTGCTGCTTAGCGTTATTGCTTTCGCCCGCGGTTAAACGTAACGTTTTGCGCACCGCGTTGGCCACATCCTTACGCCCCGGATCCATACATGTACGCAGTGTTGTAGCTACGCTTTCAATTTCTGTATTTAGAGATGATTGCCGCGCAACGTCATCTATTAATAACGCAGCCTGATCCAGTTCCGACTTAATTTCGGACTCTAACTCATTCCAGGCAGCCTTTTGGCATTCGCGTACATAAGCTTTTGCTGCCGTCTCTATTTTATCCAGTTCATCCTCGGTTGAAATGGCAGACGACACGATCCATTTGCGCATTTGCACCAAACAGTCGTGCTCGTTTTCCCAAACCAAGCGGTCTTTAGATTTATAACGCTCATGCGACCCGGAAGTGGAGTGCCCTTGTGGCTGGGTCATTTCCGTAACATGGATCAGTACCGGTACCTGTTCGGTACGGCAAACCTCTATCGCACGTGCATAAGTTTCGCAAAGGCCAACATAATCCCATCCGCGTACTTTAAATATTTCGTAGCCGTTAGAGCCGTCTTCGCGCTGGAATCCTTTTAGTATTTCAGAAATGTCTTCTTTAGTTGTTTGCAACCTGGCAGGGACAGAAATGGCGTAGGCATCGTCCCAAACAGAGATGGCCATTGGCACACCTAGGACCCCCGCAGCATTAAAGCTTTCCCAAAACAAACCTTCAGAAGTCGAGCCATTGCCGATGGTACCAAAAGCAACCTCATTTCCGCTTTTTGAAAATTGCGTTTGCTTTGTCAGTTCAGGGTTTTCGCGATAAAGTTTAGATGCGTAAGCCAAACCCAATAAGCGCGGCATATGACCGCCTGTAGTTGATATGTCTGACGAGCAATTCATCGTCTCGGATTGGTTTAGCCAGTTACCATCAGCATCAACAAAACGCGTAGCATAATGGCAATTCATTTGCCTGCCTGCAGATGCGGGATCTTTCTCGATATCAGGGTTGGCATAAAGCTGGGCAAAGAACTCTTTTATATTGCTCATGCCGGTAGCGAACATAAAGGTCTGATCGCGGTAATAACCCGCGCGCCAGTCGCCGGCCTTAAAAGCCTTGGCCATAGCTAATTGAGCCACTTCCTTACCATCACCAAAAATGCCAAACTTTGCTTTTCCTGTAAGTACCTCACGGCGGCCTATAAGCGCGGCCTGCCTGCTCTCAAATCCGATACGATAATCAGTGATGACTATTTTTTTAAAGTCTTCAAAGTTTAGTTCAGAAGTGTCAAACCTGTTGGTAGTGTTAAGATCGGTCTGAGGCATATATAATTTTGGTTAGCCTGTAAAGTTATAAAATTGAATTCTGTTATTTACGTATTCTACAAGGCAATTGTTTCTCCGTTACAAATAATGGCAACCGACGTTTTATAACGTCCGTTGGACCATTTATGCAAGGATATGAAAAAATCAGTTATTTTAATCTTTGCCCTTCATTTGTTGACGCCCGACAGAGAATCCACTACCGTCGGCAAATGGTAAATTTAATTTGTGCAGGTCAACACAAATTTTTGATTAATCCATTTTATTCTATATTTGTCTTAACAACAAAAAGATATGAAAAAGTTAATGATCTTATGCGCTGTGTTAGTAGGTTTTGCCTTCAAAGCGTCTGCACAAACCGATAGCAAACCGGCATTCAAATTTAACGAAGAAAAGCACGACTTTGGCAAAGTGCCTCAGGGCAAACCCGTTACAACTGTTTTTACTTACACAAACGTTGGTGAAGAGCCATTGATCCTGACAGAGGTTAAACCAACTTGCGGTTGCACCATTGCTGATTACACCAAAACTCCGGTTAAAAAAGGTGGCGAAGGTAAAATTACGATCACTTACAACGCTGCTGTAGTAGCTCCGTTCAACAAAACGATCATTGTAACCTCAAACGCGGCTACGCCTCAAAAATATCTTAACATTGTTGGCGAAGTTGTTGCTGCGCCGGCTACCAGTTCAAGATAGGCCTCATCCTAACCTTCTCCAAAGGAGAAGGAGCTATCATATTATTGAAAGGCGCACATGTTGCGCCTTTCTTGTTTTTAGCCCGTTCTCAATTTTTCCTACCTTTGGCCCATGCCAAAAATTTCGCACAAAGGCGAGCATATGCCAGCCTCGCCCATACGTAAACTCACCCCATTTGCAGACGCCGCCAAGAAACAAGGGAAGAGGGTCTACCACTTAAACATTGGTCAGCCTGATATCGAAACGCCGCAAGGTATGCTGGATGCTATTCATAACAGCACATTTAAAGTTTGGGCTTACACAGCATCTGAGGGCACATTAAGTTATCGCGAAAAACTGACAGGTTATTATAACAAGTTACGCTACGGCATTACTCCGCAAGATATTATTGTAACTACAGGCGGATCTGAAGCCATCACCATAGCAATGATGACCTGCCTTAATCCCGGTGATGAAGTAATAATTCCGGAACCATTTTATGCTAACTATAACGGTTTTGCCTGCCAGAGCGACATAGTGGTAAAACCTATACTATCATATATTGACAATGGTTTTGCGTTGCCACCTATAAGCGAATTTGAAAAACTGATCACCGAGAAAACCAAGGCGATCATTATTTGCAACCCGAATAATCCTACAGGATATTTATATTCAAGAGAAGAACTGGAAGCTTTAAAAGAGTTGGTGATAAAGCACGACCTCTATCTTTTCTCTGACGAAGCTTACCGCGAGTTTTGCTACGACGGGCGTGAGTTTATCTCACCTATGCATTTAAGCGGAATTGATAACAACGTTATTGTGATGGACACGGTAAGTAAGCGGTATAGTGCCTGCGGTGCAAGGCTTGGCTGTCTCATTACCAAAAACAAAGAAGTTTTAAAAACAGCTTTAAAATTCGCACAGGCCAGGTTAAGTCCGGGTATGCTTGAGCAAATTGCAGGCGAAGCAGCGGTGGATACGCCCGACAGTTACTTTGAAGCCGTGAACAAAGAATACACACAACGCCGCGATATACTGGTAAACTCGCTTAACGCAATGGACGGCGTGTTTTGCCCAAACCCGGGTGGAGCATTCTATGTGGTAGCTCAATTACCGATAGACAATGCCGACAAGTTTTGCCAGTGGATGCTGGAGGAGTTTAGTCACGATAATCGAACCGTGATGATGGCGCCTGCAACAGGTTTCTACAGTACGGCAGGCAGCGGCAGTAACGAAGTGAGAATGGCATACGTTTTGAATACTACCGACCTGCAAGCCGCGATGGTTTGCCTTGAAGAAGCCCTTAAGGTTTACCCGGGACGAGTTAACTAGTTATAGGTTGTCGGTCTTCTGTTGTGAGCATGTGACAATAATAATTAATGACCATAGTTTAGCTGATTACTTTTCGTAATTTTGATGACTCATCTGATAACTGAAAACTTACAACAGACAACTTATAAGAAGGGGGCCGACCGGAATTGACAGGATGGAGATAAGTAGGTAAGCATGCAGCGCGTTGGGCGAATTAGCGCTATAATCTGAACGCTCAAAACAACAAATGGCGAAAATACTTACGCCTTAGCTGCCTAATTTAGAATTAGCATAGCTTTTGTCCCGCCGGTTTTCCGTTCTACCGGACCGGCATATGGGGCATCGAACAGATAGAACTGGCCTGCTTAATGGTGTGCAAAGCGGGCGAGATAAAGCACCTAAGGCAGACGGTATAGGCGAGCAACTGGCCTTCCCCTACCCTACAACTAAACAGCGCTAAGCATGTAGAAAGCTTACCTTATACCATGTTTGGACGAGGGTTCGAATCCCTCCGGCTCCACTTTAAACAAATTAAGCTGCTCGTAAGAGTGGCTTATTTTGTTTAACAATAGTTTGCGATTTGAACCCGGTAAGAGGGTTCGGACTATTCTCCCCGAGCGAAGCGAGGAACATTCCTCCGGCTCCACTAAATGTAAAAAGACCGGCCTGCAAGGGTTGGTCTTTTTACATTCACTGAACTTAAGATTTGAACCCGGCATGAGAGGGTTCAAACTATTCTCTCTGAAACGCAGCGAATAAAAGCATTGACTACTTTACAATTCTGATCCGTATCGGCCCTTTGATATGGTCTGTATCGATCATCTCGCCTTTCTGGGTAATTACAACTTTTCCGGCATGCTGTAGCTCAATTGCAGCGGCCCGCACTTCCGGCATATACCTTCGCCAATCTTTATAGAACAACGCTCGGACTACATCACTGGGGCATATCGTCTTGTCAACGCCGCGCTCGGTAGCCATGCTCACTATTGTGTTGCTAATTTGATCCTGATTACGCATGCCCTAATATGGGTATTAAAATCTGTAGTGAAAGATCTTAAGCAGATCGCTTTACAATGGTAATAATGCAGATTAACGGTGTAATTAATTGCCAGACACCATTGCTCTCAGCAATTGGTATCGCATTGCGTATTTGATTAGTTCGGGCGTGTTTTTCACGCCTGTTTTATTGATCATTGCCTGCCTGTGCCCTTCGACTGTCCGGCGGCTGATAAATAGCTTCTCTCCTATTTTATTGTTTGTCGCGCCATCAGCAATTAGCTGCAGCACCTCCAATTCCCTCGGCGAAAAGTCTATCATGTTAGAGGTATTGGCTTCATCTGTAGGTGTACCTCTTAAAAATAATTCGGTGAGCTTTGATGCCAGGCGTGTGCAGATATAATTTTGACCATTGTGGACCTGCCTTATGGCGAACAGTAGTTCCTCGCGCGATACATTTTTGCTGATGTAACTTTTAACGCCAGACCTGAACGCATCGGCCATATAATGCTCTTGTTCTTCCTGAGTAAATACCATGGTCTTAATAAAAGGGAAATCTTGATGGAGTCGTTTAGCTAGAGCCAAGCCGTTCATACCGGCTAAATGCACATCTGTAAGTAAAATGTCGGGGGTTAAACCGTTACTGATCAGGTCCAGTGCTTTGGCGCCGTCGTTCGCGGTACCCAAAATCTCCACTTCCCGCGAGTAACCCAGCATCCCGCTTATGGCATTTACGGTAGCTTCGTTACCGTCTGCAATCATCACCGTGATCATAAATATCAGATTATCTGTATTAGTTGCAATACCGCATTCGTGGCGACGGAACTGGTCGGAACTTACGTTCTAATTAATAAAATTTCTTTCTTAATGTTTTAAAAATGGTGTAATAACTACACCTGTTAGAGGTAACAATCTCATTGCAATAACACATCGCGTAATTTACACTACTCCATTACGTAGTCTCCAGGCAAACCGCATTCGCTTCTGTCACGTTGTCATTTCACCGTTTCTAATGTCAGAAGCGCTTACAGTACCAATGAGAATATTCACCTGGCACATCCACGGCAGTTACCTGTTTTATCTTTCGCAAGGCAACTATGAAATTTATATCCCAACGCGTTCTCAAAATGACGAAGGGTACTACGGCCGCGGCGAGACATTTCCTTTCGGCGACAACGTTATCGAGATAGATGCCGAAAATGTAAAAGATCAAGAGTTTGATTGCATCCTGTTCCAAACTAATCAGAACTATCTGGCAGACCAGTATGAGATATTGTCTGCACAACAACGCCAATTGCCAAAGATCTACCTGGAACACGATCCGCCAAGACAACACCCTACTGATACCCGACATGTTGTAAATGACCCGGATGTTACCCTTGTCCATGTAACACATTTCAACAATTTGATGTGGGATTGCGGCGAAACACCTACTACCGTCATAGAACACGGCGTTACAGACCCGGGGTCGCTTTATAGGGGCGATACAGAAAGGGGCATTGTGGTGATCAATAATCTCCCGAGCCGTGGCAGGTTATTAGGCTTCGATATTTTTAAAACCGTTGCTAAGCAAGTACCGCTAGACCTGGTAGGCATGGGAACCGGAGAATGGGGACTTGGCGAAGTACTGCACCCGCAACTGCCCGAGTTTAGGGCTGCATACCGTTTCTTTTTCAACCCAATAAGATATACCAGTCTTGGGCTGGCCATTTGTGAAGCGATGATGGCCGGTATCCCTGTTGTAGGGCTGGCCACGACAGAGCTCTCCGCAGTGATCACTAACGAGAACAACGGGTTTATTCATACCAACGTGGATTACCTGATTGGAAAAATGCAGGAATTAATTGCCGACCCGGAACTGGCAAGGACCATTGGTGAGCGCGGGCGACAGACTGCCTTAGAAAGGTTTAATATACAGCGATTTACAAAAGACTGGGAACATCTGTTCGAAAAAGTGACCAGGACAGTTAACAACGGTGCAATCGCTTTAGCATAGAATATCATGAAAAATAACCCGATAAGAATTGCTTTAATAAGTGAACATGCTTCGCCGTTAGCAGACCTTGGCGGTGTAGATACCGGCGGCCAAAACGTTTATGTGGCTCAATTGGCTAAAGAACTTGCCGAGCAAGGCCATTACATTGATGTTTACACGCGTAAAGAAAGCGCTCAAAATGCCGAGGTTGTGGATTGGCTGCCGCATGTAAGAGTAATACACGTTAAGGCAGGGCCTGCGGCTGTTATCGCTAAGGAAAACATTCTGCAATACATGGACGACTTTAGAGATAACATGCAGCAGTTCATACTAAACGAGGGTTTACAATATGATCTTTGCCATGCCAATTTCTTTATGTCGGGGCTGGTGGCATCGGGTTTAAAAAACGCTTTAGGCATTCCATTCGTGATCACATTCCATGCTTTGGGCCACATTCGCAAGCTGCATCAAAAAGATCAGGACAAGTTTCCGGTTGAACGGCTGGCAATCGAGAAAATGCTATGCCGCGAAGCGGACATGATCATTGCAGAATGCCCGCAAGACAAAGAAGATCTGATGAACCACTGTAGCGCCGAAGAGGAGAAGATTGCAGTTGCGCCATGCGGATACAGCCATACAGAATTTTACCCTGTAAATAAAGCACTGGCCCGCAAAATGCTCAATATCAAGCCCGAAGATAAAATCATATTGCAATTGGGCCGCATGGTAGAGCGCAAGGGCATTGATAACGTAATCCAGGCCGTAGCATTGTCTAATCAAGGGTCGGCGGAAAAAATCAAATTGGTTATTGTTGGCGGAGACCAGGATGATATGTCATCATCCAATTGCCCGGAATACGCAAGGTTGCTGAACCTGGCTAAGTCTTTAGGCGTAGCCGACGAAGTGATTTTTGCAGGAAAGAAAACCCGCAAAGACTTAAAATATTATTACGCGGCCGCGGATATTTTTATCACAACGCCCTGGTATGAGCCTTTTGGCATTACTCCTTTAGAAGCTATGGCTTGCGGTACGCCGGTTATCGGGGCAAACGTAGGAGGAATTAAATATTCTGTTGCCGACGGCGTAACAGGCGCGCTGGTACCGCCTAAAGATCCTGCAAAGCTTTCACAAAAGATTAACGAACTCATAACTAGCGACGTCTTGCTCGAACAGTTAGGGACAAATGCTTTAGCGCACGTGAAAACACATTTCACCTGGAAAAAGGTTGCTTCATTAATGCATGATGTTTACAGATCTGTTTTGTTGGCGGCGGGAAATAATGTTGCCGAAACAGATCTTAAAGACACGGCTGCCGCGTAAATGAATAAGGCACTTTTTTTAGATAAGGATGGCACGCTAATACCCGATATCCCATACAATGTGGACCCTGCGCAAATCACTTTGAACGTAGAGACAATAGAAGGCCTGCAAACACTTTCTGCAAATGGCTATAAACTTATAGTTGTGTCAAATCAATCGGGCATTGCACGCGGCTATTTCTCAGTTGAAGATTTTCAACCCGTGATAAGAAAAATACGTGATCTTTTCAAAGAACAGGATTTGGAATTGACCGCTTTTTATTTCTGTCCACATCACCCCGAAGGCACTGTAGAAGGTTTTAGTATACAATGCGATTGCCGCAAACCACAGCCGGGCATGTTATTACAAGCTGCCGCGGAACACGACATAGACCTCACCAAAAGCTGGATGATAGGCGACATTTTAAATGATGTAGAAGCCGGCAACCGTGCAGGATGCAAAACTGTTTTAATAGATAATGGCAATGAAACGGAGTGGATTGCCGGGCCGTATCGCGTGCCAACGTACACTTGCAAAACAATAAACCAGGCGGCCGGCTTTATAGAGCAATATGTTTGATTGGAGCGGTGTAAAAAATATTCTGGTCATCAGGCCGGATAACATGGGCGACCTGATTATGAGCGGGCCGGCACTTCGCCAACTAAAACAGCGACTCAACGCCCGTGTTACGGTGCTTACCTCGTCGATGGCGAAAGCGATTGCCGATTTTATGCCCGAGATAGACGATGTGATCATCTTTGATGTGCCCTGGGTTAAAACCGAAAAAGAGACAGGTGCTGATGATTTAGCAGCTTTAGTTGCTGAATTAAAAGAGCGGAACTTCGACGCCGCGGTGATGTTTACGGTATACAGCCAAAATCCGCTTCCTTCGGCTATGATAGCTTACCATGCAGGTATAAAACGGGTGTTAGGCTACTGCCGCGAAAACCCGTACGGACTGATCTCTGACTGGGTACCGGAAGAAGAGCCGTATCAACTTATTCGTCACCAGGTAGCGCGCGATCTGCACTTGGTTAGCCATGTCTGTGAGAGAATTGATGATACCAATCTTGCGTTAGAAGTAGATGACTTACTTTGGCCAGAAATAGAAACCAAATTGAGCGCTATAGGCTTGAATACAGGTCGTCCCTGGCTAATGCTGCACGCCAGTGTAAGTGAATCAAAACGACGTTTACCTGAGGACATTTGGATCGGGACAGGAAAGCGTCTTACATCATTGGGTTATCAATTGCTGTTAACCGGAACGCAAAGTGAAAAGGCTTTAACAAGCAGACTGGCATCAGGGATTGGCGAAAACTGTTTCAACGGTGCGGGCCTCTTCCCCATCAGCCAGTTGATTACCCTGATCGATCACGCACCTGTACTGTTGTCGGTAAATACAGGCGTAGTACACATCGCGGCGGCAGTAAGCACTCCTGTGGTTGTTCTGTATGCACAAACCAATCCGCAGCATACGCCCTGGCAAAGTCCTTATACTGTGATAGAATTCCCTGTCGACCCGGCTTTAAAAAGCAGGAACAAGGTCATCAGATATGTTGACAACACGGTGTATGCACAGCCGGCAAAAATGCCATCGGCTGCTGAGATCGCAGATGCCGTAACACAGCTACTTAAACTACCTGCTGAAGCAGATCAACTGTCTCACGGAACACCAAGTGAAAATCGGGATGCTGAAGCCAATTAACCGTCCGGTGCGTGTAATGATCTAAAGGCCCCCAACGCTGGGGTTCGCCATCCATACTGATCACAACACTTGGCGTTTTAAAGGCCGCCGCTATATGCGACACGCCGGTACAATTAGATATTAGTGCCGCTGCATCTTTAATCAAAGCAGCCACAGCGCCAAGTGATGTTGTGCCTGCTGTGTTGATGGGCTCGCTTTTCATTTGGCCGGCAACTTTTTCCGTAATTTCTATTTCATCGCGTGTACCTGTAATTACAATCCTGTAACCCTGGTCTGCACAGAAATCGCCCAAGGCGGCAAAATATGCCGTTGGCCATTGGCGCCAGCTACCGCGCGATCCCGGATGTATGCACACATACTTTTGCGGCTCTATCGGCAAATTCAGTTTCTCTACCTCTGCTATATCAGATCCGGACAAAGGAAATTCCAAATCGATGCCTTGTGTTTCAATACCCAAATATTCCATCAAATGTAAATGGCGCTCAATTTCAGAACCTTCATCCGGGTAATCTATGAACAGCCCATTATCAGGGGCGTAATGCCCTTCGGTTTTGAATCCCGATAAAAACTTAGCGCTAAATTGTTCGAGCATGGGATTAACCAGCGATCCGTTGCCCTGCATCTGAAGTAAGAGATCGAACTTTTCGCTCAGCATTTCGCCTGCAAAAAGGTGAAAGGCAGCCGGGTCAAAGCCTTGCTCGGGCAAACCCGGATAGCCGGGAAAACTGATAAAGCCGTCGAAATATTCGTTAAATCTTTCGGTAAAAGTTTTTGCCCACGGTAACCCGATGAGATATATCCGCGACTGCGGGTAGGCACGCCTAAGGGCGCGTACGGCCGGAATCGCGCACAGCATATCGCCTAATTGTAAGGCGCGGAAGATGCCGATCTTTTGAACTTCTTTAGTGCTTAAAATCATGGTAATATCGTACGGTATTTAATAGCGCCATACCATTGCCAGTACAGCGACAAATGGGGGATCAGCATAGAGGTATAAACCATTTCTAAAATATGCGCCGGTTTTAAACTTGTTTGCTTTAAACGTTTAACTACTAAAAATGTGGTAAGCAATAACCATATTATACCACCAAAAATTTCTGTACGTGGCATACCTATTACCCATCCCGTAAGAAAAGTCACCAATGCTATCAGGATGCCGTAATATAAATATGGCGGCTTTGGTTGTATCCTTTCCCGATAGATCTTAGGGAATTTCTTATAAAGTAAAGCATTAAAAAGTGTTTTCTTCTGCTCGTCTATACTTGTGCCCCATTTGGCAGCTCTTACGGGATGTACGACAATGGCATTGTCGACCTTAGTAATGGGAATATTTTGCTGCAGTAATTTAAACTCAAGGTCGCTATCCTCCCGCCAGGCCATGCTAAACCTTTCGTCAAAACCGCCGCAGGCTATTAGCGCAGCTTTTGTACAAGCGCAATTAGCCGTCACAAAGTCTGCAGTTTCTAAGCCTGCAGTATTTAATTCATAATCTGTAGGCCTTTCAAACCGAGGCACTATTACCCGGCCTGTGAATGCTTGTGGCTTTGACACATCTGCCCTTCCAAGCAAGTGATTCAGCCAATTTTCGTTAGGCAGGGTATCATCATCGGTAAACGCGATCAGCGGTGCCCTGGCGTTTAACCAACCAAAATTGCGGGCGGCGGCAGGCCCGCGCTTCTCGGCTAAAGATAAATACCTGAAGCGATTGCCGTCTTCGAATTCAACTACAACGTCGGCGCTAATTTCGTCGGGGCCGTCACTTACAACAATAACCTCAAAGCAATCCTTATTCAACAACTGCTGCTGCAAAGCCTTCAGGCACTTTCTCAGCAAGGCCTGTCGTTGATAGGTTGCTATTACTACGCTGATCTGCATTCTTTTCAATTAAAAATGATCCGATAATCAAAGCATCAAATGGCGAACTCCAAAAACACTCTATTGCATCGCGCGGAGTGCAAACTATTGGTTTGCCAAGGGTATTAAAGGATGTATTAATTAGCACCGGCACGCCCGTGCGGCGATAAAAGGCCTGCAGCAAATCGTGATAACGCTTGTTTTGCAGTGCATTAACGGTTTGAATGCGTGCGGTGCCGTCGGTATGCCTTACCGCGGGTATACGGCCTGCCTTATCGGCTTTAACATTGTTTACAAAAAGCATAAAAGGCGAGAACTCCGCATCGTCAAACCACTCAGAAGCTTTTTCTTCTAACACAACCGGCGCCACAGGTCTAAAATCTTCACGGTCTTTTACCTCATTTAAGCGCGCCTGCATTTCAGGGCTTATCGGCGATGCCAGGATAGAGCGGTCGCCCAAGGCACGCGGACCAAACTCCATGCGGCCCTGGTACCAGCCAATTATTTTATCCTGTGCCAAAAGTTCCGCGGTCTCTTCGGCCACGTTATCCAGGCGGCGGTATGGCTGCTTGCACCATTTCATGAATTTCTCTATCTCATTATCGCTGTACTCAGGCCCCCAGTAAGCGTGGTTCATCACAAAATCGCGCTTGCTGCTTTTACGCTGCTGCGCATCGATGTAGAGCGCAGCCCCGAGGGCCGTACCATCGTCGCCTGAAGCCGGCTGCACCCAAACATTTTTAAACTGCTTACTATCGCGGATGCGGGCATTCGCAACGCAGTTAAGGGCTACACCTCCTGCCATGCACAGGTTTTCCACACCGGTTTCTGATCGCAGCCAGGCGGTCAACTCCAGTAAAGTTTCCTCCAGGACTACCTGCAGCGAATGCGCGATGTTAAAGTGATGCGCATTGAATTCTTCGTGCCGCAAACGCTGCGGGCCAAAACGCTCTGCAAGCCGCTGATCAGTGATCGTAAACTGACCGTTTGCCTGCAATTGGATCATCTCCCTGAAATCCTTTACAAAATCATTATTGCCATAAGATGCAAGCGCCATAACCTTGTACTCGTCTGAAGAGTGCAGAAAGCCCAGATGGGTAGTGATCTGCTCGTAAAGCAAGCCGAGCGAATGCGGCAAATTAACCTGCCCTATCCGGTTTAGCTGCTGCCCGTTACCGATATTGTAAGTAGTGGTAGCAACTTCGCCGCGCCCGTCAACCGTCATTACCGCGGCATCATCAAACGGCGAACAATTGAACGCGCTGGCCGCGTGCGCTATATGATGTTCAACGTAGTGCCATTGACCGGGTTGTATGTTGGCACCTATAAATCTTTTTTGCAGATGGTGCGGGTAACCATCATTGAGTTGCTGCCTGGCGTTTACGATGGAAGACAAAAACAACGGATCCCAGGGATTTAACCATGCCGACGGTTTCCCGCCGGCCAAACTCTCAAACGGGATCTCAATAGTGCTCTTGCCGCGATACTCCTCGCCTATTAGTAAGTACGGGTCGAAGGAATACGCCACGTGATCTACATCGTTGATATGAATGTCTGCAATCTTAAGGCAATAGTCAATTGCATGAAAAGGCAGCTCCCAGGTTGAAAATGGCACAGGCCTTTTACCGTGCTTAAAATGCGTAAACCGCTCTTCTTCCGCGGCGGCAATTAAAATTCCGTCTTTAATTAAACATGCCGCCGAATCGTGAAATACAGCGTTGATCCCGAGTGTGTACATTATGAATGGTGTTTATTGAACACTTATAACAACAGCTACAAGCGCTCGGCGTTTAGCCCGATACTTTTCCAAAATGCAGCAGACAGCCACAAAATTTACATAAACGCCTGTTTATCAATAGCAAACGTGGACACAGGTGTCGCGGTTCAAACATTTTAGGGTAGTTTACACGACGCATTGCCGTATAAATCCGCACCGTCATCGCAAAGCCTGCATCACCTTTGCTGCTACCATACCACCAATAGTGTACCATGCAACGGTAAGTACCTTTGTTTCTAAGGTTTTGGTAACCGGAGCATCACTAAGGCCCATTGGTTTAGGTAGCGTGATGGCGCCAATACCGGCACAAAGGCCGTGCGCGACACCGTGATATAACAGGTACTTCTTTTTGCCCAGGCCGATAGCGGAATAATAAAAGGCATTGCTTACCAGATCTGACGCTAATGTAGCTGCAAATAAGGCATCACCTTTAGGCGGCTCCACGCAAACGCTTTCTAATCCTTTTGATAACGCTTCTTCGCCAACAAGGTCTACCCTCGGTGCGTCGTGGTCAAATTGTTTCGCTACCTGGTGAATAACATTGAGCGCCACCGCGCCTGCAATGCCGCCAATGATAGTGCTTGCCAGTTTGTTCATGTTATGAGTTGGTTTCGATAGGGTTAGCAGGGCCCTCCGGCGAATCATCCCGGTTGCTTTCATCTGACTGGTAATCGTCTACATTGGGTTCGTCCAGGTCATCACCGGCTTGTATTTCGTGCAGATCATCCGCGTCTTCAACTTCATCCGGATTGTTTGCTGTACCGCCGTTTTCTTTTAGCTGATCTAAAGAAAGATTGGTGGTACCTGCCAAATCTTGCTGATCATTGCTTTGGGCATCTGATGCCGTCTGCTGGTTTTGTTCTTCAGGTAACATACAATAAGTTTTCAAGTAGCAACATCACAGTAAGCGGACAGTTTTTAAACCGCTTGCTTTAGGTATTTACCACATTGCTTTTAAGTTAAAGGTGCAAACGCCCCGGAGATGTGAAAACTGAAGCAAACAAAAAAGCCATCCTGATTTTGCAGGATGGCTTCTCTATTGCGTGTGTGAAAGATTACATATCTGTAATTCGCGTATCTGCGACCATTGTGAACGACGGTTTATTGTCATACAGGTGAGTTGCAACAAACGCGGTGCTGTTAACGGTAGAACTTAAATCGCGGTTCAATACCATTTGTTGTGCTGTACCTTTGATGTTTGCCTTTGCACTGTCTTTAACGGTTAGCGTGGCTGCAAATGTTTCTAAATTTAAATTAGCTTGAGCACGGTTATGCAGCTCTACATTAAATTCAATTTTAGATAGGTTGCCGAAAGAATTAACAGTGGCATTGTCATAAGCAGTAATTGAACGCAGGTCTGTAGCGCTTACCCAAACAACCAATTTCTCATTGTTGTAAGACGTGATGCGCAGTAAACCATTCTTATTTTGTACCAATGCGTTTTCTGCATAGTACTTATTGTACACTTTGATCTGGTCTGATGTAGCGTCAGAAACGTAAAGGTCTACGTTGCCGCGCACTTCAATTTTATTGATGGCACCAGTTTCCTTTAAAACGGTTGACGCATTGTTACCGAATGCGGTAGAAGTAGAAATTAATGCAATTAATACTGTGATGATGGTTAAAAATTTACTTTTCATTTTGTTATAAATTATTGTGACACATTTTGGTCGTACGCCTTGTACGGCCTCAAAATGGTACAGGATCGGCATGGTATTTAATCAATTTTGAACGTGTTGAAACCCTGTCCTTTTTGATGGTGCAAAGGTAAGTACAGTATTCAAGAGATTTTTCATCTTAGTGTAATTTATACACTATCAAAATCGTTTAGAACCCGTCAAAAATCCATTCGGTAAAACGTATGCTATCAATAATTTACAACGATGCTAAACTCATCTGTGGTTAAAAAAGACAGGGGTGGCCGTCGCCAGGGGGGCACGCGATTATTAAAGAGGGTGCTTTTTATAATAATCTTATATTCAGGTACTTAACAAAACAGCCGTGTGAGTTTAAGCGCTAAAAATAACTTAAACGCCATAAATCCTAATTAATCGCCATAGCATCGCCACCCCCATCGCCATGACCGTTCTTCGGCCCAAGACCAAGAAACTACCAGGGAAATGACAACGGCATAGTGCAGCAATATGGCATAAAAAAAGCGCTGCGGCTCTCACCCCGCAACGCTATGTCATCAATTAAATGATAACTCAACTAAAAAATCAGATCTTATGTTACCTGATCTTGCCAAGGGCGCTCTCACCCGCCCTTAGTTCCCTTGTTTATATTGTTTACTTAGGTAAGCAATTACTTTATCTGTCTCCTGCGGATAAACCGCAATGTGGTGTGTACGCACCATATAAGGCACAACCTTTTTACCGCCCGACGCCTCGACAGCGATCACGTTTGATGGCTTTTGCGGCATGTGGCAATCGATGCAATTTTTGCCGAGGATCCCCTCATTTACAAGCCTGCCGTTGAATTTGTGCTGCACATCTTTATGACAAGCCATGCACCGTTGCGAATAGACAAGCGTATTGCCGATGTCATTTTTATGGGCATCGTGGCAGCTGCTGCAATCCATATTGCTCTTTAAGAAGCATTGGCTGGTACGCAGTAACCCATCCTGGTTGCCGTGCACGTCAAGCGTTGCAGGGTTAAGATCCTGTTTCAAGAAGTTAGGCTCTTTAAAATTTTCCAGTTTATCGCCCATTTTGAACCTGAAAGCTGTTACCTGGAAAACATCCTTACCTCCCGAATGGCATACCCCACAGGCATCCATCTTTTGTGAGCGGGTTAGCGCCGCGAACTTAACGATGTACTTTGCCTGCTTCTCCTGCGGAAACTGCGTGTGATAATTCACGTGGTTGGCAGCAGGGCCGTGGCAGCGTTCGCAATCGATACCGTTGATGAGCGATTCCTTGTCAAAATCTACCTCGCGCCTTTGCATATCTTCGGCTGTTTTAGGCAATTCTTTAATATATGAGCTGTGGCATTCAAAACAGCGGCGGGTTATCGGCCTGTCAAACTCGGCATGGTCTGTGGCATACCCCGGGCTGTTGGTCCAGCGGTGTACATTGTTAAAGTACGAAACAGGTAACTGAAACAACCGGTTGCCCCGCCACGACAGGTATGTTTGCGCCTTTGTCCGGCCAAAAACGATGTCGAACCTATGCGCTTGTTGTAATTTTCCGTTAAAATAAGCAGCCTGGTAAAACCCACTGTCGCGTTTCTCCATCACTACCTGCAGCTGCTTATTAAACCGGAATGTATTGTTTCCCGGTAAGAAATCGCCGTTAATACTTTGAGCCGTTGCCGGTGCGGTTGACATATAGTGTGCCGTATGCACGTAATTGTTGTAGATGTCTTTATGGCAATTGATGCACTTATGCGAACCTGCAAAAACCTGGTCGCGCGGATCGGGCTTTTCCTTATCAGGCGGTAAGCATTGCGTAAGCACCGCGGCCAATGGCAATAACAATAATATAAATATGCAGATGCGTTTGCCGTTCATTAACTTCTAAGCGCCTTTTCAAATTAAGCTATGCAGCGCATTGCTGCATAGCTTAACCGGCACCTGATCAATAACCAGGGTTTTGTTTTATTTGTGTGCCGTTTAATGTTTCTGTTAACGGTATCGGCAATATTTCATTCACGCCGGCTTTAAAGCCTTTAAAAGCTAAAACGGTTGGGGCCTGGCCTGTGCGTACCAGGTCGAACCAGCGATGACCTTCTGTAGCTAACTCCAGTCTGCGCTCATTATAAATATTAGCCAGTGTAGCCGCTACAGGTGCCAGTTTAACACGTGCACGTACAGCGCTTAGCAATGCTAAAGCTCTTGCCGCGTCGCCGCCACCATTAACCAAAGCTTCTGCTTCCATCAGATAGGTATCTGCCAAACGGATCTCAATGTAATCGTTAGGCCAGTTCAGATCTGTAAGGCCGGTGGTAACAATATTCTTTAACAGCGGCGCATACTTTTGAATGTAGTAACCGCTGCCCTGGTAGCTTTGGTCATAGCTGCCGCCGGTTGCTTTGGTTAAGCTGTCGATGTTGGCAATGGTGTAACCGTAACGCGGGTCGCCTTTCATTGCGGTTACCAATTGCGGGGTTATTGGGCAAAAACCATAACCACCACCATAATAGATCGGGCCTTTGTAGTTACGCGGGCCAACCATTTGTACGTAGATGTTAGACTTGAATTGGTCCCAGTTGTTCCAGGTATAGCTTTGCGCGCCTGAGTGAACTAACTCGAATATAGACTCGCTGTTAAACTTGTTTGTCGGGTCGAATATCGCACCGAAATTTGCCTGTAAATGATAACCGTAGCCGCTGGTGCCGCCCGGTGTGCCGTTCACTTGCGCCAAAGTTGAAGCAGCTTGTGTCCATTTTTTCTCGTACAAATAAACTTTACCTAACAAGGCAATTGCCGCGCCCTTGGTAACACGGCCATTTTCTGTAGCTGATACCGTTGTCGGTAAACCATTGATCGCGTCTGTCAGATCTTTTTCTATCTGCGCGTACACCGCTTCGGGTGTTG
Organism: Mucilaginibacter ginkgonis; assembly: GCF_009754905.2. Taxonomy (NCBI): domain Bacteria; kingdom Pseudomonadati; phylum Bacteroidota; class Sphingobacteriia; order Sphingobacteriales; family Sphingobacteriaceae; genus Mucilaginibacter; species Mucilaginibacter ginkgonis. The sequence continues at coordinate 702,144 of NZ_CP066775.1, read as the reverse complement.
CCTGCGGCTGTTTGTACACATCTGCAGTTTGCAGCGGGGTTAAGATCAACGGCACGTTTTTAAATAACCTCACCAGGTCGAAATAATAGTGTGCACGCAAAAATTGCCCTTCGGCGGTGTAACGTTTCAGCAGATCTGCACTTAGTCCGGGCACCTGCGGTAATTTTGCAAGCAGCACGTCTGCACGGTTTACGCCCTGGAAGTTGATACCCCAGAAGCCACCCTGCGGGCCCAATGCCGGTGTCATGGTGTAATTGTTTATTGCCTGCCATTGTGGTACGTCTGACGAGCTGCCACCACCAGCGAATGTATCATCAGATGCTGAGTTCAACGGGCCAAGCGGGTCAGAGTAGGTGTTGTCTATACCACCTGTTTCTGTAACCAGCGGGTCATAAGCGGCAACAACGGCGGTAAGCGCCTCTGCCGGATTTGAGTAATAGTTAGACTCCAGGAACTCGCCCTGTGGCTGTAGCTCGAGGAAAGATTTTTTACAAGATGAAACACTAATGCCTATGGCTCCTAAAATGCCAAAGGCAGTATATTTTATATATTTTCTGTTCATTTTCTTAGGTCTTAATTATTATAAAGTGATGTCCATACCAACCATAAACGTGCGCGACTGCGGGTAGATACCCATGTCTATACCACCCTGAATTTCGGGATCGTAACCTTTGTATTTGGTGATGGTTGCCAGGTTGTTGCTGCTCACAAACACGCGCACTTTGTTCACGTCAATTTTATTAAGGAACGCCTTTGGCAAGGTGTAACCAAATTGCAGCGTTTTAATACGGAAGTATGCACCGCTTTGTAAGTAGAAGTTTGACGGGTTACGGAAGTTGCTGTTAGGATCGGCGTCTGTTAAGCGCGGATAATTGCTTTGCGGGTTGCTTGCTGTCCATGAATTAAGCGCTTCGATAGGATAGTTTGCAGCTACAAGGTCTAAACGGCGGTAAGCCTGGTAAATTTTATTACCCCAAACTCCCTGGCCAAATAACCTCATGTCGAAGTTTTTATAGCTGCCGTTAAAGTTGAAGCCATAAGTAAATGTTGGCAGCGGGTTACCCAAAAATTTACGGTCGCTCGCGTCAATTTTACCGTCGCCGTTTATATCGGTCCATTTAAAATCTCCCGGTTTAGCGTTAGGCTGAATCAATCCGCCATTCGCGTTGGTGTACCCGTTTATCTCTGCCTGAGAATGGAACACGCCCTGGTTTTCGAAACCATAGAACGCGCCAACCGGCTGACCTACCGCTGTACGGCCGATCTCGTAGTTGGCATTTTGTACAGAGCCGACTGTTAAGAAGTTGATCTGTGTACCCAGGTAGGTAACACGGTTACGGTTGTATGAAATGTTACCGTTCATAGAGTAGCTAAACTCGCCTATCTTGTTGCGGTAGCCCAGGTCTAACTCTATTCCTTTGTTTTCCATATCGCCGATGTTGGCATACGGCTGGCCTGCAAAACCCGCGTAAGCCGGCAATTGCACAGCTTGCAGCATGCCTTTGGTAAGCTTGCGATAGATATCAACTGTAACTGTCAGATTGTTTAATAAGGTAGCGTCGATACCGATATCGGCAGTGCGTGTTTCTTCCCATTTCAAGTCGGGGTTTGATGGCGCGTTAGGGCTGTAACCAATGATGAGGTTATCCTGGCCGAAAACATAGTTACGGCCGCTGCCGATGGTTGAGGTGAACTGGAATGGCGATAAAGACATTTCGTTACCTACCACGCCGTACGAACCACGGATCTTCAGGAAGTCAACAAAAGTATCTTTCGGAAAAAAGTTTTCGCGGGTGATCACATAACCCACCTCTGCAGAAGGGAATACACCAAATACGTTATTACTGCCGAATTTTGATGAACCATCGCGACGGATGATACCTGTAAACAGGAACTTTTGGTCGTAATCGTAAGTTAACCTTGCAAAGGTTGATGCCAGTCTGTATGGCTGGTTGTCAAAACCGTTGGCGATTTTATTGGCGTTGGCCAATGTAAAGTTTGGCGATGCCTGCGCGAAGGTATTAATCGGTTCGCCAATAAATGTACCGCCAATACCCGATGCACTCTCCTGCTGCGCACTTTGACCAATTAACGCGGTAAAGTTGTGCAAGCCAAAGCTGCGGGTATAAGTAATGGTATTATCTATATTCCAGGTAAAGTTCCTGTTATTGGCTTCGTATTGCGACGTGTTTGACAGGTTGGTAGAGTTTGCGTTGAGATAGTATAGCGGCGTAAATGAATTGCTGCCATAGTAAGCCTGCTTGGCGCTGATCTGCGACCTGATCTTTAAACCTGCAACCGGCGACACTTCAACAAACGCGTTGCCTAACAAGTTGGTGGCATAATTATAGTTGCCTTGCTGTGTTGCAGCATAAGCAAACGGGTTGGTTATCTCGTTCGCTACATAGTTTGATATGCCATACGGTAACCCTGCGCCATTACGCTGTATCAACGAAGCGTTGTTATTATAGGTAGAAGCATTAGGCTGTGCGTTGATATCGCTTACAACAACCGGCGTTATCGGGTCGAGGTTAAGGGCAGAACTTAACGGGCCGCCAAACACGCTATTGGTGTTGAAGTTATTTTGGCTGCGGGTATAGGTATAGGTAAAGTTCTCACCTATGGTCAGCCATTTTTTTACTTTATAACTGGTGTTAGTAGTAAAGTTGAATTTCTTGTAATTAGAAATTTCGGGCATTACGATCCCCTGCTGATCAAGGTAACCGAAGGAGGTATAGTAGCTGGCATTATCATTAGCGCCGCTGATACTTAAATTATGGTTTTGTATACGTGCGCTGTTGCTGAAGATCTGGTCTTGCCAGTTGGTGCCTACACCATACTGCGAAGGGTTTGCAAATAGCGCCGCGTTACCATCATTAGTTAAAGCCTGGTTGCGTAGAGTCGCGTATTGTGTCGCGTTCGCCAGTTTAACTTTGCTTACGGGGCCCTGCCAGCCGATGTATCCGTTATAGGCTAACTTTGCCGGGCCCTTAGCACCTTTTTTTGTTGTAACGATTACCACACCGTTCGACGCGCGCGAACCGTAAATAGCAGCAGACGCGTCTTTCAATACGTCGATAGATTCAACATCGTTAGGGTTGATATTGTCTATACCACCATTGTCTACAACAACACCATCTATAACATAAAGCGGGTCGCTGTTATTGATCGATGTTACACCACGTACACGCACAGTTGGCGTAGAACCCGGGGCGCCTGAACTTTGCACCACGGTAACGCCGGATGTACGGCCTTTTAAGGCGTCATCGATACGGGTTAATTGCTGGTCTTGCAGGTCCGACGAGCGTACACTGCTGATTGCGCCTGTAACAGCGCTTTTCTTTTGTGTACCGTAACCAACAACAACCACCTCGTTAAGCGACCTTACGTTGGCGGTTAAGGTAACGTTGATGGTTGTTTGTGCACCTACTACAACTTCTTTGGGGTTATAGCCAAGGAAGCTGATCACCAACGTAGCATCAGGGCCGCTCACGTTTAAGCTATAGCTGCCGTCAACACCGGCGCTTACACCGTTTGTGGTACCTTTTTCAACAATGGTAGCACCAATTACAGGCTGCCCGCTTTCATCTGTCACCTTACCGGTTACGGTAATGGCCGCGTTTAAAAAAGCCGGGGCGCTTGATGTTGTAACAGTACTGTTCGTCGCTGTTGGGGCATCGGCAGGCATCTTCTCTAAGATCACCCTGTCTTTCAAAACAGAATAATTTATGTTATTGGCTTTCAGCACCTGGTCTAACACGTCGCCAAGCTGGCGGCCCTGCACATTTACAGACACGCGTTTATTCACGTCTATCACATTAGCGCTGTAAATAAACTTTACGTTGTCTGTTTTTTGCAGGTATGTGATAATATCAAGCAGGGTAACATTCTGCAGCGATATAGTAACCGGTTTGGTTAAGATATTCTGCGCCATAAGCGGGCTTGCAAATGTTGCCGTGCTTATTACTGCTGCTATTAATATTTGACTAACTGTTATCTTCATTACTTTACTCCACGGGCAAGCCCATGGTAAACGATATTTCATATATTTGTTATGTTTCTTTGTTAAAAATGAGACAATTAAGGCCCATACGCCTTTGGCGTTATTCCTAACCGGGATGGGGCTTTTCTTAAAGCTTAGGAGTACTCGCAATACTTCTAAGCTTCTTCATTTATAGGGTGCCGGGCACCTTTTCAGTTTATTTACGTTTGTAATTTATTCCTCATAGATCATTCTTCTTGGTTATGTATTGGTTTAAACTAATTCAATATTGCTGTCGTCTATTTTGTAATTCACGTTCAGCACTTTTTTAAATGTTTCTAATATTTCGGGAAGGTTAAAACCGTCCATGTCGGCATTAAGCACATAGCGCGTAAGCTTTGTGTTGTTGGCCTTTATATGCACATGAAATGTCGCGTTAAGCACCGGGATGATCTCGCCTAACTGCTTATTGGTGAAAGAAAGGTTAACCCTGTCCCAAATGTGCATCTTAAGGTCGGGCTGGTTGAGCCTGGTTTGCAGCGTTTCAGTCTCGCCCAGGTAGGTCACCTTTTGGTTTGGATAGAGCATTACCTCGCCCGCTTCTACCTTCGGTAATACTCGCTCGCTTTTCTTTATGCTTACAGAGACCTTACCGGTCATCACAGAAACATTTGCAATGGGCATAACCTCATTATCCCTTACCAAAAAGCTGGTACCCCAAACCTTGGTTACAATGTGCCTGCTGCTGATGATGAACGGCCGTATTGGGTTTTTGGTCACCTCGAAAAAGCATTCGCCTTTCATAGAAATATTTCTCGACGCATCAGAAAATTGCTTAGGGTAGCTGATCTGTGCATGCGGCTCGAGCCAGACAACACTCCCGTCTGGTAATGCAGTTCTAAGTATTTGCCCGGTTTTATTCTCAACTGTATTTGTCTTAGCGACCGCCACTGTGCCATTTTTTGTGCGCAACACATGGGCAAGCAAAGTAACGCCTAATGCCAGAACCACAGAGGCAGCAGCAGCCCAGCCATACCATTTCTTTAGAGAAAGAGATCGTACCGGCGTTTGCCTTTTAAGATCTGCGCTATTTAAAATATTCTGATAGATGCGCGATCGCGCATCTATAACCTCACCGGTGTTGAGGTCTGCATCGGGTTCGTTTTCAAAAGAAGCATACCACTCTTCTACCAATACGCGTTCCGCGTCGGTACAAGTGCCATTAACATACTTTTCCAGTACAGCAACGGGTAAGAGTTTCTTCATGAAAAGAAAATAATTTCGGTTATAATAATTGATGACGTACGAAACGCCCTTACCCCTAAAACTTTTTTAACTTTTTTTCCTACTGCACAACCAGCAGCAATATGAGCAGTAAGTAATGGCCAAGGCTTAGCCGTAACTTCCTGAGGGCGTTGGTGATATGATTTTCGACAGTTTTTTCAGATATACTCAGTTCCCGCGCTATTTCTTTGTTCGACTTGTGCTCCTTGCGACTAAGTTCATACACAGAGCGGCATTTATCGGGCAGGCGGCTTACTTCGGCAGCAATAGTTTGAGAGAGCTCCCTTAAATCGATCTCAGTCTGGGTGGTATCATCTACCTCACTGTTAAATAATTTGTAGTGTTCGCGGTAACGGGCCCGCACCGAGTCTTTACGAAAGAAATCGATAACCAGGTTGCTTACCGCGGTGTGCAGGTAACCGCCTACCGTGCTATTGATCTGTATGCCTTCGCGTTTTTGCCAAAGATTAATGAATACTTCTTGCACCACCTCTTCGCACAGTTGCTTGTCTTTCAAACGCTTGTAGGCATCATTGTATAATGTGCGCCAATATCTGTTGTAAAGTTCCTGAAACGCACTACGTCTGTCTTGCTTTAGCAACGTGATCAATTCATGATCAGACAGGATAGACAATTCTTGCATTATAGTACGCTAGTAGATGTAATCCGACGCTTACAGGCAGCAAAATTCTTTAAAAATCATAAAAATATCAACCACATCGTGTCAACATGACACCTAACTGATATTCAATTCAACCGCCTGTAAAACGGGCTTTTTAATATCATAAACGTTGTTTTTAATCCTGTAGTACCGCAAAAACTACAACTAAATGTTGTAACATGTTTGTTTCAAAAAAAATCAGGGTTATGCGTAACGCGTTGTTGAAAATGGTGGTCTTGATTAAAAAAAATCACAATGGAATTAAACAAAATCAGCCCCTGGGCCTGGCAAGATAATTTTGGCTATTCGCAAGCCATAGAAGTTAAACAAAGTGAAGGCACGCTGTACTGCTCCGGCCAAACCGCTATGACTGCAGATGGTCAACCTTTTAACGGAACCATGGAAGAACAGATCGCACTAAGTCTGGATAACCTGAAGACGGTAATAGAAAAAGCCGGATACGAGATTAAAAACCTGGTCCGTTTGAATATCTACACAACGTCTATCCCCGAAACGTTTGCTGCGTGGGGCACCTTAGCAGGTTGGCTGCAAAAACATGGCAGCGTACCAACCTCGACACTCTTAGAGGTAAAAGCGCTGGCGTTTCCGGAGTTGAAAATTGAATTCGAGGCTACAGTTATTAAATAAAAAAGGCCGCCCTTCCGGCGGCCTTTTTTGTTATCCTAGTCGTTTAAGCAGATCTTGTGTTAGTTCTATATGCTCATTAATGGTTGCTAACGCCAGGCTGGTAATGTGCTTAGCGTTGATATCGGCAGTTGCATTATGATAAGCGGTTACAGCCATTTTTAAGTTCTGGTGGCCTTTGATCTGCCCGCTTATGTATGCTTTGTCAAAAGCTTTACCGTTTAACCTTTGTAACATAGGTAGCAATTCCGCGTCGGCAGGTTTAGGCGAAGGTACAGTAGTCCCCATGTCTTTTAAAATACCGCCCATAGCTTCCTGCTCGGCAGCCTCAAACTTGGCGAACATTTTTACCATAGGGTTTGATGCCTTGGTCAACGCCAATTTGCTGGTTTGCAAAGAAGTGGTGCCTATCGCCGCGATCTTGTTGCGATACTCTGCATCTGATGAGGATTGCGCTAAGCTTTGCAGTGGTAAAATTGCTGCTCCGCCAAATAAAGCACCAGCACCTAAAATTGCTGTCCCTTTAATTCCTGTCGCCAAAAAATTGCGACGGGATTCCTGAATTGAATTTTTCATAAAGATGTTTTTTGTAATGATTAACACCTTGAAAAACAACTTTAAACACAATTGTTTTAATTACAAGTAAAATATATTGCTGATAATTACAACTGAGATGATTAATACACAGTTACTTTTTAGAATAATCATGGCCCCAGTTTTTTAGCGAGTAATCCCAGTTTGAATCCTTAGGCTCTTTTGGCTTTTGGGCCATATGGCGCTTAATATACCCATGGACCTTTTGCATGTGCTTATAATCGGGCCCTGTCAGATCAGCCTTCTTTTTCTTTAGAATTTGTACGATGTGCTCCCCCGATTTGTGGCCGATAGATTCGCCGTCGCCGCTGTCCCAACCCACTTTTTTAGACTCATCTGTTTTAAGCCATTTCTCCAGGGCAGCAGCTGTCATGTTTACGGCATCCTTAAATTCTTTGTAAATGGTTTCTTTTTCTTCGGTTTCCATTGTATGCGTTTTAAATGAAATGTCGCCGAACAAAAAAGGTTTTAATAAAGGCAATGCGATCAATTCAAATTTGGCGGTGACATGAATTTGCCGGTGTAACACCCTGTGACAATGTGTGACAGTTTTTGAGTATGACCTGTCCTAAAAAAAGTTGACACTTTTAATTGTTAATACTGAATTGAATTTACACTTTTTATTTTAGTCCTTAAAGGGGTTTACACTTGCTCTGTTATTTGTTGATGATTGGGATAATAGTTTCGCCATCGCCGCCTGAGGGGTCCGGATTCCCGGTGTGCTGCCTGTGGTGTCATCATATCTATACTGCTGTGCGGCCTTAAGTTGTTGTAAGTATTTATAGCGCTGCGTACCGCACGTGTTGCACCGCTCAGGTTTTTGTAAGCCTCATTTAACAGTTCAAGTTTAAGTATACCGTTTACACGTTCTGCAATGGCATTATCACGCGGGTTCCCGCTTTGGGTCATACTGATACCAATGCCTTCTTTGATCAAAAGTGCTGTATAGGTACCGCTGCAATATTGCGTGCCGCGATCCGAATGATGGATCAGCGGGGTGTCGGGTTGCTTTTGTGATAAGGCCATTTCAAGTGCTGTAAGGCAGCTGCCGGTAGAAAGATCATGGCTCAGACAGAAGCCAATGATCTTTCGGCTGTAAGCATCCGTGACCAGGCTCAGGTAAGCAAAGCCCTGCCCCACGCGGATGTAAGTGATATCGCTCACCCACAGCCGCCCCGGCGCTGCAGGCACCAGGCCGCCCGTCAGGTCGGGGTATTTCTTAAAGCGGTGGCAGGAAAAGGTGGTACGCGTACGGTATATTTTCCTGCGCACCAGCAAGCCGTTTTCTCTCAAAAGCTCAAAGAATGCATCCCGCCCTATGCCGGGCCGTATCAGTTCAAGCAGTTTCCTTGCACCCAGCCGCGGCTGGCGGCGACGGTGTGCCATTACTTGCTGAATGATTTCTTCTTGTTTAAAAGTCCGCATTTCTGTGGACCGGTGATGCTGGTAATAGGCTTGTGAACTGTAACCAAGCAGTCTGCATAACTCGCGCAGCCCGCGGCTGCGTTTTTGCATGCTTACTCCGACTGCCTGGTGCCAGACTTTTTTCTGATGTTGGTACCCAGCTCCTTATCTGCTATATCTATGATGTTATTCAGCAGCTCATTCTTTAGCTGCTCTGTCCGTAACATCGCTTTCAATAAAGACACATCATCGGGAAGAACTGTCTTCTTCGAACTTCTCAATGCCTTTTCGTTTAACTTGTCCTTGTTCACTATGCGGGAAATAGTTGTGGGTGATACGCCGTACTTTTTTGCTAAGGTACGCAAACTCTTACCCATGATCTCACGCTCATGTATGATACGCTCCGCTTTCCATTTGTCCATCTTGTTCCTCTACTTTTCTGTAAACTTATTTCAGGACAAGTCAGTAATTATTGTAAAACTGAAACACTGACATAATTATGCATGGTTGAAACTCAACTTATTACAACACTGACAAATGTCTGTCAGATACCAATAAGTAAGTATTCGTAAGAAAATTGTCACATGTTACACCCGCAATATTAGGGCAACAATTATAGGTGATCGTGTGTTTATTACATAAACGCCAACTATGCCCTGGTACAACGGAACTTACCCACCCAGTTATAAGAATCAGCCCAAAAAGATTCGCGACAAAGCTGTGGAGATCGCTAATGAAGTTTTAAAAACTACAGGTAATGAAGGCGAAGCCATAGCCACCGGCTTAAAGCAAGCGCGCCTGCATTTTAAAAAGCATTCCGAAGAGAAATAATTATTTGCTTGTGCTGGCAAGCGCCCAGTACACCAACAGGGGTTGAAAGAACAGCCTGCCCAATCTTTTACCATCGGTATTTAAACCGAAAGCGCTGCGCCTTTCTGTGTATTGTGCCACATTACCGGGGAATACCGCGGTAAAAAATCCGGCGGCTACTTTGCCTACGGCATCTTCATATTTTTCTGGCGTAAATACCAATGCAGCACCCAAGGCGATCTCGGCGATACCTGAGTAAACGACAGTATCATCTTTTTTAAGCGGCACCCAGTTAGGCACCTGCGCGCGAAACTCCCGCCTTACAAAGGTAAGGTGACCTATTCCCGCGAAAACGAGGTTCGCACCCAACAAAATCCTTGCTGCCTTTTTTATGTTTCTGGTATCCATACTGCCTACGTTTTTTAAGCGTTTGTTCGCGCTTGTAAAAATTAACAGTAACCCGGCGAATGGGTTTGTAAGCTGCAGAAATAATTTAAACCTTGGCGAATTAGCGTTGCAGATATTTTATAATAGCCATCACATCCTCGTCGCCAAGACCGCTATCGCGAGCTTGTGTAAATGACTCATATAGCGGCTTTGAAAGTGGGGTATTCATGCCTTGCTCTGTGGCTAAGCGAACGTCTTTAGCCAAATGCTTTAAAGCAAATGCAGCGGGGAAATTATTGCTTAATATCGATGCCGATTTCAGTTTGGTGATACCATTGCCAATGGCGCCCTCATTCACAATGGTGAGCATATCTTCGGTTTTTACACCGTTCGCGTTAGCGAACAATACTGTTTCTGCCAGGCCTTGCAGGTTTAAGCCTAACAGATAATTTATCGCTAGTTTAGCCGCGCTGCCGGTCCCTGCCGCGCCGACATGAACGTGAAGTTTGCCTAATCTTTCCAAAACGGGTTTAGCCCGTTCAAAGTCCGCGGCATCACCGCCAATCATAAATATAAGCGTGGCATCCTGCGCAGGCTTTACGCTACCCGATACCGGCGCTTCTAAAAATGCCGCGCCTTTATTGCAGCACCATTCATCTAATAACTTTGAGGTATCGGGCGAAACCGTGCTGACGTTAATAAACAACTTACCTGAGACCTCACCACTCAGCAAGCCCGTGTCGGAATTGAAAATATCCTTAACAGCGGCATCGTCAGACACCATTACAAAAATTATATCGTTATCCTCAGCCAATACTCGCAGATCAGCCGCGGATTGCGCACCGGCTTCAATGGCCTCATGTTCTTTGTCGCGGGAGCGGTTAAACACCTCGACACTGAAACCCGCATTCAATAGATTTTTAACCATTGGCGTACCCATGTTGCCCAGGCCGGCCCAACCAATTTTTACGCTATTCATATTTGGCAAATATAAAGGTCTAGAGTGACAACAATTATTTGAACCACATAATTGTTGTCTTAGTTGCCGGGATCCGGTACAGACATTTGGCCATTTTCATCTTTCCCTTTCTTGAATTCCAATTTGCCAAACTTGTAACTCAAGCTGATGCCGAACGACCGGAATGGAACCCGGCGTAAATTACTCTGGTAAAAATTAGACCCATAAGTGGTGGACGTTTGATTAACAAATTCTGAAAAAGGTGTCGCGGTGGTTAGCCCAACACTAGCCATCTTATTCCAAAATTGTTTCCGCACGGCAATGCTGTAAAAACCAAAACCCGGGCGTGTGCCTTGTATATTCTTCTGGCTCGAATTGTAATTACCAAACACTTCTGCTATAAGGTTTTTAGGAAATTCATAGCTGGCATTTAAATTTATTCTGTAAGTAAAACCGCTAACAGTAGCCAAACCTTGTGTGCTGTTTGAGCGGACGCCTAGTTGCACATTTGTGCGAAAGTTGAACTTCCCGACCGGTACTGATCCATACAAATTGGCACCGACACCGGTTTGTGAACCAATATTGTAACGTTGGGTTAGCGTTACATTATTGTACCTGGTACCGCCAATGCTTAGCGTGTCGTAGTAAGTGCTAAATGCTTGAATATCCTGAGTATTATAGCGATAAAAAAGAGATGCTGTAAAACTTGCCCCGCTATTAAAACCCTTGCTGTAACCCAGTTCATAATTGTGCCCTATCTCGGGTTTTAGGTTTGGGTTACCCGTGCTGATGTTATGCGGATCGCTGATGTTGTAAAACGGATTAAGGTCGCCATAATCTGGCCGTTCTACACGATAAGAATAAGCGATTTTGATCGATTGACTATTTTTCATTTTATGAGATAGCAAAAACGACGGAGCGAACGTGTTGTAGCCGGGTATATTGGTGCCCGGAAAATCTGCACTGGTATTGGTTCGTTCATATCGTAAACCCGTTTTGCCTTCTAATGCCTTATTAAATAATGAGAACGAACCTGAAATATACCCGGCATAAACTTTTCGGCTGTAGTTAAAACCATAAGTTTGATTGGCGTTATGCCCATAATTACCGTTTGCCAATAAACTATCGGTATTTGTATTGCTGCTGTAATTTTCAATAACAGTTTTAAGTCCCGTCTCCAAGGTAAGGTATTTGGTTAAAGGGTCTGTGTAATCAATAGCAATATCTGTCTCGTTGCTTTTGCCGGGGTTGTTAGCTATCGATGCCGAAGTTGGATAAAGGCCCCCCAAATAACTTTGTTGCTGCTGGTAAAACGACGTATTTTTCCCGTAACTGGATGAGTAAAGTATTTGTAACTCCCTGTCTTCTTTTTTAAATGTCTTTTTATAATCCAGACTGTAATCTGTTGAATGCGCACTAAAACTACTGGCGGAGTTTCGTAAACTTTGAATGTTAGACAGGATACCCGCCAGCCCCATTGTTAACTGTTGCTGATTGGTTAAACCGGTATTGCTATTGGCGAAATGATTAAATCCAACTGATCCCGTTAGGTTATCATGTTTGGTGATATCCCATTGAAAATTGAGGCCACTCTGATAGCCGTTTCGTTTGGTGGTGCCGCTGCCGTCTTGTAATAAAGTTGTTGTGGTGTTATTCGCGGCATTGGTGGATGTACGGTTGTTGGATGTATAAATTGTAGAATTTAACTGTTCATTACCGCTAAAGAAAGCACCAGCCCCAAAGTTGCCGCTGCGAATATTGAGATTAGCAGAACCATTTTCTAACCTGGTCCCGGCCGAAAGGTTAACAGTACCATTTATCCCTTGTACCTTACTATCTTTCAGCACAATGTTTATGATGCCCCCCGTACCCGTTGCATCGTACTTGGCGCCGGGACTTGTAATTACTTCTACACTTTTTATCTGACTGGCAGGAATAGATTGCAACGCGTCTGACAAACTTGAGCCAAAAATACTGGACGGTTTGCCATTGATAAGAAATCTGATGTTCGCGTTTCCCTGTAATTCTACATTACCATCTATATCAACGCTTACCTGCGGTACCTTTTTTAAAACATCTATTGCAACACCTCCTTGAGCAGTAAGATCATTAGCTGCGTTGTACACCATCTTATCGATTTTATTTTCGACTATAGGTGCCTTGGCAGTGACATTCACAGTATTAAGAGTAGTCTGAGAGGCATTCAATTCTACAGTGCCTAATTGAGTATTGCCACCGGCAGTTACCACTACGTTATCGACGGTCCGTTTTTGAAAGCCAAGAAAATCTATTGTGATTTTATATATCCCGGCCGGGATACCTGTTAACACAAACATCCCTTTAGGGTCTGTACTTATGCCATTGAACGGGCTTGAAGCGCCTGCTTTAAATATACTAATGGTGGCGTAGTCGACAGGGGCCTTTGTAGCAGCGTCCACTACCCTGCCGCTAACGCGCCCGCCAGACTGGCTAAAAGAAATTTGAATATTTATAAAAACCAGAACAAAAGCGAAAGCCGCTTTCCAAACATTTATCATAAGGGCAAAAGTGCCCTTAGATTTTGGATAAACTCTGTATCATTAACTCTGCGCGGACAGCTTACTTAACGCCGTTTAACTTTTTGATGAGGTCTGTTTCTTCTTGCTTGTAAGGCGTGCCATCTTTACGGAACACTTCGTGGAACCAAAGCTTAGGCTCTTCGCCGCTTGCTATAGGAGTATCCCAGGCGTACATGGTATTAGTTTTACCGGCAACAAGCCCCCAGTTGATGGCGCCTACATGTTGCTCTTTAAGCATCGGCATCACATTATCGAAACGGCTGCCACGCGGGCGTGCCATATATTCTGTGCAAATAAGCGGCTTGCCGTTTGCCTTAAGCATTTGTATAACACGCAGGTGCCAGTTTGGCTCTTCATAATCATGATAAGTAATAACGTCTGAATTGGCGACCTGGAAGGCGTTTAGCTTCTCAAAACTCCAATCCCATAACCCTGCAGATAGCGGCTGGTCCGGGTGTGAAGATCTTGCCCACTCAAAGGTTTTTGCCAGCAAGGGCAAAGAAGACTCCTTTTTGTTTGAATTGCCCGGCTCATTGTACAGGTCCCAAAGCAGTATGCGCTTGTCATGCGCGAAAGTGGCAACCACATCCTTTACATATCTTTCTAATACAGGATAGTGTGCCGGCAAGTTCACATGCGTACCCGGGTCTTGCACCCAGCCCGAATTATGGATACCTGTCTTGGGCGCGGGCTGTATACCAGGCTTCGGGTCATTGTTCCAGCAATCATCAAAAAAAAACGAAAATGGTTTTAATGTGGTGCTTATCAGCAATGGCCAGGTATTTGCCCACGCGATCTTTAAATCCTTTAGGATCTTCGGTATAAGCCACACTGTGCAAAAACACACGCATGGTATTAAAGCCAATGCCTTCGGCCCAGCCTAACTCGCGGTCAATGGTTTGCGGATCAAAGGTTGCGGCCTGCCACATCTCTAACTGGTTGATGGCTGTGCTGGGAATGAAATCGCTGCCGCTCATCCACTTGTATTTAGCGTACCAGGCGTTTGCCTTAGCGGCCGGCCATACTGCTGTTGGTTTTGTTTGTGCTGATACGGTTATTGCCAGCGTTACTGCTGCAGCAAGCAAAAAAGTATTTCTCAGGATTCTCATAGATTGTATTGGTGATGCGGCAGTTTCCTGCCTGCACACTAAGGAAATAAAAAATCGCTAAAACGCTGTGATAATTTTATACATTTTTCTAAAACGTATTCCGGTATCTGAAAGTCTATATAATTAAGTAAGGTGGAGCAGTAAAGTGCATCCTCGCAAGCTCGCAAGCCTGTACATTATCTTGGACTTTACCTTTATCTTTTGTTCACCAAACATTCTTAGATGTGTATTTAACTATCCTCACAAGGGTTGCTTAACATGAGATACAGATTTTTCACTCCGTTTAAGAATTAATTATTGAATTTTCTTTAACAAAAGTCTTCAAGTTTTCTGCGCGCCTTGATAGCCTCATTGCGTCGAAACCAACATTCTAATTTTTGACACGAAATCCCGCCATGTTCGGTTTCAAGTTTCGCATAGCGTAAAGTTGTATGTTACACATCAGGGTTTTAAATTAAAACAAAGGTTAAATTTTTATGGCACGGTTTCGGTTATGTTGGCAATGTTAACTTGATAGAAAATATTTATCAGGTTAAATAATAAGGAGTTGCCGAAAACCTTACAAACAGAGTAGGCGAAACTAATAATGAATACCATGAAAATGCAAGAATTGAATGAGCAAGAATTGAAAGCTGTAAACGGCGGTAGCCTTTTCGGTGGAAATGATTCATCAAGTCAAAACGCTTTTGGCGGGGCATTGTCGATAGGCAATTTATTGTCTACATCAAACTCAAGCCAGGACGGTGACGAGAGCAACTCATCATCAACTTCAGTAGGTAACGGTATCAGTTTAGACTTAGCTGGTATCTTCAACAAAGTAACCAGCTAATTAAACAATTAGCATCGCGGCGGCAAAATGCCGCCGCTTTTTTTAGCAACAAAACAGGGGACGCAGAAAACCTTACAGAGTATGCACATAACAAATAAATTTTCTACCATGAAAACTCAAAAATTAAGCGAGAAAGAGTTAAAAGAAACAAACGGCGGTTCAATTTTAGGTGGCGATGATTCATCAAGCCAAAGCGCATTGGGCGGTTCTGTAGGTATCGGTAACCTGTTGTCAACATCAAGCTCAAGCCAGGACGGCGACGAAAGCAGCTCATCATCAACTTCTGTAGGTAACGGCATTGGTGCAAACCTGTCAAGCATTACCAGCAAATTAACCAGTAATTAATAAAGTAAAACAGGCCACGCCGAAAACCTGAAACAGAGTAGGCAAAATTGTAAACTAAAATTATACTACCATGGAAACTAAAAAATTAAGCCAGGAAGAGGCTAAAGAAACTAACGGTGGATCACTGTTAGGAGGTAACGACTCATCAAGCGATAGCGCATTGGGCGGATCATTAGGCATCGACAACTTGTTGTCAAGCTCTAACTCAAGCCAGGATGGCGATGAAAGCAATTCATCATCAACTTCTATTGGCAACGGCATCAATTTAGATGCAGCAGGCATTGCCAAAAAAGTAACACAATAATTAAAGTAAGCAACGGGGGCATCGCCTCCGTTGCTTTTTAAATATAATACTATGAAAGCGCGCAAACTAAATTCACAAGAATTAACAGAGATCAACGGCGGTAGTAACGACGCGATGTCTAGCGGCGTTGGAATTGATTTAGGCACAGGATCTATCCTGACCCTTAACTATCAGTGGAGCCAGGGCGACAAAAGCTACAGCTCTACAACAGAAATTGGCAAGGATACTCATGTAAACCTTGACATACTGAACCTGAACACAGACTAACAGCAACACAACATATAGATAAGAATGGGATGACTTTTTGCATCCCATTTTTTGTAAACACACATTTTTGGGCAAAAACGGTTGTAACAAAACACACTAATAACGATGGAAAAAACAGACGCAGAACTATTCCCGGCCGATTTTATGGCGCTCACAACGGAATATCATTTCCATAAGTATGACCCCAGCACTACGCTCATATACCGCATAGTTTTGGGATTTACCCTGTTGGCGTTATTTTCCATGTTTTTTATCAAGATAAACGTCAATATAAAAAGCGCGGGAGTTATAAAATCACCTTTTGAGCATAATGAGGTAAAAACTTTGGTATCTGCCAAAGTTGATTCCAGTTTTCTTAAAGAAAATATGCACGTTAAAAAGGGTCAGGTCCTGGTGGTACTTAAAGCCGATGCTATTGCCCAGAAAAGCCTGGTTGTAACCAACCAGGAAGAAGAATATAAGGCTCAGCTGGCCGATCTTCAGTCACTTACGCAACTTATAAAGTCAAAAAACTGGTCGCAACATTTAAACTTAAAATCAGAGTTGTATAGCCAGCAATATGTGCTGTTCTTGCAGCAATTACGCAATGCAGGTTCTGTGCTTGATGTAGCCCAGAAGAACTACAACCGGTACAGTTACCTTTTAAAAACCCGCGCGGTATCAGCCGCCGAGTATGACAATGCCAACCTTACTTATCGCAACGCGCTAAATGACCGGCAATTGGTGATTGACGGGCAGGGCACTAAATGGCAGGCTGCCTTAAATGATCTGAATGTTAAAATGCGCGATATCCAGTCGACCGGTCAGTCGGTAAAAGAAGAGAAAGATTACTATACTTTAAGGGCGCCCGTTTCAGGTACGCTACAAAATGTCAAAGGTATTGAGCCGGGCAGCGTGATCGCCGCCAACGAAATTGTGGCCGAAATATCGCCGGAGACCGGCCTTATTGCCGAGGTGTATGTTTTGCCTAAAGACATTGGCCTTTTAAGATCAGACACTAAAACCAACTTTCAGATCGATGCCTACAATTACAATCAATGGGGAATGCTGTCGGGTAAGGTAACCTCTATCTCTAACGATATTTATGTGGTTGAAGGTCAGCCGCCCTATTTTAAGGTAAGATGCAAACTGGATGATGATAAGCTAAAACTTAAGAACGGGTATGTGGGCCGGCTAAAAAAAGGGATGAGTTTACAAGCTAACTTTTACGTAACCCGCCGTACTCTCTTCCAGCTTCTGTATGATAAGGTAGACAACTGGCTCAATCCGAATAAACTGAAAACAACTGTCGAAACTTCCAACACATCTAACAACTCTTAACCTACACCTATGGCAAACTTCGACAGCTTTTGGAACAAAGTAACAGCCCTGTATGAGAAAGTAAGCACCGGCATAACAGAATCTGCCTACTACCTCAAGTGGAAAAATGCTATTGCTAACAAACGTCGGCTCGAAAGCATTAAGATACAGCAGCATGATATAATGGACTGCGGTGCCGCGTGTCTGGCTTCCGTTTCTTCGTTTTATAATCTCAATGTGCCTATTGCCCGCATAAGGCAGTATGCTTCTACAGATAAGAAGGGCACTAATGTGTTGGGGCTTTTAGAAGCAGCCAATAAATTGGGTTTTTCTGCAAAAGGAGTTAAAGGTGATGTCAAAAACCTGAAGGATGTACCGGTGCCCACTATAGCACACGTGATCCTGCGAGAGCAGTTACAGCACTATGTAGTGATCTATAAGTACACAAAAGATTACATAGAAATTATGGACCCGGGCGACGGACAAATGCACCAGATGCCGCACGAGGAGTTCGCCCAAATCTGGACAGGTGTACTTATACTGATAGCGCCCAGCGAAGACTTTGTTACCGGTGACACAAAAGTATCTGTCGAGCGCAGGTTCATGTTCTTGCTGAAGCCGCACAAATCAATGCTGTTGCAAGTGTTGTTGGGGGCCGTTGTGTATACCATATTGGGCCTGGCAACATCCATATTCCTGCAAAATATTATCGACCACGTATTGCCGGAGGACAACCGCAACCTGCTAAACCTGATGGGTTTAACAATGGTAGTGATCATCTTCCTGCAGATCTTTATTAACCACGCGCGGACGCTGATTACGCTGAAAACAGGCCAGCAGATTGATGCGCGTTTGATATTAGGCTACTACAAACACTTGCTGCGCCTGCCGCAACAATTTTTCGACAGCATGCGAGTGGGCGAGATCATCTCGCGGATAAATGACGCGGTAAAGATCAGGCTGTTTATAAATGAGGTTCTGGTAACCTTCGCGGTGAATATCTTTATCCTGATCTTTTCTTTTATGCTGATGTTCAGTTATTACTGGAAACTGGCTATCATCATGCTCACGATAGTCCCGCTGTTTGGGGTTATTTATTACTTCTCAAACAAAGTGAACAGGCTTACCCAGCGTAAGCTGATGGAAAACGCTGCAGACCTGCAAACACAACTGGTAGAATCTGTTAATGCCATCCCAACTATTAAGCGCTTTGGATTAGAAAGCTATGCTAATTTTAAAACCGAAACGCGCTTCATCCAAATGCTGCAAACCATTTACCGCTCGGCCACAAACAGTTTGTGGATAGGCAATGGCAGTACCTTAATATCCAGCAGTTTTACAGTGATACTACTATGGTCCGGTTCTTTATTTGTATTGAACAAGATCATCACCCCGGGCGAGCTCCTCTCCTTTTATTCCATCATTGGTTATTTTATGGCACCGGTGGCCGGGCTCATTGGTATGAATAAAACTTTACAGGATGCCAGGATCGCTGCCGATCGTTTGTTCGAGATCATGGACCTGGAGCAGGAGTCGGTTGAAAACCGCGCAGAGATGACACCTGATATGGTTGGGGATATCCACTTTAAAGATGTTCACTTCAGATACGGCACCCGTGCCAATGTATTTGAGGGATTAGACCTTGAAATTAAGAAAGGACAAATTACCGCGATTGTTGGTGAGAGCGGTTCCGGTAAAACTACCCTTCTGTCGCTGATGCAGAATATCTATCCGCTAATGTCGGGGTCGATATTTATTGGCGACTTTGACATCAAATACATCACCAACGAAAGCCTTCGGAAAATAGTGAGTGTAGTACCCCAGGATGTTCACCTATTCGCGGGCAACGTTACCGAAAATATTGCCGTTGGCGAATTGGAACCTGATATGCGCCGTGTGGTACAGATATGCAGCGAGCTGCAGATAACAGATTTTATAGAGCGGCTGCCAAACGGGTTCAATACATTTTTGGGGGAGAACGGCACAAGTTTATCCGGCGGGCAACGGCAGCGTTTGGCCATAGCACGTGCGTTATACCGCGACCCCGAAATACTGATCCTTGATGAGGCCACGTCATCCCTCGACTCGGAGTCTGAGCAACACGTTCAAAATGCCATAGCGTTGCTTCGCGAAAAACAAAAGACCATCATCATCATTGCTCACCGCCTAAGCACCGTGATGAATGCCGATAAAATATCCGCGCTCCACATCGGCAAACTGGTAGAAGAAGGCACACATGATGAGTTGTTGAAGAAAAAGGGTTACTACTATAACATGTGGCAAAAGCAATTCCCTTCAGAGAAGCGCATTTATGAAATGGCCAAAGAAGCCGAGCAGTCTTTTGAGCAAAGCCATGCTGCTGTTGAGCGGGATAGTGCCGCGGTAAGCAAAAAGGGAGCAAAATCAAGGGTTGCACCGGATGCTGACGAAAGCCGGAAGGACGTCATCAAAAAGACCAAAGATGCAACTGTTAAAAAGGCCGCGGGTAAAGTTATAGCAGACAAGGCGACTGCAACCAAAAAATGAGTTTAGAGGTTTAAGAAACTGCTGATCCGTCAGTTGAGGCGCGGGTGTCACATGTTACACTTTCTCTATAAATACCTACTTATTAGTATCTGACAGAATTTTGTCAGCGATGTAACGCCCTGTTTATCAAGGGTGCATAAGTATGTCAGTGTCACAGGTCCGCGAATTTTAACCCAAAAAGTGTCACACACTGTCACATGGTGTGACAGCAACATAACTCACAATGAACTTATCAGTGATCGAATTAAAGTAGATCTAAAACCCTACAAGCTCAAAGGGTTACCCAGATAATAATCTATCAGCTTGCTTTTGAAAACAAGGTCGTACTTAGCCTGTATCACATTAAACTCGGCAACATTACGGCCGGTTACTGCCACTAAAACATCTACGCCGTCTGCCAATCCTACAGTGTAACGGTCGGACATTGCGCTGAACGCCTCTTTCGCCGAGGTGAAGTTGGCCTGGGCCGCCTTATATTTCTTATTTGCGGCCTCAAGGTCAAGAACGGCTTCATTGATTACTTTATTAAGGTTAGTTTTTACGATCTGTTCATCTAACCTGGCTTCCTGATTCAAGATCTTAGCCTTTCTTAAATTCACTCTCGACTGTAAACCATTAAGCACAGGTATTACCAATGTAAAACCTACAGCCTGGTTAAAATTCTGTTTAAGCTGCTCACCAAAGCTCAATACGCTGCTTTGATACACGGGCGTTACCACCTGGTCGCCGCTGGTAGACACCACCCCTATCGGCGCCAAACCTGTTATCTGCGTAGTTACACTTGTACGTAAATTACTGGAGTAACTGGTGTTTATTGTACCACCCATTGATAGTGTAGGCAGCAATTTTCCCCTTGCCACGCTAACTGCTTTCTCTGTTGCCAATCGCCTGTTAAGGCTGAGCAACACATCCGGAAAGTTTTGCAAAGACCGCGTATAAATATCTGCAGGGGTATACCTGGTATTAAGGATATTCAACTCATCATCAGACGGGCTTACGGCCACAAATCTGTGGGCCGGGTTGCGCTCCATTAGCTGCGACAACAGCAAATATGTTCGCTCTACTTCATTCTGCGCATTGATCACGTTCAGGTCAGAGCCTGCGTAAACCGACTTCGCCATAGCCAGGTCGGCTACGGTTTTTTGTTTCACCTTGAAAAACTTTTCCTGTTGCCTTAACTCCTCGCGCGATACGATCAGTTGCTGTTTGGCTACTTTTAACAATTCCTGGTTGGACAACAATTGCAGATAGGTGGTCAAAATAGATAGCACCAGGTCATTCTTTACCTTGCGGGTATTGTTTTTACCGGCTTCTAGCAAATACTTATTCGCTTTTATCTGGTTAATGCGTTGAAAACCCTGAAACAGCGTAACATCGGCATATAAATTTCCCTGGGCTAATTTAACAGAGGCGTCTGTAAATGTGTTGGTTGTTGGGTCGAGCACACGGCCAAATACCTTGTAAGCGGCAACCGTACCGGTGATAGATGGCAGCAAGGCAGCTTTAGCCAGCGTAAGGTTCGCGTCATTTATACCTTCATCAAACTGCGCCTTTTTAACGTTTAGGTTATTAGTTAGCGCGCTATCTATGGCCTGCGATAAGGTAAGCACTTGCGCGGTGGTGTCTGTTTGTGCTTTACAGTAAATTGGTGCAAGAAAGAATATTGCGAATAGGACATTAATTACAGAAGTAGAGATTTTCATAAGCCTTGTTGTGTTTACAGGTTTTATAGAACTATAACCAATTGGTTTAGTTTGGGTTAATAAGGCGAATCACCTAATTGGAGTAAGAATAATTTAAACGCCATTTTGAATGAGATTGGAGACATACAACATGGCCATGAACAACTTTGAGATTTTATTTACTTTAATGTAGATGCTGACCGGTTCTTACACTTAGCGCATTCATAGTACTTCCCAAGTTGCTTGCTTTAAAAGCGCCGCAGCGACAATTTTTCATCAATGAAGGATTGAACATTTCAGAGTCGCTGAACCTAGTCCTTGTGGTTGGATCTTAGCTATGCCCTCGTGTAAATGCGGCTAAATTTTGACTGAGTTTTGTTGCGGGGCAAAAAATTATTACACGCTACACAACCACGGTATTGAAGGTTGTGTAAGTGTGTTTTGTGAAGTCGTCGCTTGTGACTATCTTTGGGCCGGTAACTATTTGGCGCACATTTGGCGCAGAGTGGTTAAATACCAATGGTCTCATAGCTCAGCTGGATAGAGCAACAGATTTCTAATCTGTCGGTCTCAGGTTCGAATCCTGATGAGATCACTCAAAAGACCTTTTGGTGTTGCCAAGAGGTTTTTTTATGGCTATTCGATGGGTCAATCCATTTAAAATCCTCCCATGTTGGCATCGCAACCACCTTTGTAATAACTTTCTTACACAGTAATGGGCGTGCAATAAAATGTATTGTATACATTGGATTAATTATACTCCTAAGAAAATGATTCGCTTTTTACGGATAACACAAATTTGTGCGTTGGCATTTTGTATTTCTGCCTCGGCGTTAGCTCAATCTGTAACCGCGGATAGTTCTGCAAACAATCTCACCAGGAACAGGCTGATAGCAAAGTACCATTCCGAGATTGGCCACCAATCTGGTTTATATAACGGCAGGGCTTATGATCCTAACAGCGCCTATGTTAAAGGAAGCCCATACTTTTTAAACGCGGGCTGGGTGAAAGGCAGCATCGTTTATGATGGTGTTTTATATACCAACGTGCCATTAAAGTATGATATGTTTAAAGACGAATTTGCAGCCTTATGGTATGATAGTTTTTCTGATTACAGCTTTATAGAGCATCGTGTAGCGGCTGTAGACCTAAGCGGACACCACTTCATAACGGTCCCCGGCAATGCGGAAATGGAAGGATACTTCGATGAACTGTATAATGGCCAAAGCAGGTTGCTTGTTAAAAGAAAAATGGTTGTACAGGCAATTAGCGGTATCTCTGAAGCCGGGAATGTTTATGAATATAAGACAGAATTTTACGTGTTCGCCAACGGCCGCTATACCGGCGTAAGCAATATAAGTGACGTTACATCGCTGTTTAAAACGCGTAAAAAAGAGATAAACGCATATCTCAAATCTCGTAACATAAAATTTAAAGAAGACAAAGAACGTGCGTTGATAAGTGCCGTTTCTTATTACGACAGCATAAACAACACCAAATGAAGAAATTTTACCTGATCATGCTTTTCTTCATTTTTAAGAATGCTGCTGCCTCTGCACAGGTGGCCGTAGTTACTGCTAAATTCGATAATGCGGGCGTAAAGCAATTTACAACCGAGATAGAACGCCAAACCGCTTATAAATTTTTCTATGACCCTATCCAAATGGATAGTTTGCGGGTAACCTTTACTGCCAACGCGTTACCGGTAGATAGTGTTCTTAAAACAGTGTTCAAAAACACTTCTTACAATTTCGCTATTGACGGCAAACGTGTCTTTCTTACTAAAGGAAAGATCATTATTACGCAATTGGCTAAGAGTTATGGCGCTGCCGGCTTTAAACAGCCTGCCCAAAGTGCGAATATTTCAACGCTAAATAATTCAATGACCGATGGCGGCAAAACAGTGGTAGCTACAACCGCCAACAAAACATATGACATTGGCCTCAAAACCAATGAGTTTAAAACGGGGAATGCTGTACTGGCAGGTTATCTCCGCGACGTAAAGTCAGGGGAAGCAATAGTTGGTGCCAGTATCTATGTACCCGAATTGAAGGCGGGTGTGGCATCAGACCAATTTGGGTATTACAGCTTTACACTGCCCCGTGGTATGCACACCCTTGTAATTAAGGGTATTGGCATGAAAGACGCGCGCCGGCAAATTGCGCTTTACAGCGATGGCAAACTGGATATAGACCTGCAAGAACAGGTAACCACCCTTAAGGAAGTAAAAATATCTTCAGAACGGGTAGCAAATGTCCGCAGTACAGAACTTGGGGTAAACCGCTTAGATATATCAAGTATAAAGCAGGTGCCAACAGCATTCGGAGAGTCTGATGTGTTACGTGTTGTGCTCACCTTGCCGGGCGTACAATCGGTAGGCGAAGCTACCACTGGGTTCAATGTTCGCGGCGGCGCGGCAGATCAGAACCTGATATTACTTAATGATATGACGATCTATAATCCGTCGCATTTCTTTGGATTTTTCTCTGCCTTTGACCCCGACATTGTTAAGGATATAGAATTGTACAAAAGCAGCATCCCGGAGAAGTACGGAGGCAGGCTGTCTTCTGTATTGGATGTTACAGACCGCGAAGGGAACAAGAAGAAGTTTGAAGGATCTGCAGGCATAGGTCTTATAACCAGCCGTATAAACCTGGAAGGACCTATAGACTCCGGCCGCACATCTTTCATCTTTGGTGCGCGTACAACTTATGCTAACTGGCTTTTAAGCACCCTCCCGCGCGATTACAGGAATAGCCGGGTATCATTCTATGACGTAAGTTTCAACCTAAGCCATAAAATTGATGCTAAGAACGACCTGTACCTGACCAGTTACTTAAGCCACGACAATTTTAAATTAAACAGCGATACAGCTTACGGTTATAACAATAAAAACATCGCTTTAAAATGGAAACACAATTACAACAACAAGTTATACAGTGTATTAACCACGGGGTATGACCGTTATGATTATAACGTTAAAAGCGATGTAAACCCGGTTAATGCCTACAACCTAAACTTCAACATAAATCAGTCTAATTTTAAGGCCGATTTCACTTATTATCCAAATCCTAAGCATACTGTAGGTTTCGGCCTTAGCTCTATCTATTACAAACTTAATCCCGGTTCTAATCAGCCTCTTGGGTCTGCTTCATTGCTGACGCCCGATGTGGTGCCGCCAGAGCAGGCGTTAGAAAGCGCCTTATACCTTGGCGATAAGTACGACATAACGCCAAACTTTACCATTAACGCGGGTGTAAGGTATTCGCTTTATAATTTCCTGGGGCCGTATACGGTAAATAATTATGCGCCAAATTTGCCGAAGGAAACCGTTAACCTGCTAAATAGCACAACTTACGGCAGCGGCAAGGTCATCAATACCTATCACGGCCCGGAAGTAAGGCTATCTGCGCGATATGCGTTTGGCGATAACTTTTCTGTAAAGGCAGGTTACAATACTTTAAGACAATACATACACTTGCTGTCAAATACGACAGCTATCTCTCCAACTGATGTTTACCAGCTGAGTGATCCTAATATTAAACCGCAATTTGGCCAGCAACTATCATTAGGCTTGTACAAAAACCTGGAGAACAATACCATTGAAACGTCAGTAGAGGTTTACTATAAAAAACTCACAGACTATCTCGATTATAAAAGCGGCGCGGTTTTGGTCTTAAACCACCACATTGAAACTGATGTTTTACCAACGCAAGGCAAAGCCTACGGTGTTGAATTTTTTGTGAAGAAAACCGCAGGTAAATTAAACGGCTGGCTAAGCTATACCTACTCCCGTACCTTCCTGCGGCAAGATGATCCTTCTCTCGGTACATTAATAAACGGCGGCGCGTATTACCCTGCTAATTTTGACAAACCACACGCGGTAAATTTTACGGGTAATTACAGGTTTAAGCACAGATACAGCATGTCCTTAAACGCCACATACAGTACCGGCCGGCCAATAACATTGCCTATTTCGCGGTTTTATTATGACGGCGGACAGCGAATTTTATATTCAGACCGTAACCAGTACCGCATACCTGATTACTTCCGTACAGACCTTTCTTTCAACATAGATGGTAATCATAAAGTGCATCAGCGCTTTCATAATTCCTGGTCATTCGGCGTGTATAATTTAACGGGGCGAAAAAACGCTTATTCAACATATTTCTTACAAGAAAACGGAGTTGTAAATGCTTATAAGCTATCCATATTTGCCAACCCTATCCCTTTTATAAACTTCAATATCAAATTTTAAGAATGAAGATCAAAAGTTTAAAAGCAGGGTTAATTTTCATGACGGCTGTTGCGATGATCTGCAGCTGTAAAGAATCCTACGTGCCGCCGACCCCGGTTGGCGGGACAACCAACAATTTAGTTGTTGAAGGGATGATCAACGTAAGTGCTGATAGTACCGTCATCAGGCTTAGCAGAACGGTAAAATTGACAGACACCACATCTGTTAAACCCGAGCTTAACGCGCAATTGTCTGTTGAGAATGATGCCGGTGCAACCTATAACCTTACATCGCTGGGCAAAGGGCGGTATTATGCAACCGGACATCCCCTACCATCCACCAGTAAATATAGGTTGCGTATTAAAACTGCAGACGGCAAGACCTATTTGTCAGACTACGTGGAGGCAAAGATATCACCACCGATTGATAGTGTATCATGGAAGGCGTTCTCTGACCGGATTGAGATATACGCAACTACACATGATCCTAATAAGGCCAGCACTTACTATAAATATGACTATACTGATGCGTGGGAATTTCATGCTGCCTTTCAATCACAGTTAAAAGTGGTTGGCAGCACCATAGTAACAAGAAATTTGCCGGCCGACGACATCTTCACATGCTGGTCTAACAGTTCGTCAACTTTGATTAATCTGGCATCATCAGCCAAACTTTCACAGGATGTCATCTATCAAAATCGGGTTAACACTATACCTTCTGACGCCGAAAAAATAAGCGTGCGGTATAGCATTTTAGTGAAACAACGTGTGCTTACAAAAGAGGAATTCGACTTTTGGACCAACCTGCAAAAAAACACTGAAAAACTGGGCAGCATTTTTGACGCGCAACCCTCTGTACTAAGTGGTAATATACATAATATTAATGATGCCAACGAGGTTGTGGTAGGTTACGTTACTGCCGGAACAGAGGCCACCCAACGTATTTTCATTAACAGGTCGCAGCTTCCGATATCTTACCACAAGGCAGATCCAAATCACTGTGCAACAGATTCTTTGCTTTACTATAACCCATTAAGCGGTATCCATGAGGTGCAGGAATATATTCTTACCAATCAGCAGATACCCATAAGTGGCTTTAACCTTCCTGCACAGGGCATAATTGGTGCGCCACCCATTTGTGCAGATTGCACTTTACGTGGCACCAAAGCAAAACCATCCTATTGGTAAATGACGATCAAACTATCTACATATCGCAATTTATTATTTGCTGTGGTGGCTTTGACGGTTACTGCATGCAGGCAGGCGTATGTGCCGCCGGTTTCGTCTGCAACGACAAACAGCCTGGTTGTTGAGGGTCTGATCAACGTAAGTGCCGATAGTACGCTTATACAGCTGAGCAGGACGGTTAAACTTACAGATACAGTATCGATAAAGCCAGAGCTTAACGCGCAATTATCTGTTGAGAATGATGCCGGTGCCAATTATAATCTTACCGCTATGGGAAAGGGCCGGTATTATGCCGTTAATCATCCCTTGCCCGCGAGCGCTAAATACAGATTGCGTATCAAAACTGCCGATGGTAAAGCCTACCTGTCGGATTATGTACAAGCAAAAATTTCACCGCCTATAGATAGCATTAATTGGAAAGCAGCACCAGATAAATTAACTATTTACGCGAATACACATGATACGCAAAATGCTACCACTTATTACAAATATTCATACGCCGAAACCTGGGAATTTCATTCTGCTTCAGAGTCGTTTTTAAAAACCGGTGTCAATATTGTCGTCAGCCGCCCTGCTGCAGAAGAAATATATACCTGCTGGGCTAATGCAAACTCTACGCTCATTAACCTGGCTTCATCTGCCAAGCTAACGCAGGATGTTATCTTTCAGAATCCTATAACTACTATCTCTTATGATTCTGAAAAATTGGGTATAAGATACAGCACGTTGGTTAAGCAATACGCGTTAACTAAAGAGGCATTTGATTTTTGGACCAACTTAAAGAAAAACACAGAACAACTGGGCAGCATTTTTGACGCTCAGCCCTCTGTATTGAGCGGCAATATTCATAACACCAATGACCCGGCAGAAGTTGTAGTTGGGTACATAAGCGCAGGCACTGTAAGCGCCACGCGTATTTTTATTAATAAAACCCAATTGCCCGCCAATTATATTATTAACCGACAATTTGAGTGTTCTGAAGATTCGATTCCCTTCGTCGCGATGGGGGGCCGCAGGCCGGTAGAGGAGTTTATTTATACAAATTTATTGATCCCGCTTAGGGGATATGGAAGCCCGCTGACGGGATACATCGCTACCACACATGAATGTGCAGACTGTACCTTGCGTGGTGTTAACAATAAACCAACTTTCTGGTAGATATGAAATTGACAATTACCTATATCTTATTTGTGTTGTGCCTGGGTACGTTGCAATTACATGCACAGTCTTTACAGGACATTGAAAAAAGTTATACCGACTTTGCTAAAAGCCATCCCCGCGAAAAGGTCTTTGTGCATACAGATAAAGAGGTTTACCTGGCGGGCGAATTGTTATGGCTTAAGATTTATAATACAGACGCTGCAGAGAACAAGCCACTGGATGTAAGTAAGGTTGCATACGTAGAAGTATTGGACAAACAACAAACGCCTGTAATACAAGCTAAAATTGCACTGAAAAATAGCACCGGCAGTGGTTCGCTCAATATTCCCCTAACTTTAAATGACGGTACCTATACAGTAAGGGCATATACAAACTGGATGAAAAACTTCAGTCCGGAACTGTTTTTTGAAAAAGCCATCACCATCGTTAATCCGTTAAATAGCGCCGAACTTGCCAAAGACAAAGCCCCCATTAAATACGACGTGCAGTTTTTTCCCGAAGGCGGTAACCTGATCAATGGCGTAGAAGCAAAAGTTGGATTTAAAATAACGGACAGCTTTGGTAACGGCGTTGATAATGCCCGCGGCGCAATCCTTGATCAGCGGAATGATACCATCGCCCGCTTTAAACCCATGATGTTTGGCATGGGTAATTTTTTGTTACCGGTAACTTCATCTTATCGTGCGGTAGTGTATGTTAATGGCAATACTATTAATACTGCTTTACCGGCGGTAAAAGAAACCGGTTATACAATGCAGGTAAGTGCATTGCACAGCGGCGAAGTTCAAGTGCAGGTAAGCACTACCGGGGTTTCTGATAATGAGGTATACCTTTTGGCAACCAACGCCGCAACATTGAAGGTTGCAAAAGCTTCGCCGTTGCAAAGAGGGAAAGCGCTATTTATTGTTAACAGGGATGTTTTGAGCAACGGGGTTAATCGCATCACCATATTTAACGCGCAAAAAAAGCCGGTTTGCGAAAGGCTTTTATTTAAACGCCCGCAAGCAGATTTAAATATTACAAGTAAAACAGACAAGCCTGTTTATGGCCAACGCGCAAAGGTAGCTCTGGACCTTTTAAGTCAGGGCCAAACGCCTGCCACATCTGCAGATCTTTCTGTTTCTGTTTATCAGACAGATTCATTGCAAAAAGGCCCTGGTATCGACATTAAAAGCTATTTGTGGCTAAAAAGCGAATTAAAAGGAAATATACAGTCGCCGGGATATTATTTTAATAATGTAACTCCGCAGGTTGACGAAGCCCTTGACAATCTCTTACTAACGCAAGGCTGGCGGCAACTCGATGAAACATCAACCCTCCCTGTTCTGAAATTTTTGCCGGAGTTTACAGGCCATGTTGTAAGGGCAATGGTTACGGATAGTATTACCGGAGCGCCCGCAAAAAATGTACTGGCGTATCTGGCTATGCCCGGCCTACGCACTCAAACTTATGCCGCTGAAAGCGACAACAACGGCGAATTGCTTTTTAACACTAAAGATTTTATCGGTAACGAAGAATTGGTTATAGAACCAAAGCCTGTAAAAGATTCTGCATATGTAATTAAACTTTTAAGCCCCTTTGCAGATCGCTATTCAACCGCAATACCATCAGCACCTTTTGATTTCGACAATAAAAAAGCAGATGCGTTAAAAAAACATAGTGTTGAAATGCAAGTACAAAATATTTACGCCGGTAATATGCTTAGGCAATATTTTAATCCGGGAGTTGATTCTACCGCATTTTATTATAAGCCCTACAAAACTTATAATCTGGATGATTATACCCGTTTTACGACTATGGAAGAAGTTTTGCGCGAATATGTACGTCAAACACTTGTATACCGGTCGCGCGGCCATTTCGCCATCCATATTTCGTCTGGCGAAAGCGGCATACTTGACGACGGCCCCCAACTGATAATGGTTGATGGCGTTCCTGTCTTTAATTTCGATAAAATAGTGGCTATGGATCCGTTAAAGGTCCAAAAGTTAGACGTAATTCCTATGCAGTATTTCTACGGACCATCAAATACCCAAGGTGTTCTGAATTTTAAGACTTACATGGGCGACATGGGTGGTATCGAGCTTGACCCGCATGCGCTGGTTGTAGATTATGAAGGCATGCAGTTAGAACGCAAATTCTACTCTCCTGTTTATGATACGCCTGACAAACAGAGCAGTACGATACCCGACTATCGCAACGTACTTTATTGGAATGCTAACGCAGGCACAGATGCAAGCGGCAGAAACCAATTAAGCTTTTACACAGGGGATCAGCCCGGCAAATATGTTATCGTAGTACAAGGCATTACGCCCGATGGTACATGTGGTAGCAGCTATTCTTATTTTGAAGTTAAATAGCTGGCAATATTTTCGGTGGCAATAATTTGCTAACTGTCACCTTTTGGCGGTGTCCCTCTGAAAGTATCTATAGTGGTTATGGTTTGCAGTTTTACAGGTTTGCCTGTTTTGGCCGACTCATATATTGCCTCCATTATCTTTTGATCTTGCAACCCTTCTTCGCCGGGAGTAAATGGCGTTTTGTTATCGAGGATGCACTGCGCAAAGTGGTCTAACTCCAATGCAAATTGCTGCACTTCTTTTATAGACGGCGCTATTTTAATTTCCTGGTTCCCTTCGGCATGTGAGCCTTCCATCTGCAGTCGCGAATACTCAAACGCAGGGTCCAGGCCAAACCACCCGCCTTTGTCTGCATAACAGCGGTACCTGCGCGACTGGTGTACCCCATAACTCGTAGCTGCGCTTACAACAGCCCCGCCCGGGAAATGCATTTGCCAGGACACTGTCTCTTCTACTTCTTTAAAACGTTCGTCGCCGGGAGTGCTGTAGGTCGACGCTATTACCGTATGCGGTTCTTCGCCTAATACAAACCGTGCGGTGTTAAGGCAGTACAGTCCGATGTCGGGCAGCGACCCGCCGCCTGATAACGCCTTCTTCAGACGCCATTGCGAAGGGTCGCCAATGTTCTGCGAATTCATCATATCTATCACCTTTACCTTACCGAATTTCTGGCTGCGCACCCACTCCATTGCCAGGCGGTTGTGCGGTTCGTACTGAATACGGTAAGCAACCATCAGTTTTTTGCCGGCTTGTTTACACGCGTCTATCATTCGCTGGCATGCAGCTGCAGATGTTGCCATAGGTTTCTCGCACAAAACGTGCTTTCCTGCTTTAGCGGCGCGCACCACGTATTCTTCATGCATAGAATTTGGCAGCACAATGTACACGGCGTCTACCTCGGGATTACTCTTTATGTTATCAAAATTCTGATAGTTATAAATGTTCTTAGGGTTGATACCATATTGAGCGGCTACTTTTTTGGCTTTATCGGCATCGCCGCTTACCAGCGCAACCGGCTTACCATATTTGCTTGCACCAAAACCGGGAAGTATCTGCCCTAACGACAGGTTGCCTAGGCCTACTATCGCATAACCTATGCGTTTATCTTTGGGCATACTGACAGAAGAAACGGCCTGCTCCTTTTCTGTAGGCTGCTCCAGCGGCGGCAGTTTTATGCTGATAACATCGTTGATAGATTTATCCGGCAAATTGGTTCCGCTGCCCATTGCAGATGCCGGCACACTGTTTAAAATTCCCGCTGCCATGATCCCTGTAGTTGTTTTAGTTATAAAATCCCGCCGCTCCATAATGATTCGCTTTCTAAGGCAACATGATTTAGGGCGTATAGTTTAAGGAAAGACAAATGAATTAACCGAGACCGTTAAACAAAAAAGCCCCGCCGGAAATCCGGCAGGGCTTCTAAAATTTTTTAATACCGGTTATTTACCTTCTTTAACACGCACGCCTTTTGCGTCGAACATGTTCATCAGGTTACCTTTAACGTTTTGCTCGTCAACAGGCTCTAAAAACAAGGTTACATCATATCCCTGGATGTTGAAAGCCGCGTTAATGGTTTTGTCTTTTTCTTCTAACGACGTCACTTTAGAAACTTCTTTCCCGGTAGAATCCTGGATAGCTCCGCCAACCAGTTTACCATCCGTGCCGCGGCTAAAGTTAAAGGTAAGTTTAGCATCGCCATTAGGCGTACCAAATACGGTTACGTTCCATTTGCCGATAAAATAGGTGCCCGATGATTGTGCTTTTACATTAAGTGAGAATAGTAACGCGGCAACTACGGCCAGCATTGCGAAAGTCTTTTTCATTTGTTTGGTTTAATTGGTTATGAGATGTGTTATCCCGACACAATAAATGTATTTGGATAGTTTCATATATGCAAATAGTTTTTGATGCACGTATACCGCGACTGAACTTTTGATTATTTATTATGTTTGCTATGCATGTTTGCCGAATTTGAAAAGTATTTACAACAGAATACGCCCTTAACTGCCGAGGAGATCGACCTTTTTGAAAAGACGGCTATAACCCGTACCATACGCCGCAAAGAGTTTCTTTTACGCGATGGCGAAATTGCCCGGCATAAAGTATTTGTAGCCAAAGGAATGCTGCGAAGTTACCGCACCACTCCAGACGGCAGCGAGCACATTATGCAGTTTTCGCCTGAAGACTCCTGGTGTACGGATCCCGAAAGCTACAATAACGGCACCCCATCGCGGTATAACATTGATGCGCTTGAAACCACGGAGGTGTTGATGTGGACACGTAACGACTTCAATTACCTGTTCGAGCGCTTGCCCGAGCTGCGTAAACATACAGAGCAATTGATCCAAAGAAACCTGTTCCACACCCGCGAGCGTGTATTCAGTGCCATAAGTGCGAGTGCAGAACAGCGTTACGACGAATTTTTGGTGCAATATCCCGGCATCATCAACCGCGTGCCTTTGCATATGGTAGCTTCCTTTTTAGGCGTTACGCGCGAAACGTTGAGCCGTATACGACACGCGCAGGTAAAGCAGTAATTGTAAACAGTGACAAATGTCCTCGTTTGAGGCTTGTATGTTGAGCACCTTTGCAGTGTTCAGTGATTAGAGAACATTTTCCGTTTACCAAAAAAATTTAAAACATGCGTGTATTTGTTACCGGCGCAACGGGCTTTGTAGGCTCGGCCGTAGTGAAAGAATTGATCAACGCGGGTCACC
Organism: Mucilaginibacter ginkgonis; assembly: GCF_009754905.2. Classification (NCBI taxonomy): domain Bacteria; kingdom Pseudomonadati; phylum Bacteroidota; class Sphingobacteriia; order Sphingobacteriales; family Sphingobacteriaceae; genus Mucilaginibacter; species Mucilaginibacter ginkgonis. The sequence continues at coordinate 668,841 of NZ_CP066775.1, read as the reverse complement.
AGGTTTTGGGCATGACCCGTTCAGAAAAAGGCGCCGAAGATTTAAGGGCCGCTGGTGCCGACGTGCATCATGGCACTCTGGAAGATTTGGATAGCCTGCGCAGCGGGGCTTTACAATGTGATGGCGTGATCCATACCGCGTTTATCCATGACTTTTCTGACTTTAAAAAGAATTGCGAAACAGACAGAGGAGTAGTTGCGGCGCTTGCATCGGCCCTGGCCGGAACGGACAAACCGCTCATCGTCACATCGGGGACTGTATTGGGTGCTGCTAAACCCGGCGACGTGGCCACAGAAGATTTTGTAGCGACATCTGAAACTACTCACCATCCGCGGGTAGCGTCTGAAGAAGCCGCTGCATTAGCAAAACAACAAGGTATCAATGTATCCATAATGCGACTCCCGCCATCTGTGCATGATCGCGGCGATCACGGCTTTATACCAATGCTAATAAATCTTGCACGTGAGAAAGGCATATCTGCCTACATTGGCGAAGGCGCTAACCGCTGGCCGGCAGTGCACCGTTTAGATGTGGCAAGTTTATATCGTTTGGCGCTCGAGAAAGGCATATCAGCCACTTACCACGCGGTAGGCGACACAGAAATACCTACCCGTGAAATTGCCGAATCGATTGGCAAGCATTTAAACATTCCCGTTAAAAGCATTTCTGCCGAAGAAGCACCCGAACACTTTGGCTGGATCACAGACTTCTTTGCAGGAGATTTCCCTGCATCTGCTAAAATATCACAAGAGCGCACAGGGTGGAAAGCCACGCACATCGGCTTGTTAGAAGACCTGGAAACAGGTGATTATTTTGATCAAAAGTAAAAATCTCATTATTGCCCCTCTCCTTCGGGGAGGGAAACGAGAACGTAAAAAGCAAGAGCCCTTCAAGAAATCTCGTGGGGCTCTTTGTTTCTATAGCCCCTCTCCTTCGGAGATGGATTGGGGAGAGTTAATTCTCTAAACTTCTTTTCACCCCCATCTCCAGGCCCCTTAACTCGGCCAGACCTTTCATACGCCCGGTAACAGAATAGCCTGGGAAAGTATTGTAATTTACATCATCCAGCATTTTATGCCCGTGGTCGGGGCGCATGGGAATGGCTACGTCTTCGCGGCCGGTTTTGGCACGCTTTTGCTGTTCCAGCACCAGCGCTTTCATTACCGCAAACATGTCTGTGCTGCCTTCCAGGTGGTTGTCTTCAAAGAAACTGCCGTCGGCTTCGCGCTTTACGTTGCGCAGGTGCAAAAAGTGAATGTGGCCGCCAAGCCGTTCTATCATTCCGGGAAGATCATTGTCTGCCCTAGCTCCTAAAGAACCTGTACAAAATGTTAAACCATTGGCCGACGACGGGCTTGCATTAACCACAAACTGCAAATCTTCCTCTGTTGATACCACACGCGGCAAACCGAGGATAGGAAAAGGCGGGTCGTCGGGATGGATACATAATTTTACGCCTGCTTTCTCTGCTTCCGGTATTACGGCCTGCAAAAAATACTTCAGGTTCGCTTTCAAGCCAACAGCGTCAATGTCCGCGTAGCGCGCAAGGTGAGCTTTAAAGTCGGCCATTCCATATACGTCATTCGTTCCGGGCACACCGGCCATGATGTTGCGGCTCAACTGTTCAGCTTCTTCTCTGGATAGACTTTCTAAGAACCTCTTAGCGGCTTTTTGTTGTTCGGGTGAGTACTCTGCCGAAGCGCCTTCACGCTCTAAAATGTACAGGTCGAATGCCGCCATAGCCGCCGCCTCGTATCGCAAAGCCGAAGTTCCGTCGGGCATCAAATAGTCCAGATTAGTCCGCGTCCAGTCGAGAACAGGCATAAAATTGTAGCAGACAGTAGTGATGTTCGCGGCTACGAGGTTCTTGAGTGTAGCGAGGTAGTTTTCGATAAGCTCATCGCGCTTCGGGCCCGCGGTTTTGATCTGCTCATGTACGTTAACGCTTTCCACAACAGACCAGCGCAAGCCGGCGTTTTCGATCATTTCTTTGCGTTCAAATATATCGGCCAGGCCCCAAACCTCTCCTACTGGGATCTGGTGCAGGGCGGTGACTATACCTGTCGCGCCGGTTTGTTTTATGGCACTTAAGGTTACAGGGTCGCCGGGACCAAACCACCTGAACGTTTGTTCTAAGTTCGGAATCATAAGTTTAGTTTGCTACGCGGATTTTGACAACAAGCTTTTTTACCATATCGTACCCATCAACTTTTATAGAAGGCCTGTGCGCGTCCTGCGGGAAAAATAGATAGAAAGTCCCCGGTGTTGCGGTATAAAATTTGCCCTCGGCGGTATAATTAGCCAAGTCGCGTTTGTCATCGTACTGCATGGTTACCGTAGCTTTATCAATATCAGCACGACCAATTTTTTCCGCACCGCTTATCACATATTGCAAGTCGATATAATTACGATGCGATTCCCACCTGGTATCATCAAAAGCCTTGGAGGGCGCAAGGGTGACATTAGCGTAAGCCTTATCGCCGTCGATAATATGCTTTCCGGCATAAAGTGTGTCCAGTTTAGTTGTTTTAAGCCATGCAAACACTTTTTGCCATAACGCAGGATTTGCGTGATATTGCTTATAAAAAGTAACCGCGTTTACATCGCCATATAATTTGAGGCTCAAACCACCTGCCCAGGCACGGCTTTTAACCCATTGCTCTGCTTGCCTTTGCGTTACCACACTTTTTTGAGCATAAACAGTGGAACCCGCGAAAAGTAATAATGAGAATACAGCAATTAAAAAAGTCTGCAAGAATAGCTTTTGATTTTTCATGTAATGCTAAATGTCGGGATCCAATATTACAATCTATCCGGCGCATTTCGTTATAATCAACATAAAATCACGGCCGGCAACAGAAAAATTACTGCCAGGCCTTTCGTTTAAACATGCTTAATCGTACCATTGTTAAAACGATTATTTACCTACCTAATATTACCGTTTTGAAAGTTTTAAACAGCGTACATCCCGCCGACTTTAAGGGATACGATACAGCCCTCATCCGCGAACGCTTTCTGGCAGACGGGCTTGTGCAGGCCGATCAGATCAATTTGGTTTACACCCATCATGACCGGATGATCTTAGGCATAGCCAATCCCGTAAATCACGATCTGGCTTTAGGCACCTATCCAATACTTCGTGCGGGTTATTTTTTGGAGCGCCGTGAATTAGGCATCATTAACGTAGGCGGCGAGGGCGAAATTAGTGCTGATGGTAAGGTACACACGTTAGGCAAGCTTGATTGCTTGTACTTAGGCAAGGGTACTAAGGGGGTAAGTTTCAAAGCAAAAGGTGCCGCAAATCCGCCCGTTTTCTATTTAGTATCGGCACCCGCACATGTGAATTATCCTACAACTTTAATGACACATGCCGCAGCAGTTAAGGTTACCCTCGGCGACGCCGCGACAGCAAATCATCGCACCATTAACAAATACATCCACGCGCAAGGCATTAAAAGCTGCCAGCTGGTTATGGGCTTAACCATTTTACATAGCGGCAGTGTGTGGAACACTATGCCGGCACATGTGCATGACCGCCGAATGGAGGCCTATTTTTATTTCGACCTGCCGCAAGATCAGCGCGTTTTTCATTTTATGGGTGAGGGTACAGAAACAAGGCATATTGTGATGGGCAACCATGAGGCTGTTATTTCTCCGCCCTGGAGCATCCATTCCGGCGCGGGTACGGCCAGCTACAGTTTTATTTGGGGTATGGGCGGCGAAAACCAGGATTATACCGATATGGATCCCATCGCACTAACAGACATCAGGTAATGGAACAAAATATTTTTTCGCTTGAAGGAAAGGTTATCGTCGTTACAGGCGGCACCGGCATTCTGGGCAATTCGTTCGTGAACGGCATTGCGGCCGCGGGCGGCGCAGTGGGCATACTTGGCCGTAACCAGCAAGTAGCCGAAGAACGCGCGGAAGCCATTAAACAGGCAGGTGGAAAAGCAATTGCCCTTATCGCAGATGTGCTCAATGAGAACGATCTCATCGCTACTAAACAAAAGATGACCGATGCCTTTGGGCGGATAGACGGCTTAGTTAACGCGGCCGGCGGCAACATGCCCGAGGGTGTTTTGCAAAATGATGAAGATATTTTTAAAATGGACCTCGATGGTATGCGCAAAGTGCTCGACCTTAACCTGTGGGGAACGCTTTTGCCAACCCAGATATTCGGTGAGGCCATTGCAGAAAATGGCGGCGGCAGTATCGTCAATATATCATCCATGAACTCTAAACGCGCGGTTACTAAAGTGTTGGGCTACAATATGGGTAAAGCCGCGGTAGATTGCTATAACCAATGGTTCGCGGTTGAACTGGCCAATCGTTATGGCGACAAGATACGGATGAACGCGCTGGCACCGGGCTTCTTTTTGACCGAGCAGAACCGAAACCTGCTGACTAAACCCGAGGGTGGTTACACTCCACGTGGCGAATCGGTGGTGAGGCAAACACCTTTCAAACGTTTTGGTGACCCGGACGAATTGATAGGTGCTTTAGTTTGGCTTTTGAGTGATGCTTCGAAATTTGTAACCGGATCTATGATCTGCGTTGACGGTGGTTTTTCTATATTCAGTGGTGTGTAATGGGCATACAGGTAGCAAATAAAGGGAAGATATTAACCTTTGGCGAAATTCTTTTAAGGATAACACCGGATGCGGGTGGCGATTGGCTCCGGCACAACTCGCTGCCATTTTTCATTGGGGGAGCGGAACTTAACGTCGCTACAGCACTGGCCTTATGGGAAGTTGAAACCCGCTATTTTACCGCCATGCCCGATAATGGCCTGACTGCACAGCTAACAGATCATCTTCAGCAAAAAGGCATAGATACTTCCGCAATTCAAAAAAGCGGTGAACGTATAGGGTTGTTCTTTTTGACGAAGGGACAGGATATGAAGCATGACGCTTTGATCTATGACCGCGCAGGTTCGTCATTTGCTTCTTTGCAACCAAATACGATCGACTGGGACAATGCACTCGACGGCGTTAACTGGTTTCACTTCAGTGCTATCAGTCCTGCCCTGTCGCAACAAACAGCTGACGTTTGCCTGGAAGCACTTGAGGCGGCATCGGCCAAAGGCATCACCATTTCTCTCGACCTGAACTATCGTGCAAAGCTATGGCAGTACGGTAAATTGCCAAAAGACGTTATGCCTGCGCTTGTGCAGCACTGCGATTTGATAATGGGTAACGTGTGGGCGATGAACACCATGCTTGGTACAGACATCAGCACAGACCTGACAGAAACGGGGCAGAAAAGCTTGTATTTAAAAGAAGCGCAATACGCGTCTGAGCAGATAATGAAATGGTTTCCAAAATGTAAAGCGGTGGCAAATACTTTCAGGTTCGGCAACAACGAAAGGATAGATTATTACGGAACGCTATATACAGACGGGCATTTGTATCATTCGGAAGAATACCATACCGATGAAGCGGTTGACAAGGTTGGCAGCGGCGACGCTTTTATGGCTGGTTTGATTTACGGATATTGCAATAACTATAACCCGGCGCAAATTGCTGAATACGCCTCGGCCGCGGCATTTACCAAGTTGTTTGTACCAAGCGACGCGACAACTATTAAGGCCGATCAAATAATTAAGACCATGAAAAATGCCGGATAAACAACAAGTAATTGATGCTATTATTCAGCAGGGCATGCTGCCGCTATACTACCACCGCAGCAAGCAGGTGACTGTCGAAGTTGCGCGCACGCTTTACAGCGCCGGTATACGTATTATCGAGTACACCAATCGAGGCGAAGCGGCACTGAAAAATTTCAGGATACTAAAGACCGTTCAGGAATCAGAAATGCCGGGCATGATCATAGGCGCGGGTACCATCCGGTCCTCCAAACAGGCAAATGATTTTGTTGAAGCCGGTGCAGAATTTATAGTTGCCCCTATCGTTAACCCCGAGGTTGCCGCTGTTGCTGCGAAGAACAGCATGGTGTGGATCCCGGGTTGCATGACGCCCACAGAAATACATACTGCACAGCACTTTGGCGCGCAATTGATCAAGATATTTCCGGCAAATATATTAGGCCCCGGCTTTGTATCAGCGGTAAAGGAATTATTCTCGGGGCAGTTGTTTATGCCGACCGGCGGAGTAGAATTGGAACAAAAAAATATCACAGCCTGGTTTAAGTCGGGTGTATGTGCTGTGGGATTAGGCAGCAAACTCATTAGCGCCGAGGTAATGGACACCGCCAATTACGATAAACTTTATAACGATACTTTAACTGCCATGCGTCTGGTAATAGCGGGCAGATAGATTTTATAAACCTGTTTATGGAAGAAAAAAAGACCGGCTACCGATGGGTGGTAGTGGCGCTGCTGTTTTTTGCCACCACGATAAATTACCTCGACAGGCAGGTGATCGGCTTGCTGAAACCTGTACTGGAAATGCAATTTAAATGGACAGAGAAAGATTACAGCGCCATTGTGATGGCTTTTCAGGCATGTTACGCGATCGGTTTTTTAGCCTTCGGTAGTTTCATAGATAAGATAGGAACAAAGATCGGTTATGCTATTTCCATGATGGTATGGAGTGGCGCGGCTATGCTGCACGCCTTGGTGACTAGTACCTTAGGCTTTGGAGCGGTGCGGGGATTATTAGGCATTGGTGAATCGGGTAATTTTCCGGCGGCAATCAAATCGGTTGCAGAATGGTTTCCAAAGCGCGAACGCGCTTTGGCTACGGGCATATTTAATTCGGGAGCGAATATTGGCGCGGTTGCTGCCCCAATCATGGTGCCGTTTATCTTAGGCATTTACGGCTGGAAAATGGCATTCGTTATCACCGGCGCCATTGGTTTTGTGTGGCTGGTATTTTGGCTGATATTTTATGAAATACCGTCGCGGCATGCCAAAGTAAACCAGGCAGAGTTAGCCTATATCGCCAGTGACACCGACGAGCCTGTTGCAGCCGGCGACGCAGACAGTAAAGTAAACTGGGGCAAATTGTTTGGTTATAAACAAACGTGGACATTTATCACAGGCAAACTACTGTGCGACCCGGTTTGGTACTTCTTTCTGTTTTGGCTGCCATCGTACTTCTCATCAACCTTTCACCTCGACCTTAAAAAGCCCAGTTTGCCATTGGTTATCGTCTATACCGCGACAACCATCGGCAGTATCGGCGGCGGCTACTTATCCTCATACTTCATAAAAAAAGGCTGGCCCGTTTACAAAGCCCGCAAAACCGCCATGCTGATATTTGCCCTATGTGTGGTGCCAATTGTTTCGGCAAGGTATGCAACCAACATATGGCAGGCTGTCGCCCTGATAAGCTTAGCTGCTGCTGCCCACCAGGCTTGGAGCGCTAACATTTTAACTACTGCGTCGGACATGTTTCCTAAAAAGGCGGTAAGTTCTGTGGTGGGCATTGGCGGTATGGCCGGTTCTGTAGGCGGCATATTTTTTCCGCTGCTCATCGGTATCATTCTCGACACTGCTAAATCGGCCGGAAATATTACCGCGGGCTATAACATCCTCTTTATTATCTGCGGCTTCGCCTACTTGCTGGCCTGGCTCATCATGCATTTGCTGACACCAAAAATGGAACAAGCCCATGTATAAATTTTTGCTGTCGTTACTGGTTTTCGCCGGACTGTCAGCCGCGGCTTTGGGTCAGAAAGTAACGCTTGATTATTATTTCAATCACGAAGTTCATACAAACGCCGAAGGCAAAACCATGCGCTACCATTACCTGTGGGACGAGAAAGGCAACACGGGCTTTTCCATCTGGGGAGATACTTTCAAGTCGCTTGGCGCAACCTTAGATACAGTAGGCGAGGCGCCAACTGCAACAAACCTTCAAGGCACTGCAATCTATATCATTGTAGATCCCGATTCAAAAAAAGAAAATCCCAACCCGCATTACATCACACCAAAAGATGCCGACGTAATCGCGAAATGGGTTAAAAGTGGAGGCGTATTGGTGATGATGGCCAATGACAGTGCCAATGTTGACTTACAGCACTTCAACATCCTGGCGGCCAAATTTGGGTTGCATTTTAATAATGATCTGCAGAACCATGTGATTGATGATAGCCACTTCGAGGATGGTGTTCCGGTAATCGGTACTGGCAGCTCAATTTTTAAACCAGCAGATAAATTCTTCATTAAAGACGCTTGCAGCATATCCGCACCGAAAAGCGCAAGTGCGGTTTTACGATCGAACAAGGGCGGCCTTGCAATTGCCGTAAGTTTAAAATATGGCAAAGGCACAGTGTTCGCTGTGGGCGACCCATGGTTATACAACGAGTATGTGAATGGTCGCCTGCCCGCCGGCTTTGAAAACAATAATGCGGCTATAGAATTGAGTAAGTGGCTGATAGCAAAAACCAAAACGGCCAGACGCAACCGGCATTAATAATTCTGCATAACCAACATATAGTGACATTCTTTGCCATTTTTGCAACACAACCATCAGAATAAAGCCTGATTTAATAAATTGTTAATTATACACTATTAAAAAACCTGCATTCTTTTTTATTTGCAATTACTAAATCATACTTTTAACACGACTTTTAAATTATAGATCATGATAATTATCGCTGATGGCGGCTCAACCAAGACCAACTGGTGTTTGGTTACAGAGGACGAGAAGAAAATTTATTTTAACACAGAAGGCTACAATCCATACTTTGTTGGTGAAGAATATATCATTAACTCATTGAATGAAAGCCTGCCTACCGACCTCGACAAGAGCAAGATCACAGAAGTAAATTATTATGGCGCAGGCTGCTCCGTTCCGGAGAAGAACGAGATAGTTGCAAGTGCGATGCGCAAGGTATTCAGCAGCTCGCGCGTAAGCGTAGGTCACGATCTGCTTGCCGCCGCACGTGCTTTATTGGGTAACAACGAGGGTTTTGCTGCCATTTTGGGCACCGGTACCAACACTTGTATCTATGATGGCAAAAAGATCACCAACAACATCGACTCAGGCGCTTACATCCTTGGCGATGAAGGCAGCGGCTGTGCTATCGGTAAGAAATTACTGATAGATTACCTGCGCGGCTACATGCCAGAGGCTGTTCGCAACAGCTTTTGGGAAACATTTAAATTAACGCCAGACGAGGTTAACGATCGCGTGTACTCTCAGCCGTTGGCTAACCGTTTTTGCGCCAGCTTTAGCAAGTTTGTTTACGACAACAACGTGAATATAGAGTACTCACGCAACCTGGTGCAATCATCGTTCGAAGACTTCTTTAGAAACCTGGTTACCCACTACCCCGATTATCAGAAATACAGCTTTAACTGTATTGGTTCTGTTGGTTACAACTTCCGTAATGTATTAGAAGAGGTAGTAACCGCGCACGGCATGATGGTAGGTAACATTATCCGCTCACCTATAGATAACCTGGTGAAGTATCACCTGGAATTGGCGCCAAGTCAATTGTAAATTTCATGAAACAAGATATTGCAGGCAGCCAGATCAGGCTGCCTTTTTTGGTGGTGTTTCACTGTTTCACCTGAAACAGTGAAACAGCTGTTCCATACTTTTAAGTATGTGACAAAATGTTGCTTATTGTTCTTTTTCAATTTATTACAGCGTTTACCTGCAAGCACTACTTTGTCAGTAGTGGGGCTGTGAAACACCAAATTGCTGACAATTGGGTGCAGTACTGCACAAAGTTGTCATTGTTCTGCCGAGGCTTCGGGGCCATTGCTGGAATTGCGTCTAACAATTTTACACGTTGATTTTACGCCATTGTTGGTGTTGTCACCAACAATAGTAATAGGCTGTGAGCTGTTGGTGACAACACCAACAGCGGCATAGATGCTTATCCCCTGCTTGCGGTGTAGATAAACCAGCCATTCAGTACAAGGTAAGCTACCAGTACCACCTGAGCTGAAATAAAATCGAAGCGGCGGCCTTCTTTTAATTTGTTGGTTTTTATAAGTCTTAGCGAAAACGTATTGCAAATGATCGTCGCAAGGATAAACAGCAATGTAAGTCCGTGCAGGGTGTCTACAAGGGTAAAGGTTGTGCTCTCCGGTAAGGTATTATCTATGATGTATTTATTACCTATCACGGCAAACAAGGCACCAACGCTAAGCCCAAAGCGCGAGTCGATGCTATCTGCATGGATGTAGAAACACATGTAAGCGATCAGGAACGCCACATACATACCCAAAAACATTTTCCAGAACAGGCCCATCGCGTCGCGGTGTATCCTCAGTACTGCTTTGAAGTTGCTGTACTCTGTGTGCGGCGGCACAATACTGTCGCCAAAGGCTGTTTCATATTTTTTGATACCGCTGGTCAGGCTAATGCTGTCAATGGCCCAACCATTAAGCGTGAACCTCGGGTCGAAGTGCTGCCCGCGGTTATCTATCTTAAATATTATCGCCTTAGAGTCAAACTGGGAGTTTTCGATGGAGAAACGCAGTTTCTGACTGTCAAACGGGAAATTATTTATCGCCCACGAATCCTTCATCACACACTGCAGTTTCATCAGGATGAAGATCTTATTGTTAGATGAATCGACCGTGGTAAAAGACTTGGTTACCGTTTTAGCCTGCGGCACTTCCAGGTTTTTGATAAAGTCGAATTCCTTCTTTTTGTATCGCAGCCAAAGCCACATATCGGCGGTGTATTCCTTGTCCTTAAAGTTTATATCGTGAATGCTGGTAATGTACAAGCCGGCGGTTACGGTATCTGGCTTAGGCTTTTGAGCGTAGGTGATACCGGTAACAAAAAGCGCGGTAAACGTGATTAATATTTTTGCAAGTAGTTTGTTCATAGACCGTTGGGATTGCGGTAAATACATATGAAAGCGGGAAATGTTCTGGGGTGATGATACTAGTATTATGGAGGCCGATGCCATTCAAGGCATGCTGTTCCAACAATTATGGGGATTATTGGTATCTCAAAGGAGACTATCTTTTACGCTCATTCGCCGCTAAGGCTCGACACTTTTGTCTTAGCCACAAAAGTGTCCAAAAAGGCCAAGCCAGCGAAAGGCTTCTTTCGCACAGGGCCCATCCTGCAAAGCACTCGCATGGACCTCATCACACAAGCCCTCAGTAGCGGCTCGTGCTTTCACCCGAAGCTGCCCGCTGGCGTTAAAAACCCAAATACGATATGCTTTGAATCTATGATTCTGAAAATTCTTAAATTGCAAAAAGTCAGGTTCAGACAAATGCGTTAAGGATAGAAACGAAAAGCCCGGAGTGAGCGTACCGAAATGAGGACTTGTAGTGGATAGCCCGACCCGACGAATGAGGGTAACGCCCAGTAATCTAAGGCAATGCAATTTTCTCCACTCCTATTGCAAAAATCGATAAGATTCTTCGCCAGGCTCTGAATGATAAAATACTTTTAGCCCCTCTCCTTCTGGAGAGGGGTTGGGGTGAGGCTCCAAAGAGATTCTTCGCTGCGCTCTGAATGACAACTTTCGTTGGTAACTTTTTACCCTTCTACAGTCAGTTCGTTTTGAAAAATCTTGGTGTATTTACGCTTGTCGAATTTGTAAAGCTTGGCGGCACGGTATGATACACCGCGTTGTTTTTCGTCAAGCTCTTTCAGGAAACCATAGCTCAGCATCTTTTTGCGGAAGTTGCGCTTGTCCAATTTTTTGTTCAGGATGGCTTCATAAAGCATTTGCAGCTGTGTAAGTGTAAACTTTTCCGGTAGCAGTTCAAACGCTATAGGCTGATAGCTTAACCTACGGCGAATTTTATTGAAACCTGTGTTGAAGATCTCGCTATGGTCAAATGCCAGTTTAGGCAACTCGTTAACCGGGTGCCAGAATGCTTTACGCGCGTACTGGGTCACCGGGCGCAGCTCCTTTTGTCCGTTGATACGAATGAGCGCGTAGTAGGCAACTGTTACCACACGGCCTTGCGGGTGGCGGTTAACTTCGCCGAAGGTGTGGAATTGCTCCATGTGCAGGCCGCGCAAACCTGTAAGCTCGTTAAGGATACGCTCGGCAGCGTCGTCAATGCTTTCCTGCTGGCCAACTATGTAGCCCGGCAGGGCAAACCAGTCTTTAAAAGGCTCTTCGTTACGTTCTATGAGCAGTACTTTTAACTCGCCGGCATCGAAACCGAATATCACACAGTCGATAGAAAAAACCGACTCAAACTTAGGTAGTAGTTCGTCCAAAAGAATTTAAACTTAAAGTAACGATTTAAATATAGGTCTTATTTCGAAATGCAAAAAAAGAAATAAAAATTCTATCGTGTTAAATATACACATTATCTTAGGCCAGTTTTTGAATGCTTCCCTTTCTAAATGAGCAAAGTTTCTAAGATTGCTGTTTTAACATCCGGTGGCGATGCCCCCGGCATGAACCCTTGTATAAGGGCGGTTGTACGTACTGCTATGTACAACAATGTTAAAATGGTGGGTGTAAGGCAAGGCTATAAAGGGCTTATAGAGGATGATATTTACGACATGGACAGCCGTTCTGTGAGTAATATCCTAAACCTTGGGGGCACCATTCTCAAAACCGCCCGTTGTGCCGAGTTCCGCACGCCCGAAGGTATGGAAACTGCTTACAATAACCTTAAAAAACGCGGCGTTGATGCCCTGGTAGTAATTGGCGGCGATGGTACTTTTACCGGTGCCTTGCGCTTCTCTAAACAATACCCCGATATGGCCATAATGGGCGTGCCGGGGACTATAGATAATGATCTTTTCGGATCCGACTTTACTTTAGGCTTTGACACTGCGACCAATACCGTTGTGGATGCCCTGGATAAGATCCGCGACACCGCAGACGCGCACGACCGATTATTCTTTATAGAAGTAATGGGCCGCGACGCAGGTTGTATCGCTTTACGCGCAGGTATTTCGTGCGGCGCCGAAGCGATTATGCTTCCCGAGAAAGACACCGCTATTGCAGATCTTATCGCATCGGTTAAATCTAACCAGGCAAAAAAATCATCAAGCATTGTTATCGTTGCAGAAGGTGATAAAAACGGCGGCGCCTATGATGTTGCGCAAAAGGTTAAAGCAGAGGTAAAATCTTACGATGTAAAGGTGACCATATTAGGCCACCTGCAGCGCGGCGGCAGCCCAAGCGCCTTTGACCGTGTGCTGGGCAGCAGGCTTGGGTTTAGCGCAGTAAACGCGCTGATACAAGGCGAAACGCAAAAGATGGTTGGCCTTAGAGGCAACAAAATAGAACTAACCAAGATTGAACAGGCGCTTACACATCAGTTTAAGTTGGAAGACGACCTGATGCTGATGTCTGATATATTGTCGATATAAAAGGATGATAGCAGTAGTTTACAGCGGTTCGCATATTGCCGATTGGCGATTATCAAACAAAGGGAAAACTATTGCATCATTTAAAACCAGCAGCATTAATCCGCAGTTTAATGATGAGAAACATATCCAACAGCTGCTTAATAAAAACATAAACCTTATCCACCACGCCGAAGAAGTAAAGCGTGTTTATTTTTTTAGCGCGGGTGCCTCAACGCCCGAACTTAAAGAACTGATCAGCAAGGCTATGTCGGCTTTTTTTAAGTTTGCCAAAATTACCGTTGGGCATGACATGCTGGCGGCGGCAATAGCCTGTTGTAAGAGCCAGGAAGGCATTGTTTGCATTTGCGGCAGCGGCAGCAACGCGGCGTGGTACGATGGCAGGAAACTTGCAGTAAACAATTATGGTTTAGGTTATGTACTGGCCGATGAAGGCTCTGCCAATTGGCTGGGCCGTCAGTTGATAAAAGCATACATGAACGAGACGTTGCCGGAACATCTGAAAAAAAGCTTTCAGCACCGATATGATGCCGACCGGAAAACTATGCTCGAGAAGGTTTACCGCTCGCGCCAGCCGGCCTTGTTCTTAAGTTCTTTTACAGATTTTTACAGCGAAAACTATAACGATCCGTTCATTAGGCAAACCATAACCAAAGGTTTTACATTATTGACAGACACTTACCTGGTACCGCTTAAAGAGAAACATCCGCGTGCCAATGTTCACTTTACCGGGTCTGTCGCGGCATTGTTTCAAACCGAATTAAAAGAGGTTACCACTGCAGCAGGTTTGCAGGTAGAGAGCATTTTAAGAGAACCCATAAATAATTTGCTAACATACTATTCAAATAAAAATTAAAAAATCATGAAGATAGGAATTAACGGTTTTGGCCGTATCGGCCGTTTGGCTTTCAGGGCTGCAATTGCAAGACCTGACATTGAAGTTGTAGGTATCAATGACCTTGTTGAGCCTGATTACATGGCTTACATGCTTAAATATGATTCAACCCACGGTAAATTCGACGGCACTATCGCTGTTGAAGGCGGCCACCTGGTTGTAAACGGTAAAACCATCCGTGTAACTGCAGAAAAAGACCCTGCTAACCTTAAATGGAATGAAGTAGGCGCTGAAGTGATCATCGAGTCGACCGGCTTATTTTTAACCTTAGAAACTGCTCAGAAACACATTGATGCGGGTGCTAAAAAAGTAGTAATGAGCGCCCCTGCAAAAGATGATACCCCTACGTTTGTAATGGGTGTTAATCATAAAGAGTTAAAGGCGGAACAAACCATCGTATCCAACGCGTCTTGTACCACCAACTGTTTGGCTCCTATCGCGAAGGTACTGAATGATAAATTTGGTATCGAAGAAGGCTTGATGAGTACTGTACACGCGGTTACCGCTACTCAGAAAACTGTCGACAGCCCGTCAGCAAAAGACTGGAGAGGCGGCCGTGGTGCTTACCAGAACATCATCCCTTCATCAACAGGTGCTGCTAAAGCCGTTACGTTGGTTATCCCTGAGTTAAAAGGTAAACTAACCGGCATGAGCTTCCGTGTACCTGTTGCAGACGTTTCTGTGGTTGACTTAACCGTGAAATTGAAAAACGGTGCAAGCTACGAAGCCATTAAATCTGCCATGAAAGAAGCCGCAGACGGCGAGTTGAAAGGCATTTTAGGTTATACTGAAGATGACGTGGTTTCTGAAGATTTCAAAGGTGATCCGCGCACTTCAATATTCGACGCTAAAGCAGGTATCGCGCTTAACGACAACTTTGTTAAGGTTGTATCATGGTACGATAACGAGTGGGGTTATTCAAATAAATTGATAGACCTTGTACAAGAAATAGGCAAACTATAATAGCCTGTTGCTAAATATGAAAGCCGCCCGGTTCTTAACGGGCGGCTTTTTTTGTGTTACTCTGTAACGTCCAAATTACGACGATGCGAATCAGGTCAGCGGGCAGCTTCGGATGAAAACATGAGCCGCTACTGAGGGCTTGTGTGATGAGGGCCATGCGAGTGTTTTGCAGGGCAAATGCCTGTGCGGAAAAGAAGCCTTTCGCTGACTTGGCATTTTGGTTACTTTGTTGCCAAGACAAAGTAACGAGCCTCCGCGGCGAATGAGCGGAATGGTATTGTAATAAAATGAGATGGCGGCTTAATTCCGATAGCTATTGGACTGAATAACACATGCATGCTCGGATTGCTTCGTTCCTCGCAATGACAAGTTGAGAAGCACACTGTATTTCTTAATTAATCAAGACAACCTGCTCTCCTCTTCATCAGCCAAGCGCTCCTCGGTGTTTTTCAGTTCGTGTTGCTTTATGTCCCTTGAATAATAGCGCCTTATGAAATAAAACACAGGCCAGATCAGGATGGGGCACATGCGGCTGATGGTAATGGTCCATGACGGAGAAAAAGGCAAAAATGACAACAGCACCCCTAACAGAAATATGGCAGGTATGGCAAAACCGCGGGTAAGGAACATTTTTTTGAGCAGCGGGCTTGGCTGGTGCTCAACAACGTTGTTCTTTGGATCGAACACATACTTTATCAGCATGTAATTGGCAATGCTGGTGAGGATGATGTTGGCATGGTAGAAATAAAAAGGAACGCTATAAGCACCGCTTTCGCTGTAATAGGCCGATGAAAATGGCATCAACACTATGGTAAGCAAAAACCTGAAGTTTAGCCATATTAGCTTTTCATCGTAATTGGTAACAAAACCAAAAATGCGGTGGTGCCCGCGCCAATAGGTTGCTATCACAAAAAAGCTAAGTATAAAGCCAATGAATTTACCCACCAGATGGTGCAGCTGATTCAGTTGGTCTGCCGGCGTGGAATTATCGGGTACATAAGGCGGCTTGATTTCAATGATAAGCAGCGTTATCGCGATAGCGAAAACCGCGTCCGTAAATAGGATCAAACGGTCTATTTGAAATTCCCTTCTATCAGGGTCGTGTTGTTCTAGGAAGTGATTAGCCATAAAATTACTATAGCTTAAGGTAGTGATTTCGTATGAAACAGAAACTATAGAAAGCCGGCTTGTTTAAGTATGCTACGCGCCGTACCATATGGCAGCTCTTTTTTAGGATGGGGCACAACCGCACGCTTTTTATCAACCGGATGATAGTAAATATGGTGGCTTCCTTTAACCTGGTCGAGTATAAAACCACCGTCTTCCAGTAATTTTATTATTTCCCTGGAGCTATAGCTTTGCTTGGGCATTTAAGACAGCTGGATATTATATTCCAGCACGTTTTCGTCTGAAGGAATCTCTTCGCCATGGGCTCGTAGACTTTCAATATATAGTTCTATCGCTTCCTGGGCATTAGTTCTCGCCTCTTCAAGTGTTTCACCATAACTTATGCAACCGGGCAAGGCCGGCACATTAACCGTGAAGCCACCCTCTGGTTCTGGTTTCAATAATACTTTATAAGACAAAGACATAGCTAAAGTTAAGGATTGTAATGTTAAACGACAATAATTTCACGCGCCTAATGCTATATTCGGCAGATAATGATCATAGAACAAATACGCCCGCAGGTAACATGGTGGCTGCGCAGGGATGTACTCTATCCCAATGAGCAACCGGCGGATATGGCCATGCCCGAAGATGAGACAGGTATGCATTTTGGCGGCTTTCATAACGGGCGGCTTATCGCGGTGGTGTCGCTGTTTATGAATGGCAAAGACTTCCAATTCCGAAAGTTTGCCGTTCAGCATGAGGCACAGGGCAAAGACTATGGAAAACAGCTGCTTGAATTTCTTGTTAACTTTTCGACGGGAGAAGGTGCCCAACGTTTATGGTGTAACGCCAGGGAAAGCGCCATTGGTTTTTACAGCCGCTTCGGCTTTATTTCTAAAGGCGAAACTTTTGAACGCAAGGGAATAAATTACACCGTGATGGAGAAAAAACTTATGGGCTTTACTTACTAAATGCCAATAATCTTTACCTTCATATTTTTACAAAATTTGTGTTGAGCTGCCCTTGGCAGCATGTTATTTTTAATATATGCCCCAGGATAAAAAAGAGAAAAAACCACACGTTCCGGTGGTTACAGAAACGTCTTTAGCGTTTTTTGAAAAATATATAAACAACCCCTCGCCTACCGGTTTTGAATGGAAAGGCCAGCAAATGTGGCTTGAATATTTGAAGCCATACATTGATGACCATTACGTAGATAACTACGGCACTACAGTAGGTATAATCAACCCCGGGGCCGATTACAAAGTGGTGATAGAGGCCCATGCCGACGAGATATCCTGGTTTGTAAATTATATTACCAGCGATGGGTTGATCTACGTGATACGTAATGGCGGCTCCGACCACCAGATAGCCCCTTCGAAACGCGTTGATATCCATACGGACAATGGCATAGTTAAAGCGGTTTTCGGCTGGCCGGCGATACATACCCGCACGGGCGGCGAAAAAGAAGAGGCACCAACTTTAAAGAACATCTTCCTGGATTGCGGCGCAACTTCTAAAGAAGAAGTAGAGAAGTTGGGCATCCATGTAGGCTGTGTGATCACGTACGAAGATGAGTTTATGGTACTGCACGACCGCTACTACGTAGGCCGCGCACTGGATAACCGTGCCGGCGGATTTATGATAGCCGAGGTTGCACGCTTGCTGAAGGAAAACAACAAGACTTTACCTTTCGGCCTATACATCGTTAACGCGGTGCAGGAAGAGATAGGGCTTCGCGGTGCAGAGATGATAGCCCATCACATCAAACCAAATGTGGCCATCATAACAGACGTAACGCATGATACCACTACCCCAATGATCAATAAGATCATTCAGGGCGACCTTGCATGCGGCAAAGGCCCCGTAGTATCTTACGCGCCTGCCGTGCAAAACAATCTAAATAAGTTATTGGTTGAAACTGCACAGAAGAATGATATACCGTTTCAGCGGCAGGCATCTTCGCGGTCGACAGGGACAGATACCGACGCGTTTGCATACTCAAACGATGGTGTACCGTCTGCATTAATATCGTTGCCGTTACGGTACATGCATACAACTGTAGAGATGATCCATAAAGAAGATGTTGATAACGTGATCAGGTTAATTTATGAGTGCTTGTTAAATATCAGCAACGGACAAGATTTTAAATATTTCAAATAAACTTCCTTTAACACAATGAAACCTACATTATTGATCTTAGCTGCCGGTATGGCCAGTCGCTATGGCAGCATGAAACAAGTTGACGGCTTTGGCCCTAATGGCGAAACCATCATCGACTATTCTATACATGATGCTATTAAAGCCGGTTTCGGTAAGATCAGCTTTATCATCCGCGAAGAATTTCTGGATAGCTTTAAGAGCATCTTTGAGCCTAAACTGAAAGGTAAAGTAGAAACCGATTACGTTTTCCAAAACTTCGACCTTAAGCCATTTGGCATAGACGAAGAGATAGAACGTGCAAAACCATGGGGCACCGCTCACGCGGTGTTATCTGCCCGCAACCAGGTGCACGAGCCTTTTTGCGTGATCAACGCTGATGACTACTATGGTTATGATGCGTTCGAGAAGATGGCCAAGTTTTTAACCACTGAAGTGGCTGATGACAAATATTCGCTGGTAGGTTACCAGATAGATAAAACTTTATCAGACTATGGTTCTGTATCGCGCGGTGTTTGTAAAGTGAACGACCAAGGCAACATGGTTGAGATCAATGAACGTACAGAAGTTTATTTTAAGGATGGCGACGTATTTTACAAAGATGCCAACGGCGAAACGCAGCTGCCTACAGACACTCGTGTATCTATGAACTTTTGGGGCTTCACGCCTGCTGTTTTTGAGCAGAGCCTTCCCATGTTCCAAAAATTTGTGCAGGAGAATAAAGATAATCCAAAAGCAGAATTTTTTATTCCGCTTGTTGCCGACGAACTGATCAAATCTGGCATTGCAGAATTTAAAGTGATCCCTACCTCGTCAAAATGGTTCGGTGTAACTTATAAAGAAGACAAACCTATCGTTCAGGATAGCATTGCCAAACTGGTTGAGAGCGGCACCTATCCTACTAAACTTTGGGATTAAGTTTTAATTACTTACTAAAACCTCCCTTTGGGATCCCGAAACAAAGTTGGGGATGACAAGCAATAATAAACAAAGAACCCCGCAAAAGCGGGGTTCTTTGTTTATCGCGCCCTCGCCCTAATTATACATTCCCGGAAACGATATACTTGTGCCTGCGTTTATGGTATAAAACACCACCAAATGCAGGTAGAAATATTAGGCCAAGCGGGCGAGATTAACAAGCAAGACAATACACTGATTATAAAGTCGGAAATAGCCACAGCAAAGATCAGCGTTTATAGCCCCACGATCATACGGGTGCAGGTAATGCGAAACCCTGATGCCAAAGATCATTCTTATGCTGTTATACAACAGGCAGGAAGCAATTTTGATTTTACCGAAGATGATGCCGGCTTTGAGATAAGAACTTCGGCCCTTAAGCTGGTCATCGAGAAAGATCTCCTTAGGTTCAACTTTTACACCGCTGATGGTAAAGAACTAAGCCGCGACGACGAACGCTTTGGCATTAACTGGCAAGGCGAGCGTGTGGTTAACTATCGCAAAGTATACGCCGACGAACGTTTCATAGGGTTGGGTGAAAAAACCGGGGATCTTGACCGCCGCGGTTGCAACTATATAAACTGGAACAGCGACGTGCCTTTCTATACCGAAAAGTCGGATCCATTATATCAAACCTTTCCGTTCTTTATTGGCATACATAGCGGCGCCACATACGGATTATTTTTCGACAACACCCATCGCAGCTTTTTTGATTTTGGTGCCACTACCGATCACAAGATGAGCTGGTTTGGCGCTGATGGTGGCGATATGAATTATTACTTTTTTGGCGCACAATCTGTTGCCGAGATCATTAAAGACTATACCTGGCTTACCGGCCGCATGGAAATGCCGCCGCTATGGTCGCTGGGATATCAGCAGTGCCGCTGGAGCTACATGAGCGCGCAGGAAATTTTAGATATCGCCAAAACGTTTCGCGATCATAACATCCCGGCCGATGTAATGTATTGCGACATCGATTACATGGATGGCTTCAAGATATTCACCTGGAATAACGAGACCTTCCCCGACCCTAAGTCTTTTATAGACAAGTTGAAAGAAATGGGGTTCCGGCTGGTGACCATTGTTGACCCGGGAATCAAAATGGAAGAAGGCTATAAGCAATATGATGAGGGTGTCGAAAACGAATACTTTGCCAAATACCCTAACGGCGAAAACTTTGTTGGCGAGGTTTGGCCGGGCCGCTGCCATTTCCCCGATTTCTTTAGGGATGACGTTCGCGAATGGTGGGGCGCATCCTTTACCGCATTGACCGAACCCGGTGTCGAGGGTTTTTGGAACGATATGAATGAGCCTGCCGCGTGGGGACAAAATCTACCATGGATGGTTAAGTTTGGCGATAAGTACATGCCCGAAGTGCGGAATGTGTACGGCATGCAAATGGCCCGCGCTACTTACGAAGGCACTAAAAAGATATTGGGCAAGCGCCCATTTGTGCTTACCCGCGCTGCTTATAGCGGCACGCAACGCTATTCCGCTGTATGGACCGGCGATAATTCGGCGTATGATGAGCACATGCTTTTGGGACAGCGTTTGGTAAATAGCTTAGGGTTGAGTGGTATGTCCTTCACCGGGGTAGATATCGGCGGTTTTAGCTATAACCCTACTCCTGAGTTGATGGTGCGCTGGAATTCTCTTGGCGTTTATACACCGATGTACCGCAACCATGCGCAGCAGGGCACTGTTATGCGCGAGCCTTGGGAATGGGGTGCGGACAATGAAGCCATCATCCGGAAGGATATAGAGTTGAGGTACCAACTGTTGCCATATGTTTATTCAACTTTTTATCAGTCGGCACAAACCGGCTTGCCGGTCGCAAGGTCTTTAGCTATCGGGCACACCTTTGATGCTGCGGTTTACAAGTCAGAATTCCAAAACCAATTTATGTTTGGCGATTCATTGTTGGTGGCTCCTGTGGCAAGTGCTGCTGATACTGCAAGGGTTTACCTGCCACAAGGCAACTGGTACCGTTTTGGTACCGACGAGCACTTCATGGGGAGCGCTGAATATACCGTTGAAGCGCCGCTCAACAACTTGCCTGTGTTCGCAAAGGCCGGCGCCATAATTCCAATACAAAATATCGTTCAAAACACTAATGAAAAAGGTGATGGCATTTTGCTCATACACATTTGGAACGGTGAGGAAACAAATACATTCACTTATTACGAGGATGACGGCTTAAGTTATGACAATGAACAAGGCGTTTATTACAAGCGTGACATAACATTCGACCCGTCGTCAAGGCAGATCATTTTTGGCGAAGTTGAAGGAAGTTTTGTTTCAAGATTTGATAAAGTACAAGTAGTGATGCATGGGTTTGAGGGGTTAGAACACACCGCGACACTTGACAATATTAAAGACCAAGTGATATTCACTCTATAACTTGTCCTTGCGATCCGCTGAAAGCGACGTGGCAATCCTTGCATAAAAATGTCCTAAAGATTGCTTCGTCGCTACGCTCCTCGCAATGACAAATTGTAAAATTTGTAATCTCGAACACATGTGAGAGATCTTCCTCACCGCGCCATTATACAGCAGAAGATTTCTCGCTGCACTCGAAATGACAAGGGGGATAAGGGCCTTCGACAGGCTCAGGCTGACACAACCGTTGGTGTCATCTCGAACCTACGTGAGAGATCTTCTTCGCTGTGCCTTTATCCCAAGAAGATTTCTCGCTGCACTCGAAATGACAAGGGGGTTAAGGGCCTTCGACAGGCTCAGGCTGACACTTCATGATTTTGCTGCCGTCTTGATTCTTGGCACTTGATTCTTGATTCTCTTACAACGGAATATTCCCGTGCTTTTTGCGTGGTAGGTTTACCACTTTGTTCTCCAGCATTTTAAAGGCGTGGATCAACTTGCTGCGGGTTTCCGATGGTTCTATTACCTCGTCAACAAAGCCACGCTCTGCAGCACGGTACGGATTAGCAAACTTGTCTGAGTATAACTGCTCCATCTCCTTCCATTTGGCTTCAGGATCGGCTGCGGCGGTGATCTCTCTTTTAAAGATGATCTCGGCAGCACCCTTCGCCCCCATCACAGCTATCTCTGCCGATGGCCACGCGTAATTCATATCCGCGCCAATATGCTTAGAGTTCATTACATCATAAGCACCGCCGTAGGCTTTACGGGTGATCACGGTAATGCGTGGTACTGTTGCTTCGCTGAAAGCGTACAGCAGTTTAGCGCCGTTGGTGATAATGGCATTCCACTCCTGATCGGTACCGGGTAAGAAACCGGGAACATCTTCGAATACTAAAAGCGGAATATTAAAGCTATCGCAGAAACGTACAAAACGGGCGCCTTTCACTGATGAGTGCCTGTCTAACACGCCCGCCAAATACGCAGGCTGATTGGCTACAACACCGATGCTTCTGCCGGCCAGCCGCGCAAAGCCGACCACAATATTTGGTGCAAAATCTTTTTGTACTTCTAAAAAGCTGCCGCCGTCTGCAACCTGCTCAATAACGTCGCGCATATCGTAAGGCTGCTGCACGTTTTCTGGGAGTAAACTATTTAAATCCGGTCGGGATTCGTTGCCTGGTTGGTACGGGATTGCAGGTGCGGTTTCCTCACAATTCTGCGGCATATAGCTTAGCAATTTTTTAATATGCTGAATGGCATCTATCTCATTTGCACACGCGAAATGTGTTACGCCCGATTTGGTGGCATGAGTGTTTGCGCCGCCAAGTTCTTCGGATGTTACCTCTTCATGGGTTACCGTTTTAACCACGTTAGGCCCTGTAACAAACATGTAAGAAGTGTTCTCCACCATTAAGATAAAATCGGTAATGGCAGGCGAATAAACTGCCCCTCCCGCGCATGGTCCCATGATAGCCGACAGTTGAGGTATCACGCCGGATGCGCGCGTATTGCGGTAAAAAATATCAGCATAGCCACCTAACGATACAACTCCCTCCTGGATACGCGCGCCTCCCGAGTCATTCAGGCCAATAACAGGTGCGCCGTTTTGCATTGCCAGGTCCATGATCTTGCAGATCTTCTCGGCATGCGTTTCCGACAGTGAGCCGCCAAAGACGGTAAAATCCTGCGAAAAGACGTAAACAGGCCTACCGTTAATAGTACCATAGCCTGTAACTACGCCATCACCGGGATAGTTTTCCTTCTCCATCCCAAAGTCGGTAGAACGATGGCTGACCAGCATACCAATTTCCTGAAACGAACCCTCATCCATCAAAAAGTGCAACCGTTCTCTGGCAGTTAGTTTGCCTTTTTTATGCTGACTGTCTACACGTGCCTGGCCACCGCCTGCCAACGCTTGCAAGCGTTTCTGATTAAGGGTTTCTATCTTCTGGTCCACTACTGGTTTATAATTGGTATTGGCTAAAAGTAAGGAATGTTGAGGGAAAATGGGGTTATTATTTCCGCTAACAAAGGCGTTAATGCGTTAGCGATAGCAGCGGCATCCTGCGAAGCAGATAAAGCGGATAGCGCGGGCCCTCTCCCGATATGTATCGGGAGAGGGCAACGCCCAAAATAACGATACAAAAATGCTTCGACATACTTATTATGACTGATAGAATTGTAAGCTAAGATTGCTTCGTACCTCGCAACGACAACACTTATTGACCTGTGGTACATTTAAAGTGCAACAAAAAAAGCCCTGCTAATTGCTCAGCAGGGCTTTCTCTTATAGAAACACTAAATTATTTAACTTCTTCGAAGTCTACGTCGGTAACAGAATCTGCGTTACCTTCGGCGTTTGCGCCACCTTGCGGGCCCTGGTCGGCACCACCTTGCGCGCCGGCATCGCCGGTTGCTTTGTACATCTCTTCTGACGCGGCAGCCCATGCAGCATTCAATTCTGTTTGTGCAGCCTCGATAGCGTCATGATCTTTTGCAGAGTAAGCAGTTTTAAGTTTCTCTAATGAAGATTCGATAGGCGCCTTTTTATCAGCAGAGATCTTATCACCATATTCTTTCAACTGTTTCTCTGTAGAGAAAATCAAAGCATCGGCAGAATTCAGCTTTTCAACTTCTTCTTTTGCTTTTTTATCCGCGTCAGCGTTTGCTTCCGCCTCGTCTTTCATCTTTTTGATCTCAGCATCGGTCAAGCCGGAAGATGCCTCGATACGGATCTTTTGCTCTTTACCGGTAGCCTTATCTTTAGCGGCAACGTGTAAAATACCGTTAGCATCAATATCAAATGTTACTTCGATCTGCGGCACACCGCGAGGTGCAGGCGGGATACCATCCAGGTGGAAACGGCCTATAGTGCGGTTTTGCGCGGCCATCGGGCGCTCGCCTTGTAAGATGTGGATTTCAACAGACGGCTGGTTGTCAGACGCGGTAGAGAACACCTCAGATTTTTTGCTTGGGATGGTAGTGTTGCTCTCGATCAGTTTGGTCATTACACCGCCCATTGTTTCGATACCTAAAGAAAGCGGGGTAACATCAAGCAATAATACATCTTTAACCTCGCCGGTTAACACACCACCTTGAATAGCAGCACCGATAGCCACCACCTCATCAGGGTTAACACCTTTAGAAGGCGCTTTACCAAAGAATTTTTGTACTGCTTCTTGTATAGCAGGGATACGGGTTGAACCACCTACCAGGATGATCTCATCGATATCTGAAGTGCTGTAACCTGCATTCTTCAACGCGGTACGGCAAGGCTCAATGGTACGTTTGATCAGGCTGTCTGCCAGTTGCTCAAATTTTGCACGGGTTAAAGTTTTAACCAGGTGCTTAGGCATACCGTCGGCAGCAGTGATGTATGGCAGGTTAATCTCGCTTTGTGCTGTACTTGAAAGTTCGATCTTAGCCTTTTCTGCAGATTCTTTTAAACGTTGTAAAGCCATAGGGTCTTTACGCAGGTCTATACCTTCGTCGTTTTTAAACTCATCTGCCAGCCAGTCTATAATTACCTGGTCAAAGTCGTCGCCACCAAGGTGGGTATCACCATC
Organism: Mucilaginibacter ginkgonis; assembly: GCF_009754905.2. Taxonomy (NCBI): domain Bacteria; kingdom Pseudomonadati; phylum Bacteroidota; class Sphingobacteriia; order Sphingobacteriales; family Sphingobacteriaceae; genus Mucilaginibacter; species Mucilaginibacter ginkgonis. The sequence continues at coordinate 643,579 of NZ_CP066775.1, read as the reverse complement.
GGTAGATTTTACTTCGAATACGCCATCTCCAAGATCGAGCACAGAAACGTCATGTGTACCACCACCGCAGTCAAATACCACAATTTTCATGTCTTTGTGGGCTTTGTCTAAGCCATAAGCCAGGGCAGCAGCAGTAGGCTCGTTAATGATACGTTTAACAGTTAAACCTGCAATTTCACCGGCTTCTTTAGTAGCCTGGCGTTGCGCGTCATTAAAGTAAGCCGGTACAGTTATAACCGCTTCTGTAACTTCTGTACCCAGGAAATCCTCAGCAGTTTTTTTCATTTTCTGCAAGATCATTGCAGAAATTTCTTGCGGGGTATATTTGCGGTCGCCAATTTCCACACGTGGTGTATTGTTGTCGCCTTTCACTACATTATATGGTACACGCTCAGCTTCTTTTGTAACATCGCTGAACTGGTTACCCATGAAGCGTTTGATAGAATAAATAGTTTTTGTAGGGTTGGTAATAGCCTGACGCTTGGCAGGGTCGCCCACTTTACGCTCGCCATTATCAACAAACGCCACTACCGATGGGGTGGTGCGTTTACCCTCGCTATTCGCAATAACTACGGGCTCATTACCCTCCATTACCGCGACGCAAGAGTTTGTTGTTCCTAAGTCGATTCCGATTATTTTAGCCATTATGATTGATTTTATCTTTTGTAATTGATTAGTTAGACACCCTTATTTAACAAACGTTGTACCAAGCAGTAATTGGCAGAAAAGAAAATATTGTTGTGGCAGATTTATATCAAATCGTCAGCACCACATGAGATTGCGGTGACAGGTTGGCAGTTTGAATTGAATTTAAATAGTTATAAATTTGAGTATGGACATCTAGGCAGAGAAGTTAGAATTGATAAGGTTGATAGCTGATATTGATAGCGAAACCGTGTTGATAAAAGTGAGGTGTATTTTACAGCCCAAAAGCAAATCTTTAAAAATTGAAAGTCCTGCGATGATTGAACGACTTGAAGAAAGCCGTCGGCAAATCAGTGAGGGGAAAGGTGTAAAAATTCCGCTCAACGATCTATGGAAATATTTTTTTTCTCCAAGTGCGCGCGAAGACATAGCATGGTGGAAACGATCTAACCATTCTGCTCAGAATAAACCAACTACTTAAGGCTATAGAACAAGACCCGTTTAAGGGTATTGGCAAACCCGAACCTCTAAAACATAATCTTTCCGGACTGTGGTCTCGTAGAATTAATCGCGAGCACCGAATTATATAAGAAGTAGCATACGGCGATATAATAATACACGCGCTCAAAGAGCATTATTGCCAAACACAAAACGCCCCGCGTGCTTCTCAGCAGGCGGGGCGTTTCTTCGTTGAATAAGCGATTAGTGGTTATTCAAAGCTTCTTGCTCTTTTAACGCAGCGATGTTATTGCTGTCGCCGAAGTTATCTTTCTGACCTGCAAAATATTCCAGGATGCCGGCAATGGTATCCAGATTGTCTGACACACGCTGGTGCATATCCGGCAGGTCTTTATCCAGTTTCTTATCTCCCAGATCAATATTGTCTACTTCTATTTTGGCCAGCTTTTGAATAATGGCCTGCTGACTATTCTTTAAATCTTCTAACTCGTGGGTGATCTTCTCCATCAAGTCAAACTTCTTGATCTTGTCCATAGTATCTGAATTTGTATTACCTATTGGTAACGTCATTGCAGATATTTTGTTTAGATTTTAATACTTTACGGTCGCTGGAGCAACTACTGAATGCCCGCTATCATCTATTTTAGATACCATCCAAACGATGACCAATCCTAAAGATGCTATGATGCCAAATGACACCCTTATGCCTACAATCTGTGCCACAAAACCAACCAATGGCGGCACCAATAAGAATCCCAGATAACCTACGGTTGAAATGGAAGCCAAAGCGCGCGCGCCGCTCATTGTAGGCGACTTGCCGGCTAAACTAAATACCAAAGGGACCACACATGATACACCGAAGCCCACCAAAATAAAACCCAATACTGCCGGAATATTATATGGAAAAAGGACGGCTATAAACAGTCCGGCGGTAATGAGCAAGCCGCTGCAACCCAATATTTTTTTAATGCCGATGCGGTTTACCAGCGCGTCGCCGGCAAAGCGGCTTAGCGTCATGGCAACCATGTAAAATACAAATGCTGCTACCGCCATCTGCCGGGTTGAATGTACGGCCTTAAGGAAATATACACCGCTCCAGTCATACATGGTATTTTCGCAGGCCATGCTGGCGAAGGTGATAAATGAAAATTTGAGCAGGTATTTATCCGGCAACGCAAATATGGGTTTACGCTCAGTGGTTTTAACCGGTGGCGCATATAAGGCATAACGGTAAAAGGCTAGCGATAAAACGATCATTGCGATACCAACCGCCGGTAAATGCCACCGCACAGCAATGTTATGATCTACCATTATATAACCCAGGCCCGCACCGGCAAAACCCGCAAGGCTCCAGATTCCGTGAAACGTAGTCATGATAGACTTTGTATAAAGCTGCTGCACACCCACAGCCTGTGCGTTGGCGCTAATGTTGAAAATATTGCGCGACGAACCGAATCCAAACATGATGATGGCGATTTGCCATGGCGCGGCAGCAAAACCTGCGAAGCAGAGCATCACATTGAAAAACAAAGCTCCAAACAGCAACACGCCTTTGCCGCTATATTTGCTCAGCAAATAATTAGTAAGCGGCATGGTGAGCATAAGGCCGATGGGCAGGGCAAACAAGACTGTTCCTAAACCCGCTTCGCTTAGGTGCAGATTGTGTTTAACTGTAGGTATGCGCGACGCCCACGCCGAGTAACCAAAGCCGGAGATAAAGAAAAACACCGCGTTAGCGATACGCATCCGGCGCGGAGACAATTGTTTAACAGCTGATGGTGCCACGCGGCAAAGAAAGCAATTTATTGCCGTAAGATGCCGGCTAAACTACAAAACTGTGCAACAAGCCGCGTACCTCGGCGGGGTTATGCAGGTAAAACTTGGCAGCGGATATATTGCTTCCGACTTTGATGGTAACAGCGTTGTCTGGCAGGCTCTTAAAAATATCTTCGTCAGTATAATCGTCGCCAAAAGCAATGATCAGGTCATAATCTTCATTTTCTGAGAATGTTAATGCCGCCTTCCCCTTATTGATCTCCATATTCTTCACCTCTACCACCTTGTTACCGGGCAGCAGTTGCAGCCCTTTATCCGCAACAAGATATTTAAGCGTATTCATCAGCTCGTTAGCCCGCATCTCTCCTAACCCGCTTTGCGACTGCCTGTAGTGCCAGGCCAGCGAAAATGTTTTCTCTTCAATAAATGTACCCGGTGTGCGGTCAACAAATGTTTCCAGTATAGGCGAGATCTCTGTTTTCCAGGTGCTCGACATGCCACCTAATTTATGCCAGTGTTTACCCACATGTTTTAACCAGGCGCCATGCTCTGCAACAAGGTTTATTGGTAAATGCCCAAACCATTTCTCCAGGTTTTCATGCTTACGGCCGCTGATGATCACTACATCATTCTTTTCGTCAGCACTCAGCGCTTCCAGCAGGTCAAACAGATCTTTATCGGGCTTTGCTTCTTCTGCAGATGGCGCAAAATCTACAAGCGTACCGTCATAATCTAAAAATACAAGCCGTTTCTCTGTTTTACGATACCTGTTGATGATGGACTGGCGGGTGCCGTTCTGTACATGCCTTGTCAGCAGTGACCTTTGCATCTGCTTAACTTCGTCCAACCGCTCTTTAAATATTTTAACCCAATGGCCGATATTAAATTTTCCCACATTGTTTCGCATTAAGGTCATGCGTCGCTTTTGTTCGGCTAAGGGCATATTAAGCGCCACAAACATCGCTTCGCTAACCTCATATTCATTATTTGGATTTACAATGATGGCATCTATCAATTCTTTTGACGCGCCAGCCATCTCGCTCAATATCAATACACCATCGTTGTTGACACGGCTGGCCACGTATTCTTTGCTTACCAGGTTCATCCCATCGCGCATGGGCGTTACCAGACAAACGTCGGCAGCGCTGTAAAGGGCAGAGAGTGTTTCGATCGGGAATGAGCGGTAAAAATATTGGATAGGCGACCACTCCAGCGTACGGTATCGCGCGTTGATGTTGCCAACTTTTTTATCGATCTGGTCGCGCAGTTCTTTGTATTGGGCCACCTGGTCGCGCGATGGTACCACGATCATATAGAATGTGATATGGGTAAGCAGTTCGGGGTGACTGATCAGCAACTGCTCGAACGCCCTCAGACGCTGCAGGATGCCTTTACTATAATCGAGCCTGTCTATAGACAGAATAAGTTTTTGACGATTAAAGGTCTTGCAGATAGCAGCTACTTCCTTTTTAACTGCCGCGTCTGTTGCCAGTGAAGCATACTTTTTATCATCGATACCCATGGGGAATGATTCGGCCACCACTACCCTGCGGTTATTGGTGATCACGTTGGCCGATGTTTGCAATGCAAGCACCCGGGTCACCGAGCTTAAAAAGTGCCGTACATCGTCAAAAGTGTGAAAGCCTATCAGGTCCGCACCAAGCATGCCTTCTAAAAGTTGCTTACGCCATGGAATGAGCCTGAACATTTCATGTGATGGAAACGGGATATGCAGAAAGAAACCTATTGAAATATCGCGCTGCGCATCGCGTATCATTTTAGGTAGCAGCAACAATTGATAGTCATGCACCCATACCATATCGCCCGGTTGAGCTATCTTTAATATCTGGTCACAAAATTTCTGGTTTACTTCCTTGTAGCATTCCCAATTTTGCTGTTCGTAGTGCGCATAGGTGGAGGCGTAATAATGAAATACCGGCCAAAGCACTTCGTTAGAGAATCCTTCGTAAAACCGCGTGATCTCATCCTTATCCAAAAACACCGGCAGCAAATTTTGCTCTCTTAATTCTTCTGTGATCTTCTGTTGCTGCTCTTCGCCTTCTACTTCCAAACCGGGCCAGCCTATCCAAACGTTGTCTTTGCTTTTATAGATAGAGCCTAAGCCGGTAGCAAGTCCGCCTTCGCTGGTGTGCAGTTTAAATTCGCCTGTGTCGTTTACTATTTTAACGGGTAACCTGTTTGCTGCTATAATGGTTTTAGACATACGGGGGTCTCTCTCTTTGTTGACCTGTACAACACAAAACCGCCCGGAATGTTGAACCGTAGAAAATAAAAAAGGCGGCTATCATTAAGATAACCGCCTTTTTGGGCTTAATTAATGTCCCGAATTATTTGATCGTTTTTTCGATGGTAACGTCTGCTTCAGGAGTTACTTTTACCAATACCTCTTGCGCATCACCTTTAAGGTCAACGTAATATGCACCGTCCTGACCGTCGCCTACAACACGCTCATAAGTGCTGATAACACGGCTTGGCTGGAACCTTAACACTTCATTTACCATGTAACCTTTGTAAGTTTCTGCAAGTTGTTTTTTGGCTGCAGAAGGTAATTGCCTAAAGGTAACCGCTTCTGTATGCCCTAAAAATTGACCTTGATTGTTGAAGTACGCGCTCATTTTAACACCGTCAATATCAAAAGAAGCCTTTTGTCCTGTGCTGGTTGGTATCCAGATAATGTTTTCTGCGCCGGCAAATTGGTTGTATAGTTCTGCCTGTAGTTGGTATGATGCTTTGGTAACTTTAATAGCGTCGGCAGCAAAAGCGCCTGTAAATAATGTAGCAGTTAATGCTGCGGTTAAAAATATCTTTTTCATTTTCTTTAATTTTTAAATCCACAACAAAGTTCAGTATGAAATATAAATAATTAAAATAAAATTTAACTTTTATGAAAATTTGATAATAAAAGTGAGTTTTTTAAACATCTTGAAAAAAACAAACCAATACTTAGTGTATTTTTTACAATATGGCAATGATCAAACATAACACTTAGTGTATAATTTACAATAAGTATTAGAATTGTGTTTGTCTAATGTTAAATAATTGGTGATAAATAAAAAGTCTTGCCCTTTTCGAAACAAGATTTTTCTAAGTCACAGTGAACTAGCGTTCATTTGGAGGGAAATCGGCACTGATGCTGAGTTCTTTACAATCGTCGAAGTTCTTTGTAAGCGTGTTTACTTTTTCTTTGGCCATGTTGTATGCCATCTCGCCTAAAAGTAACCTCAAAGGCTGGTCAGGATTTTCCACGGCCTTGATGATAGCCTCACATCCGCGAACCGGGTCGCCAACCTGCTTACCGCTGCCTGCCAAGCTTTGATCCATACGTTTGCCAACTGCTTCTTTGTAATCGTCGAGTTTGGTTTCTGTACGCGAGGTTGACCTACCTGCCCAATCTGTGCGAAACGGGCCCGGTTCCACAATTAAAACTTTAATGCCCAGAGACGCAACTTCTTGCGATAAGGATTCTGAAAATCCCTCAACCGCGAATTTGGTCGCGTGGTAATAACCTGTGGCCGTGAAGGCACGCAAACCACCGATTGAAGATATATTTACGATGTGGCCGCTGCGCTGCTTGCGCATCATGGGTAACACCTGCTGGGTAACATTTATGAGTCCGAAAACGTTAGTCTCAAATTGCGCCCTGATCTTATCTTCTTCGCCCTCCTCAATGCTGGTAAAATATCCGTAGCCTGCATTGTTTACCAGCACATCTATTTTACCAAATTTTTGCTGCGCCTGTTCAATTGCAGATTTAACCTGCCCTTTGTCGGTAACATCCAAAGGCAGCACGAGGGCATTTTCTGCGTACCCGTCTGCAAGCTCGTTTACCTTTTCTGTATCCCGGGCGGTGATCACCGCGTTCCATCCACGGTTAAGGACCAGTTTTACTAGTTCGCGGCCAAAGCCGGTAGAGCAACCGGTGATAAACCACACCGGGTTGTTATTTTGTTGTTCCATTTTAAATAATATGTATGACATCAGATACAACATAGCATACGCCGACTGGTTCTTTACACTTAAAAGTTTTACAAAAGTAGTTAATGTTTAGAACCGATTTCTTGAATGCCATGTTAGACTAAAAAATTATTGTAATGAGGTGGCATATCGGATGTTCGGGTTTTCACTATAAGCATTGGAAGGGCACTTTCTATCCCGAAGATATTCCGCAACGCAAGTGGTTTGAATTTTATGCAGATCATTTTCGTACACTTGAACTTAACGTTACTTTTTACCGTTTTCCAAGAGTTGAGTTTTTAAAGAAATGGTACGCCGATTGTCCTGCGGACTTCAAGTTTTCTGTAAAGGCGCCAAAAGCGATCACCCACTTCAAGCAGTTCGACAATACTACGGATATGCTCACAAGCTTTTATGCAACCATCCGCGAAGGGCTAGGCGATAAACTCGGCCCGGTATTGTTCCAGTTCCCGCCACGTTTTATTTATGCCGAAGACCGTCTGCAACGGGTGCTCGATCAATTGGATTCGGCATTTGACAACGTGCTAGAGTTCAGGCACCCAAGCTGGTGGCGCAAGGATGTTTATGATAGGCTAGCTAATCGGCAGGTATCGTTCTGTGGAATGAGTCACCCCGATCTGCCTCAAGATGTGATCGTTAATACAGATGTAGTTTATTACCGCTTTCACGGCGTACCAAACTTGTATAGCTCTTCTTACACCGACGACGAACTTAGTGCCGTTGTGCAACGCGTAAAGCAAAATTTAAAAATTAAAAGTGCCTGGTTTTACTTTAACAATGACGCCGCTGTAGCTGCCATACCCAATGCGCAAAAGATGATGGAGCTGGCTGTAGAGAAATAAAAATGTTACTTGCCGATACAGAACTTGCTGAAGATATTCTCCAGCAAATCATCTGTAGTGACGGTGCCGGTTATCTCGCCCAGGTAGTGCAGTGCTTGCTTGATATCCATAGCGAGGAAGTCTGACGTTATGGGGTTATCTATTCCTTCCAATACTTTTATAAGCGAGGCTTCTGTTTTTTGGAGTGCTTCCAGATGGCGAACGTTGGTAATCAGCGTTTCATTTTCATCTATACCGTCGCTAATGGCGGTGTGGTATATCCGCTGTTTTAACTCGTCTATGTGTTGTTTTTCTTTGGCAGACACATAAAGCATGTTGGATATTTTGGGAATATCATCAGAAACATCTGCTTGCAGCAGATCCGTTTTGTTGGCCACTATAAGTGTTGGCAAGTCGCCGCGCTGCAGGTTAGCAAGGTCTGCCGCCAACTGCTCCTTTGTGGTGGCAGTAACGTCAAACACATAAATCAGCATGGCCGACTGCCTGATCTTCTCATATGCCTTTTCAACTCCGATCGCTTCGATGGTGTCTGTAGCTTCGCGCAGGCCTGCAGTATCCACCAGCCGGAAGTTTACCCCGTTGATGTTCAATACCTCTTCGATTGTGTCGCGTGTAGTGCCGGCAATGTCGCTCACAATGGCACGTTCTTCATTTAATAAGGCATTTAATAAGGTTGATTTACCCGCGTTAGGCCGTCCGGCGATAACTGTGCTTATCCCCTGCTTTATCGCATTACCTAACTCGAAAGATTTGATAAGCCTGGTAAGGATATTCAGCGTATCAACCACCGCTTGTTTTAACTGCCCTCGGTTGGCGAATTCTACATCCTCTTCGGCGAAATCAAGTTCGAGTTCTATAAGCGATGCAAAATTGACCAGTTGTTGGCGCAACGCGCTAAGCTGATTACTAAAACCGCCCCGCAATTGGTTCATCGCTGCATGCTGAGACGCTTTTGAGTTAGAAGCGATCAGATCGGCCACCGCTTCGGCCTGCGACAGGTCCAGCTGACCGTTTAAAAAAGCGCGTAACGTAAATTCCCCTGGCTGCGCTGCACGGGCACCTTGCCTGATCAGCAATTTTATCACAGACTCGATAATATATGCCGACCCGTGACAAGAAATCTCGACGACATTCTCTCGTGTGTATGATCTTGGGGCGATAAATAGCGACACCAACACTTCGTCCAAAATGATATCGCCATCTGCAATATGCCCAAAATGTACAGTGTGAGATGCTTGTACAAAAAGGTCCTTACCCTTAAAAACTTTTTGGGTAATTATTAACGCATCGGGGCCCGACAGGCGTATCACACCTATAGCCCCGCTTCCTGCCGGAGTAGCCAGCGCCACAATGGTGTCGTTAGTAAGGTAATTCACAGTGCAAAGATAGCACAACGGACTGTAAAGAAATCCGGAGCGGCATCTGCGCCATGTGATAAACGCCTGCCACTATTAATAACCATTATGGCAGGCGTTAGCCAATCTTACTCAATGTATTTTTGCTTCATAGAAAGACTCTGTGCGGCAACCCGCAGACCTTGCTGTGCGCACCATGTCAAAATAAAAATGTTCCAACACGTCGCCGGTAGTATTTGGCCCGTTGTTAAGTTCTGTCAGCACAAACGCAAGCGTGGTAACTTTCACCAGCTTGTATGAATATTCGTCGCACATTTTAATCAGCGCCCTTATCTGTTGCATCAAAGCCGGCTCGTCAGGTTCCAATGCCTTAATTCTTACCTTCAGGGCCTTAAAACAAACTTTCATCAATGCGGTAAAGCCAATCTGGCGTTCCTCAAACCTCACAGACAACTGCTCATAAATGTTCCTGGCCTCTTCTTTTCTACCGGCTGCAAGCAAAGCCTCTACATTGCTTATCTCCAATAAAAATTGATAAGCTTCTGATCCTGACGGATAAATACGCTTCAGCGTTCTGATGAATCGCAGCGTTTTCAGCGCGCCTTTACAAATAGTTACCGTATGTGTAGCCAGCATAAATAAAACTTCGTTGAAGCTGTTCTTTCTGGTCCCAAATGCGGCAGCCGGCGGATTAAAGTAAAATTTAGTGATCTCTGAGAAGCCCTCACGTTTTACGATGCCGTATTTAAGATGATAATAAACGGTATCGATACATACCAGTGGATCTATCACAAAATCGCTAAAGTCTTCGGGCGAATAGTTCTTCAGGTCTTCCATTAACTTTTCCAGCTTGTTCACGTCAAGTTCTAATATCGCGATAACGCACAGGCTACATTTAAGCAATATTTGTTCTTTAGTTGTAAGCCTGAATTTAAGGATAGTACGAAGCGCCTGTTCATAGTTGACGTTGGCATATTCTAAACCTACAAAGTATTCTGATATCTTACCCTCAAACTTGTTATCAAAAGCAGGGCTCTGCTCATCCGTCAGCCGCTTAAGTAGTTTACTAACGAACGATATCAGGTCAGACTTTCGCGACAGCGTAGTTTCAAAGCCCGCCAGAATGTTAAAGTCTATATGCCTATGGGCGCTGATCGTTTTATAGATACACCATTTCAGCACTGTTATCCTGCGGCACTCCTCGATCATGTTAGTATTAATACTCGTGACAAGTTGCTCATTGAACATTTCGCCGTTATCATAATACAGCTTTTCTGCTACCGAATGATCTAACCAGCGCGAAGAACTGAACCTCACATAATTGTTAAGCTGCGCGTCACAGCTTGCATCTAAATTCTCGAGATACCCTATGTTTACCAGTTCATCATACGCTTGCGGATAACCTTTAATCAAATGTTGAATACGCAATTTACTCACTCCTTCCGCCAGGTTGCTTTGGTCTATAAAACCCAGAAACTCCCTTACGAAAGTGATCATATCGATGCTATGCTTAGATTTATAGACCTTATTTAGCACGTAGGAAGTGATCACATCAAATTCGTTAGCCTCATCGAACTCGGATAGGTTATGGCTTGTATCTGTTTTCTTAAAGTAGTACTGGGTAAGCAACGGCAATCCCAATGTTTTCACCGCACGCTCTGATACATGGTCTTTGACATCAGGATTTAGGTTTTTGGCAAGCTTCAATATCTCATTTACGTCCATTAGCGGAACATTAATGCAATTATTGCTTTCCATTACAAAGCCTTTAAACCAGTGCTGCTTACTTAAAATGTAATGTTCATTGTTGCACCAGGTTGCAGACCGCATTGTAATAACAATTTTGAGCCGCCGCTCTGTGTTATGCAGGGCGATGATGTCGTTCAGCTGTTCAAAAATATTAGCGAAGTGAAAGCCTTTATAATGCACTTCGTCCAGACCGTCAATGATCAGGTAAAATTTGCCGTCGAAACCCGATCCTTCAATAAACATATCGTTTAAGAAATTATCAGCATCGAGGCCTAAAAGCGCCAGCAGCCAATTGTTAAGATTGTGGCCCGTTTCGTAAGCGTTGATCAGTGCCGAACCGCTAAAGAATAATATTACATCGCGCTGGTTAGGAAAATGTGTAAACTTCATCAGGTCCTCTACCCAGTGGCAAAGTGCAATTGTTTTACCATATCCCGATGGTGCCAGCAACGCGGTAGCAATAGCATCTTCGTTAAAAAATGCCTGGAAATGATCATGCATAAAATCGCGGCTTATCGTACGCTCGTAAGGGATGCCGCATTTGTTTTTTAGTATCTGAAGGGTAGTCCAGGTAATGTCATTTGCGCGCTCTATAGTCTGGCGGCATTGCACTTCATTGCCTTGCTGGCTGTTGTTAACAGATACATCTTTCTGAAAAGCATGCCAGCTGTCATAACCGCAATATTCTGCCAGCGCGTTTATGGTAAACGATGATGGCTTAAACTCGGCAAAGGCAAAACCAAAAACTCTTTTTAGCGTAGTTTCGCTTATTCCTTTGTGTACTTTATTAAAGATAGTAAGTGATAAGTACTTGCAATCTGATGGTACGATATCCTTTATGTCTGCTTCTTGTAATACTCTTTTTTTTAGTAAATAATAATGTCTGGGGTCAAAGTGGGGGGTCATAAAGCGATAGATTAGGTAAATGTTAGGACGTGTTGAGCATATACTTTTTCTTATAAAAAGAATTTGTTTCGCCAATTTGGGATATTATTTCAATTTATAAAAACCCTGAACAAAATGAACAAAAATTGTTACAATGAACACTGGTAATAACATGAAGATTTGATGAACAAATTTGTCCTTAAGACAATAAACTGAACTAAATGATGCTTTAAAAGCCGCATACAGCAGGATTAATTTTACGGTACATCCCCTAAAATTTCCTGCTTATGAAAAATTTATCCTTTTATGTTTTATTGCTATGCCTATGCTTTTTCTTCAAATTTAATGATGCATCAGCACAAAGGATTTATGGCAGCAGCCAGCAAACCGGTACATCCGGTACGCTCTGCGTAAACTGTATCGTAAACAATCCTGCGAACGCGGCAGATGGCAATCCGCAGACTTATTCGCAGATCAACGTAGTGCTGGGCGTCGGTCTCTCGGGCACAGGTGTCCAAACCTACCAGGATATAATTTTCTCACCTCCGGCAGTCGCGGCAGGAAAACCTGTACACATTAAGTTGGGAACCGGCGATGACCTCCTTAGTCTGAGTGTTCTTGGCAGTATAATTTTAAGACCTTATAACGGCGCTACAGCAGCCGGTCCGGCAGTGGGCGCTGCAACGCTGGTGACCGCTTTGAGCAATAACAACCAGGTTGAACTTACGCTTACTCCGACACAGGCATATGACCGGGTGCGGGTTACACTCGACGGCGGCCTTGTTGGCGCTTTATCCAGTATCTATTTATATGACGCCTGGTACGAGGGCCCCGGCCCTGTGGCATGCAACACTGCAATAGACGAGTTGCATGGTATATCTTCTGCTATATTAGGCTTAGGTGTCAACGTAGGGGGCGTAGCAAATCCTCAATTAGCGATCGATGGCAACCTCAACACTGCCTCTACGCTTAACGCCGGAATATCAGCGCTAGGCGCCTATGCACAGCAAACCGTGATATATAGTTCGCCGTCTGTTGTGGGCGATTCGGTAAAACTGACCTTGTCTATCCCCCAATCATTGATAGACGCCCAGGTGTTCAATGTAATTGCAGTTTCAACGGCAAACGGCAACACCGATAATAATGATGCGCGGTTTCTAAATTCATCCCTGCTGACAGTTCGCTTGCTTGATCTAACCAATAACCGCAGAAAGGTTACGGTGACTTTTGTCCCTACAAAAGTTTTTGACCGGGTGCAGCTTAGATTAGGCGGTGTGGCTAACGTGCTTAGTTCCCTTGATTTTTACGAAGCGCAGCGGATACTCCCGCAGCCGGTTGTAACATACAATGGTGGCAGCACGGCTAACATTCAGGTGTGTGCAGGTACAACTGCAACATTAAATGTAACAGCCGCGGCCAATACTACTTATAGTTGGTATACCGCGCCTACCGGAGGTACACTTGTAGCTACAGGCACATCATTTACAACGCCAGCGCTTACAGCAACAACAACCTATTATGTTGCAGCAATGCGCAATGGTTGTACCGACGCATCGGCACGTACTCCTGTTACCATCAACGTGCTACCTGCGCCGGCAGCACCTGTCATTGCAACCACCTCGGCAACGGTTTGCGCAGGGCAAACCGCAACATTTACCGCGGCAACCGTAGCGGGTATAACCACTAAATGGTATACAGCGGCTACCGGCGGTACAGCAATTTTTACTGGCAATACATTCACTACCCCTGCGCTTTCACAAACAACAAGTTATTATGCCGAATCTGACAACGCTACCGGTTGTACAAGTTTAACGCGTATTGCGGTAACCGCAACTGTACAGCCTGCTCCGGCTACACCGACAATTACTTTGGCAACACCGGCAATAAATCCGGGGCAAACAAATACACTTACTATTACCAATCCGCAAGCGGGCGTTACTTACACCTGGTATGACGCCGCAACAGGCGGCAACCTGGTATTCACCGGCTTATCATTTACTACACCAGCGCTAAACGCCACCACTACCTATTATGTTATGGCCACAGAGGGCGGATGTAGTTTGCCGGCACGCGCCAGCGTAACGGTAACCGTAAACGCTGCACCTTCTGTTACAGTAACGCCGCCAACACAAACCATCAATAGCGGACAAACAGCCACGCTTACTGCATCGTCAACCACGCCAAATGCTACATTTAATTGGTATACGCAGCCAACAGGTGGCACATCGATCTTCACAGGCGCAACATTTACAACACCTCCTCTCACTACTAATACCACTTATTATGCAGAGGCTGTTGACCCTGTTTCAGGAGCGGTGTCAACCTCACGCGCCAGTGGTGCCGTCATTATTGGCAACTCGCCAACTGTGACTGTTACCCCGCCAACGCAAACGATAAACAGCGGGCAAACAGCCACATTCACAGCGTCTTCGCCTACTGCAGGCGCAACCTTTAATTGGTACACAACACCTACCGGCGGTACACCAATTTTTACAGGCTCAACCTTTACAAGCCCTGCGCTTACTGCAAATACTACTTATTATGCAGAAGCGGTCGATCCGGTAACAAACATCCCATCTGCCACAAGGGCAACAGGTACTGTTACTATCGGCAACGCGCCATCAGTAACTGTCACTCCGCCAACCCAGGCGATTACCAGCGGGCAAACCGCAACGTTTACGGCGTCGTCCACAACACCTAACGCCACCTTTAAGTGGTATTCACAGCCAACAGGCGGCGCACCGATCTTTACCGGACCAACATTTACAACTCCGCCGCTAACGGCTAACACCACCTACTATGCCGAGGCTGTGGACCCGGTAACAAACGCGCCATCTGCTACCCGCGCAACCGGAACGGTAACCATAGCTGCCACACCAACAATAACAGTTACGCCACCGGCACAAACCATTGCCAGCGGGCAAACTGCTACTTTCACAGCTTCATCTACAACACCGAATGCTACCTTCAACTGGTACACAACGCCTACAGGCGGTACACCTGTATTTACCGGTGCAATGTTTACTACGCCTCCGTTAACCGCTAATACAACCTATTATGCCGAAGCGGTAGACCCGGCCACCAACATCGCGTCTTCTCCGAGGGCTACCGGTACGATAACGATCGGCACTACGCCGGATATCACAGTAACTCCGCCGACACAAGCTATCCAAAGCGGGCAAACGGCTACGTTCACAGCATCATCTACTACGCCTAATGCAACCTTTAACTGGTATACGACACCAACCGGCGGCGCGCCTGTATTTACAGGTGCAACTTTTACCACGCCTGCACTTACCGCAAACACAACTTACTATGCGGAAGCAGTAGACCCGGCAACCAATATAGCGTCATCGCCCCGTGCAAGCGGTACAGTAACCATTGGTGCGCAACCGAGTATCGCGGTTACTCCGCCGACACAAGCTATCCAAAGCGGGCAAACGGCTACGTTCACAGCATCATCTACTACGCCTAATGCAACCTTTAACTGGTATACAACACCAACCGGCGGCGCGCCTGTATTTACAGGTGCAACTTTTACCACGCCTGCACTTACCGCAAACACAACTTACTATGCGGAAGCAGTAGACCCGGCAACCAATATAGCGTCATCGCCCCGTGCAAGCGGTACAGTAACCATTGGTGCGCAACCGAGTATCGCGGTTACTCCGCCGACACAAACCATAGCCAGTGGTGAAACAGCAACTTTCACTGCTTCCTCAACCACATCTGACGCCGTGTTCAACTGGTATACGCAACCTACTGGCGGCACACCTGTATTTACCGGTCCAACATTTACAACCCCGCCGCTTACGTCTAACACAACTTACTATGCGGAAGCGGTTGACCCAACAACTCATATTGCGTCATCGCCGCGGGCAACAGGAACAGTGACTATTGGAGCTCAGCCTAACGTAACCGTTACGCCACCTACGCAAACAGTTATGAGCGGGCAAACTGCAACATTTACAGCCAGCTCGCCTACCGCGAATGCTACCTTCAATTGGTATACCCAACCAACAGGCGGTACACCAATATTTACAGGCGCTACGTTTACAACGCCACTGCTGACCGCAGATATTACTTATTATGCAGAAGCTGTTGATCCTGCAACCAATCTGGCATCGGCAACCCGCGCCACCGGAACAGTTACTGTTACCACACCACCAAGCATTACGGTAACACCACCAAGCCAGGCAGTCAACAGCGGCCAGACAGCGACATTTACAGCTTCGTCCACCACGCCAAACGCAACATTCAACTGGTATACGCAGCCAACAGGTGGTAATGCTATCTACACAGGCACTACCTTCACCACTCCGGCATTAACCGCTAACACTACTTATTATGTTGAAGCTGTCGATCCTGCCACCGGCGCTCCATCAACCACAAGGGCAAGTGCAGCCGTGACAATAGGCAACGCGCCAAGCGTGACCGTAACGCCGCCGACTGTAACTATCCAAAGCGGACAGACCGCTACCTTTACCGCGTCATCAACTACACCGGGTGCAACCTTTAACTGGTACACTACCCCAACGGGCGGCACACCTGTGTATACCGGGGATACCTTTACAACTCCGCCGGTAACCACCAATACTACTTATTATGCCGAAGCGATAGACCCTGCCACCAACATTCCTTCCGGGACAAGGGCCACAGGCACCATAACTATCGCTAATGCGCCGGATATAACAGTAACCCCGCCATCGCGCACCATTAACAGCGGGCAAACCACCACATTCACTGCCTCATCTTCGACTGCGAACGCAACCTTTAACTGGTATACTACTCCTACAGGCGGCACGCCAGTATTTACCGGCGCCACATTCACTACGCCTGCACTGACAGCTAATACCACTTATTATGCAGAAGCGGTGGATCCTGCCACAAACATCCCATCAGGGAGCAGGGCAACAGCTACGGTTACAATCGGCAACGCGCCATCAGTAGCGGTTAACCCACCGGCACAATCTGTAAACAGCGGACAGACAGCCACCTTCACAGCTACGTCTACAGATCCGGCCGCTATCTTTAACTGGTATACCACACCAACAGGCGGCACACCGGTATTCACAGGATCAACGTTTACAACGCCGCCGTTAACAACCAATACCACTTATTACGCAGAGGCGGTTGACCCTAACACGAATATCCCGTCTTCTACAAGGGCGTCGGCTACCATTACCATAAATAATGCACCGTCGATTACTGTAAATCCGCCATCGGCAACTATCGCCAGCGGGCAAACAGCAACATTTACGGCATCATCAAACACACCAAATGCCACCTTCAATTGGTACACCAGCCCTACAGGCGGTAACCCGGTTGCAACAGGTGCAACATTTACAACCCCGCCACTGACCAATAATACTACCTATTATGCAGAGGCGGTTGATCCGGCTACAGGTGCGCCATCCGCGTCAAGGGCTACCGCGACTGTCGCCATCGGTAATTCGCCCAGCGTAACAGTTACGCCGCCAACCCAGACAGTTGCCAGCGGACAAACAGCCACGTTCACAGCTACCTCTACCGACCCCGGCGCAACCTTTAATTGGTATACAACCCCAACGGGAGGCACTCCTATCGCTACAGGCAGCACCTTTACCAGCCCGCCTGTAACCGGTGACGTAACGTATTATGCCGAAGCAGTGGATCCGACAACACACATTCCATCCGGAACCAGGGCAAGCGGAACAATTGTGGTTGGTAATGCGCCAAGTGTAGCGGTTACACCGCCGTCGCGGACAATTAACAGCGGCCAAACTGCGACCTTTACCGCATCTTCTAATACTCCAAACGCGATCTTCAACTGGTACACCACACCAACAGGCGGCACACCGGTATTCACCGGCGCAACGTTTACTACACCTGCAATTACGGCCAATACAACCTATTATGCGGAAGCGGTTGACCCTACCACCAACATACCATCGGGTACCAGGGCAACAGCGACAGTAACCATAGGTAATGCACCAAGCATATCCGTTAACCCGCCGGTGCAAACTGTGAGTGCCAGCCAGACAGCTACATTTACCGGTAGCTCAACAGACCCGGGTGCAACATTTAATTGGTATACAACGCCAACGGGCGGCACCCCTATTTTCACAGGCCCTGTGTTTACCACGCCGCCAGTAACGGGCAACGTAACTTATTATGCAGAAGCGGTAGACCCTGCTACCAACATTCCGTCAGCTACGCGTGCACCGGGCGTGGTAAACCTTGCGCCATCTATAAGCGTTGTCCCACCTACTCAAAGCGTTGCAAGCGGGCAGACTGCTACGATTACCGCAAGTTCTTCAACCCCGGGTGCGGCATTTAACTGGTACACCACACCAACAGGCGGTACGCCAATATTCACCGGCCCTGTGTTTACAACACCGCCGGTAACAGGCAACGTTACCTACTACGCCGCGGCCGTTGATCCTACAACAGGTGCGATATCAGATAACCGGGCTAAAGCGGTGATCAATATCGAACCAAATGTAACTGTGACACCACCAACCGTAACCATCAATGCCGGGCAGCCCGCAACTTTTACGGCAACGTCTACCACACCCAATGCTACATTTAACTGGTACACCACGCCAACAGGCGGAACGCCGGTATTTACAGGCGCAACCTTTAAAACCCCTGCAATTACTGCAGCCACCGTTTACTACGCCGAGGCAGTTGACCCTGCAAGCGGCGCTAAAACAACTACGAGGGCCACTGCTACAGTCGCGCTTAATCCTGCGCCTGATCTTACCGTCAACCCAACAACCGTGACTATCGAAGCCGGCAATACCGCCACGTTTACGGCATCCTCAACGGTGGCAAGTGCTGTGTTCAACTGGTACAGCTCGCCGGGCATGGAGTCGCCGATGTTTACCGGTCCGGTATTTACAACACCACAGCTCAATGCCAATGCTACCTATTGGGTACAAGCGGTGAACCCCGTAACAGGTGCGGTATCTGCCGTGGTAACAACATCTGTGGTGGTCACTA
Organism: Mucilaginibacter ginkgonis; assembly: GCF_009754905.2. Classification (NCBI taxonomy): domain Bacteria; kingdom Pseudomonadati; phylum Bacteroidota; class Sphingobacteriia; order Sphingobacteriales; family Sphingobacteriaceae; genus Mucilaginibacter; species Mucilaginibacter ginkgonis. The sequence continues at coordinate 624,888 of NZ_CP066775.1, read as the reverse complement.
CCAACGAGCGGGTTTTTGTACCAAATGCTTTCTCGCCAAACGGTGACGGCCGCAATGATACCTTCAATGTATACGGCGCGTCCATCAGCGCGGTAAGCATGTATGTGTACAACCAATGGGGGCAATTACTCTTCCGCACAGACAATCCAACCCAAGGCTGGGACGGCACCTATAAGGGCGTAGCCCAACCGGTTGGCGTTTATGTGTACTTCGTAAAAGCCACTCTTACAGACAACACAACTATCTCTAAAAAAGGAACTATAACACTCATCCGATGAAAAACTTAAGACTGATAATTTTCTTACTGCTGCAGGTTTGCAGCAGTAAGCTATTGCTTGCACAAGTAGATGCCCATTTCTCTCAATACTATGCTAACCCTCTTTGGCTTAATCCCGCGCTTACAGGGGTCATCAACGGCAATGCAAGGCTAACCGCGCAGTATAAAAACCAGTGGGCCAGCATCAACAACGCCTACCAAACGGGTGGCCTTACCGGCGATTTCCGTGCCGACGACCACATTGGCTTGGGTATCAACGTGCTGGACCAGTCTGCAGGCAGTAATTCATATAATTACTTTACCGGCTACGGCTCTTTTAGTTATGGTTTTGCCATTTCTAATGATGGTAACCATCGAATCAGTTTCGGATTGCAGGCGGGCATCGTTAACCGTACGTTCAATATGAACAACCTGCAATTTGGTAACCAATTTAATGGCGTTGGCTATGACCCGTCGCTCAACAACTTCGAAACATTTACTAATACCGTTACTACTGTTTTTGACAGCAACGCTGGTGTGTTTTATTACGATGGTACGCCTGATAAGTCTGCAAATGTTTTTGGCGGGGTAAGCGTAGGCCACCTTAATCGCCCCAAAGACCCTTTCAGTAACGCACTTGATGCCAGGATACCGCTTCGCTACACTTTCCACGGCGGTGTGCGGATTAAAGCAGGTTACAGCCTTGACCTTACGCCAAACTTCCTGTACGTTCAACAGCAAAAGGCCTCGATAAAAGCGGCAGGCTTATATTCTGAGTTTAAGATAGACAATGACAAGGGTTTGATTCTTGGCGCACTATACCGTGTTAACGACGCCGCCGTTGCCAACGTAGGTTTTAGGGTAAATAGCCTCATCATCGGCACCAGCTACGATTTTAATACTTCATCACTTAACCAGGCAACAGGCGGCCGCGGCGGGCTGGAGTTATCTGTAAGTTATGTATTCCTGAAACATCTATCGCTACCGGAACCAATTTGCCCAAGGCTTTAAACCAGGTTGCCATGAAAAAATACCTACTTATCTTATTGATGGGCCTCATCGCCTGTTCGGCGTCGGCCCAGTATGAAAATAATGTAAAACAGCTGGCAGATAAAGCTTTTGCCACGGGCAAATATTATGAGGCTGCCTATTATTACAAAAAATTAGCCGACGGCCTTAAGATCACCGGCATGGGCGAGATTCCTTATGAAGGCTCGAACAAGTCGAAGCCAAACAAAAAAAATGCCGGGGAGCGGTTGTATGTAATGTTCCGGCTGGCAGAGTCATACCGGCTTTATCAAAACTTCCTTGAGGCAGAGGGCTGGTACCTGAAACTGCTAAATCAGCCTGACAATAGTGCTTACCCATTGGCAAGGTTGTGGTATGGCGTGTGCCTTCGTGCCAACCAGCATTTCGAGGAAGCGATAAAGCAATTACAAATGTTTGATAGCGCTTACACCGGCGATAAGCAGTACAGCAACCTGGCGAAACACGAAATTGCTAATTGCCGTTTTGCATTGGAGCAAATGCAGTTTCCGGGCTTGTATTTGCCTGCTAAACTTAAGAGCCAGTTCAACAGCGATGGTTCTAACTATGCTTTAACCGCCTATGGCGATCAGTATTTATTTACTTCTTCAAGATCGGTTGGCAATGATAAGCGGCATTTAAATAAAGTATACACCGTTGCGCGCGCCGAAGGATCGCAGCCTGCAATTTTGCCACTTACTATTGATGATGGTAAAAAGAACGTTGAGTTGGGTACGCCATCATTAAACGGTGCCGGCAACCGCTTGTACTTTACGCGCTGGTATACCGAAGGGAACAAAACGCACCACATTATTTACATAAGCGAAAAGAATGGCAGCAGTTGGAGTACCCGTCGCCCATTAAATAAAAACGTTAATGCCGATGGCTTTGACGCTATACAACCTTTCGCTACCGCTGATGGCAAAAAGATTTTCTACGCAAGCAATAAACCGGGCGGTCATGGCGGATATGATATCTGGATGAGTGAGCTGGACCCCTCGGGCAATTCCATAAACTCTTTCAATCTTGGAAGCGTGATAAATACCGAAGCCGACGAGCAGGCGCCTTTTATGAGTGGCAACAAGCTTATTTATAGCTCAAAAGGTTTTACAGGCTTAGGCGGGTTCGATCTCTTTGAAACTTACAGCCAAAACGGTAAATGGCAGACGCCGTTGAATATGGGATCGCCTGTTAATTCTGCTAAAGACGACCTCTATTATTTTCCTAACCCCGCGGATGCGAGAAAATTCTTTATCAGTTCGGACAGGGAATCTGATTGCTGCCTGGACTTGTTTACCGTTGCAGATCAGAGTTTCTCCGTGGCCGGAAACGTGGTGGACTGCGAGACAGGGAAACCCATTACCGGCGTGAAAGTATCGCTAAAAGATTCGCTGACGAAAAATGTGATCAGTGTGATGAGCCTCGAAAAAGTTAGCAGCTATACATTTAAGATCCGCGTTAAGCGGCCAATGGTTATTAGCTTTGAGAAGCCCGGCTATTTCGCGGGGACATTCCCGGTTCTGGCCAATGGCACAGACACCCTGCGCAAGCTGGATGCCTGCATGCAAAGCTTTGTGGTAGGCAAACCTATCGCGTTAAAGAACATTTTGTTTGATTTCGGCCACGCGGATCTGCGGCCCGAGTCTGAGAAAGAGCTTAACCATTTGGTCGGCATTATGAAAGACAACCCGGCTTTAAAAGTTGAATTGAGCGCACACACAGATTCTATTGGCAGCGACGCCTACAATTTGAAGTTGTCGCAAGACCGCGCGCAAAGCTGTGTAAACTATATCACATCAAAAGGGATAGACGAGTCGCGGATCTTCGCCCGTGGTTATGGCCGCAGTCGCCCTGTCGCGCCTAACAGTTTGCCGAATGGCGCAGATAATCCTGAAGGACGGCAAAAGAACCGCAGGTTAGAGTTTACAGCGTTGAAAGAAAATCGATGATTGGTGATGACCCCTTGAGTGAACCTCCGGCCGAAATATTGCATTGGCCATATAAACCTTTCTGTATAATTGTGGGTTATCACGTATACTTGGAACCACAATAATATTATGAATACAGAAAAGGCAATTTTGGCCGGAGGCTGCTTTTGGGGAGTAGAAGAATTGGTTAGACAGCAACCCGGCGTAATATCAACAGTAGTTGGTTACACAGGCGGCGATGTTCCAAACGCTACCTATCGCAACCACGGCACACACGCCGAAGGCATAGAGATCGTTTTTGACCCCGAGAAACTATCATACCGTAAGTTGTTGGAATACTTCTTTATGATACATGACCCAACAACACGCAACCGCCAGGGAAATGACCTGGGCACTTCTTACCGCTCGGCTATATTTTATCTAACAGATGAACAAAAGGCCACTGCCGAAGCGCTGATACAGGAGATGGAAACATCGGGTAAATGGCCCGGTAAAATAGTTACCGAAGTTGTGCCTGCCGGCGATTTCTGGAACGCCGAAGAAGAGCACCAGGACTACCTGCAAAAACACCCTTACGGGTATACCTGCCACTACGAACGCCCGGAGTGGACGTTAAGCTAGATAATGATCAGGAGCAGGATCTGTTAAGATTCTGCTCTTGACCATACCGTTGTACGCCCGAATAGCGATATACCAATGTACCCGCGTATATCAAGCGTTTTGCCTTTATAAGTTATTTTGCAGCTATAGGTCTTACCATTAAGCGGATCATAGATTGTTCCGTTGGTGTATTTATTTTCACCGTCTTTTTCAAATCCTGACAATACCTGTAATCCTAAACGCGGGCGGGTGCGCAATGCTGGGTCGCTGTTCATATCATCTAATTTTGGCTTGCCATCTTTAAGCGGTTCTTTAAGCCAAACCACCTTTCCGTAAAACTTGCCGTCGTGGCCTTTAAATATTTCTATCTTACCGCTCTTAACGTCGTTGTACCATAAGCCTTCGATCTTATCGGCCTGGGCCATCGCTGTAGTTGTAATAAAAATAGTGCTGAACAATATCAGCGCAAAAAATAATTTTTTCATTTTTCAAGTTTGTAAATAATTGGTTTCGAGCACTTTACCAACACACATCATTGTTGAAAGCAGACATAATTGTCAGTAAGTTTTTAAAGATAATTGATTTTATTTTTATAACGTTGTACCCGTGTTTTAAAACCAATTATAACACGCGACCCAATACTTAATTTTATATATGAGAAAACTATTACTTATGCTGCTGGCATTTGCGCCGGCAATGGTGTTAGCGCAGGGTTTCCAGGTCAACGTGGCCGGCCAAAAACAAATTGGCATGGGCCATACAGGTACCGGCTTGGTGCAAGACGGCGCGTCTATCTTTTTTAACCCCGGCGCGGTAGCCATGCTGCCCGAGAATTCTATCCAGGCAGGCATCAGCCCATTATTTTTTAAACCCGCTTTCCAGGCAGCAGGCTCTGTAAACGTTGCACAAAGCGCTGATAAAGTGGCTACCCCTTTTTCAGCATACGCTGTATTCGGGCCGAAAAATTCATGGTGGAAAGCAGGCCTTGGTGTTTATACCCCATTTGGTGGTTTGGTAGATTGGGGCAACAACTGGACAGGTAAATATGTACTGGAAAGCCTTGACCTTAAAGCGATATATTTTCAGCCTACGGTTAGTATCCGCCTGGCAAAATGGATAAGCGTTGGCGGTGGTTTTGTTTACAACCATGGTACCGTGAACCTCACCCGTGCTATCCCATTGGCCAACAGCACAGGATCAGACGGGCAGGCCCAGTTAAAAGGCAGCGGCCATGGCACAGGTTTCAATTTGGGCGTTTACTTAAAACCTACTGATAAGTTCAGCATCGGTGTTGATTACCGCTCTAAAGTTTCGACCACTATCAATAACGGCGACGCGATATTTACCGTTCCGGCTTCGGTTCAGGCCAACTTCCCGCAGCCAAATACCTTTACCGCGACTTTACCCCTTGCGGCTACAACGTCTGTTGGTTTAGGCTATATGCCAACATCGCAATGGACTATCGCCGTTGATGCGAACTTTGTTCAATGGGACGTATATAAGGCATTAGCTTTTGATTATGCCAACAATACAGCGACTTTGCAAGACACTTATTCGCCGCGCAATTATAAAAACGCGTTTAGCATACGTGGTGGTTTGCAATACGCAGGTGATGCCAAACACCCTAACACCATCCCGAAAGAGTTAGCCTTACGCATTGGTGGCGGCTATGCTTCTACCCCTGTTCAGGATGGTTATGTCAGCCCCGAAGTGCCGGATGCTAACCGCTATTTCCTGACAGCAGGTTTAGGTTACAAAGCAACTCGCAACCTAACTGTTGACGTATCTTTTGAGTACGAGCATTTGATGACACGCACCCAAACAACCATCGAAACGCAGTTGTCGGGTACATACAAAACCAACGTTTACATCCCGGGCATTTCTTTAACTTATCACTGGTAAACCGATTTGACAATGAAGAACTTTAAAAATATATTCTTATTAACCGCGGGCGTGCTTACCATTGGCGCCTGTAAACCAACTTTCCAGACACCGGTATCCACACAAGGCAATGCTGATTTTTCAAGATACATCTCTGTAGGCAATTCGCTCACCGCAGGCTATGCAGATAACGGCCTTTACCTGGAAGGGCAGCAAAACTCTTACCCATCCATCATTGCCAAACAAATGGCATCTGTCGGTGGCGGTACATTCACCCAGCCTTTATTTACAGACGCGCAGGCTAATGGCTCGGGCTACTTATCGCTTACAGGCTTTGATGCAAATGGCAGTCCGATCACGGCGCCGGTGACCACAAACCTGGCTGTATCGGGTGTAACAGCAATCCCCGGTTTTGGAAACGTTACCACATACACTAAATATAGCGGTACAGATTTTAATAACTACGGCGTACCGGGCATAAAGTTGCTGCACATTACGCTTGCATCTTACGGAAATCTTAATGGTTATTTCGAGCGACTACTTCCGGGTGCAGAAGGTACACATACGCAGACGTACCTCGATTTTGTTACCGCTAAACCGTTTACATTCTTTACCAACTGGTTAGGTAATAATGATGCTTTGGGTTATGCGACAAGCGGGGGTGCAGGCGATGTGCTGACCGACAAGGCCACCTTTACTGCTTTATACACTGCCCTGATCACTAAGATGACCGCGAGCGGCCAAAAAGGTGTTTGCGCTACCATTCCGGACGTTACCGCTATTCCGTTTTTCAACACGGTTACGCCTGCCCTTATCCTCGCATCGGTACAAAAAGCAAACCCATCTGTAACTGCTCTATATGTGAACGCGAAATCGACGACAGATAACGCCAACACAACTTACGCTGCACGCGTAGCCACAGCAAGCGACCTGATCACGCTTACCTTCCCAACATCTAAGATCGGCACTTTGGTAAGCACGCCTGCAGGGAATCTACCTTACGGTTTAACGCCGCTTACACCAATTGAAAACCAGTATGTGCTTGACGCGAATGAAGTTACCATCGTGCGCGATTATGTTACTTCTTATAACAACACCATCGCGACGGTTGCAGCATCTAAAGGCCTTGCCGTTGCAGATATGTACACTTTTTTAAATGGTGTGAAAGCAAACGGACTGGTGGTTAACGGGGTGAGCCTGAACTCTAACTTCATCAGCGGCGGACTGTTCTCCTTAGACGGTGTGCACCTAACGCCACGCGGTTACGCGGTTGTTGCAAACCAGTTCATCAAGGCCATCAATCAAACTTACAACTCAACCATTCCACTGGCAGACGTATCGCAATACAGGAGCGTAAAATTCCCGTAAATAATATTTCGATCGATGATTTTAAGCCGCTCCGGAATCCGGTGCGGCTTTTTTGTTACAGCCCAAAGCCAAATTTCTCTTCTATCCCCAATCCGAATAAGGCAAAGTCATATTTGACGGGATCGAGCGGGTCAAGCTCTCGCAGATGTGCAGTCAGTTCTACCGCGGTTTGCCAGTCGGTTTGTTTGCGGGTGATGAGTTTTAAGCTGCGGGCTACCCGGTCTACATGCAGGTCGCAGGGACAGATCAGGTCGGCAGGTTTTAGTTTTTGCCAGATACCAAAGTCTACACCGCGGTCATCATCGCGTACCATCCAGCGCAAAAACATATTCAGCCGTTTGCAGGTAGATTTTTGCATAGGCGAAGAGATATGCTTTTTGGTGCGGTGCGGATAGTCCGGCAGGGAAAAGAAATATTCACGGAAATGGTTTAGGGCGGCTTCGACCCCCCAACCCCTTGAGCCCCCCCGACCCCCTGAAGGGGGAGCATCAATATTCAACATGTTAACCTCAAAATTTGCCTCCCCCTTCAGGGGGTCGGGGGGTGCTGGGATAAATGCCTCTTCTAACGAATTGAACCTTTCATAGTGGTAACGAAAAAAACTGATAAAATACAGCGTATCAACATCGTTAAAAGTACGGTGCTTAAACTGCAATAGCTTTTGCAGGTCTGGCTCCCGGTGGTTCATGATGAAATCATAGGGCGTGCCATCCATCAGGGCTATCAGTTGTCTGCATTTGTTGATGATGGTAACACGCTGCCCCCAGGCCAGTATCGCGGCCCAGAAGCCCATGATCTCGATATCCTGCTTACCGCTAAACGAATGCGGGATAACTATCGGGTCGTTCTCGATAAACTCCGGCCGGTTATACTGATCTGCTTTAGCATCCAGGAAAGCCTTAATGTCATGTATCATCCGCTATTCGATAGTGATCTCGTCGGCAAATATGTAAGACGGCTTCCCCGCGCTCTCGTGCCATGCAGGCAACGGCCCAAACTGGTGCGCTACAACTTTGATGTATCGTGCTTTGACATTCAGTTCAGCAGTAAATTTTTGCAGCTGTATTTCAAGATTATCTATCGGCACCTTGGTAGCCTGCGTAGATACTAGCTTAAAGTTTTTGCCGTCATCTGATACAAAAAAATCAACCGACTTAGGGAAAACTATCCAGGCCCGTGTATCCTGAAGCGTACCTAACGAAACTGATTTTACTGATTTTATACTTTCCAGATCGACAACCGCTTCCAGATCATGCTCCTGGAACCCCTGCCAATTCCCCAAACGCCAGTTGGTAGTGCCATGTAAGCCATCTATCAAAGCGTTATTGCCTGATGCCGCATAACCGGGCAAATAATTCTTTACTGTTAGTTTAATATCCGAGCGGCTTTTATAAAAGGTGCCCGCGTTTACAAAACTGCTTACGCCGTTCTTTACGGCGATGGTCTTTACGGTTGTGGTAGCAGCTATCGTAATCGGATTCACATACTGCGTTGACGATACAGAGGGTGTACTGCCATCCAAAGTGTAGTAA